>NZ_JYHN01000059.1:0-557812 GCF_000954015.1 Clostridium sp. FS41
ACAGGACAGGAAATTATTCAATATTTTACTGCATATGGCGTGCAGGGGATCCTGATGCATATGGCGTGCAGGGGATCCTGACAATATTACTGTTTGCGGTCTGCTTTATCTACTACAATTACAATTTTGCCAAAGCAGGCGCAGAGGAACATTTTGAAAAGGGGAATGACGTTTACAAGTTCTACTGCGGAACCTATATCGGAACATTTATGGACTATTATTCAACCGTGTTCTGCTATATGTCATTCTTTGTCATGGTAGGGGGAGCAGCATCCACCTTAAACCAGCAGTACGGCCTTCCCTTTGTGGTGGGAGGCGTGATCCTGGCAGCCCTTGCCATCCTAACCGTGGTAGGCGGGCTGAATTCACTGGTAGATAAGATCGGTCTGGTAGGGCCTGCCATTGTAATACTGTGCATTGGAATCGGTGCGGTGACCCTGGCAAGGGACGGCGGACAGATCGGCGCGGGGCTGGAGATCATACACAGCGGCGCATTCGCACAGGCAGGCAGTGAGACCATAAAAAATGCAGGACCCAACTGGGTGATCTCCAGTTTGTCCTATGCGGGATTCGTGCTGCTGTGGTTTGCCAGCTTTACAGCAGCATTGGGAGCTAATAATCGGAAAAAAGACGTGGAATATGGAGTTTATCTGGGAACAGTGGCTGTGTGCGTGGCCATAATATTAATCATGCTTGCCCAGATCGCCAATATCAATACGGCCGGTGTCAGCAACAACGGGATCTTTGTGTGGAATGCAGATATACCCAACCTGATCCTGGCAGAGCGTATATGGAAACCATTTGCATCTATATTTGCGGTGGTGGTATTTGCAGGCATCTACACAACGGCAGTGCCTCTTTTGTACAATCCCTGTGCCAGGTTTGCCAAAGAGGGAACCCCCCGGTTTAAGATCTTAACCGTTGTTTTAGGCATTGCGGGGCTTTTGGTGGGACTATTCCTTCCCTTCAGGGTCCTGGTCAATGTGATCTATGTGCTCAACGGATATGTGGGAGCCGTATTGATCTTATTTATGTTGTGGAAGAATATAAAGGATACGTTTATACATAAAAAATGAAAATCTATCTCATAGATTGTGACAGTATCTCACGCACAGAACTGACTGGCATGATCGAAGCAGAGGAACTGGGTGAGGTATCCGGGGTGTCGGCCGGATGGGACGATGCCTGCAGGCGGATTCCCGGCATACGCCCGGATGTGATCCTGGCGGACCTGCCCCTTCCGGAGCTCAAGGTCATCACCTGCATACGCAGGATCAAGGAGAAGCTGCCGGAGTCATCCATCATCATGCTGTCCCCGGCCCACGATACGGAAACGGTACAGAGGGCGTATGAGGGGGGAGCACAGCTGCTCCTTCACAAGCCTGTGAACATGACGGAGATCAGGAACGTCCTGCGCAGCATGGAAATGGTTCAAAACATGCAGTGGATCCTGAAACAGGCCAGGAGCGGGACCATGGGTACACCGGACCGGGAAGTAAGCCAAAACCGGGACGAGGAGATGGATAACAGCGTAAGCCTCAGCCTGTCCATCAGGCACCTTAAGGGGATCCTGCAGGAGATCGGGATCCTCAATGAGGCCGGAAGCAAGGATATTATCCGGATCATCAGTTATCTCATTGAACAGGAGCTGGATCTGAGCGACATTACGGTGCGGGAACTGTGCAGGAGGATGAAACAAAATCCCAAGAGTGTGGAGCAGCGTATCCGGAGGGCGGCCTCGGACGGCATGTATCATCTGGCTGCCAGAGGCCTGGATGACTATGCGGATCCTGTGTTTAACGAATATGGGGGCAGGCTTTACAGCTTTGAACAGATGAAAAAGGAAATGAACTTTATACGGGGCAGAAGTGAGAAGCACGGAAATGTGCGGATCAAGAACTTCCTTGGAGGCCTGCTGGACTGCTGCCGGGAAGTGTAGGGCGGCATTGGCATTGTAAAAAATTGGCAGATTCTATTTTTATCATATTTAATTCCGCAGTTGATCAAGGATACTTGTGCGGAGATTACATTAAGTTTCAGGAGGCGGAGAAAATGGAAACCATATATGATCTGATCATTCTGGGGGCGGGACCGGCAGGGCTTGCAGCAGGACTTTACGGAGGCAGGTACCGTTTGAACACCCTTTTGGTCGAGAGAGGACAGGATGGCGGGCAGATCGCCATCACCTCGGATATTGAGAATTATCCGGGCCAGATGGTGGAGGCGGAGGAATCCGGCGCCACCCTCATTGCCCGCATGACAAAGCAGGTGGATAAGTTCGGCGTACACCGGGTAAGTGCCTCCATTGAAAAGGTGGAGCTGGAAGGCCCGGTGAAACGGCTTACGGACACAAAGGGCAATGTTTATGAGGGAAAGACCGTGATCATAGCCACGGGCGCCCATCCAAGACCCATTGGATGTAAAAATGAAAAGGAGTTTCTGGGCAGAGGCATTTCCTTTTGCGCCACCTGTGACGCCAATTTCTATGAGGACATGGAGGTCTATGTGGTGGGAGGCGGGGACTCCGCCATAGAGGAAGCCATTTATCTCACCAAATTTGCCAGAAAGGTAACGGTGATCCACAGAAGGGACCAGTTAAGGGCGGCCCAGTCCATCCAGGAAAAGGCGTTCAGAAATGAAAAACTGCATTTTATGTGGGACAGCGTGGTGGATGAGGTAAGGGGTGACGGAATACTGGACGCCATGGTTGTGAGAAATGTTAAGACAGGGGAACTGACCCAGGTGAACGCTGACCCGGATGACGGCATGTTCGGACTCTTTGGGTTTATCGGATACCTGCCTAATACCGGCCTGCTTGAGGGCACCGGCCTTGCCATGGAGGGCGGGTACATAAGGACAGATGAAGACATGCGCACCAATATATCAGGCGTGTATGCGGCCGGTGATGTCAGGGTCAAATCCCTGCGCCAGGTGGTGACGGCTGCTGCTGACGGAGCCATTGCCGCGTGCCAGGCCGAGCATTATGTGGCTGATCTGCAGTGATTAAAAAAATGTCGGTGTACCGTCAGGGAATTGGTAAATATTATAAGATAGCGCTTGATTAAATCGGGATTACCATGTATAATATAGACAAAAGTTATCGCGATTACATTACGGGAAACAGAGGTTGGTTTTATTTATAAATATGTTATGTGAGACAGGAGGACATAAAAGTGATCGATTTGACAAAGGAAAACTTTGAGGAAGAAGTGCTGAAGGCCCAGGGATATATCCTGGTGGATTTTTACGGTGACGGATGTGTGCCCTGCGCAGCCCTTACGCCCCATATCCATGGTTTTGAAGAGGTGTATGGAAAGACAATGAAGTTCTGCTCCTTAAACACTACAAAGGCAAGAAGGCTTGCCATTTCCCAGAAGGTTCTGGGGCTTCCGGTCATTGCCGTTTACAAAGACGGTTTAATGATCGATTCCAGGGTGAAAGAGGACGCCACACCTGACGCATGTGAGGAAATGATCAAAACGTATGCTTAAAGCCATAAGCGCTTACGCATAAATAAAATGGAATAGGAGGAAATGATATGGCAGTTTTAAAAGACAAGTATGCGATCATTATCGGTGACCGTGACGGCGTACCGGGACCGGCCATAGAAGAGTGCGCAAAGACAGCCGGCGCAAAGATAGCTTACTCCTCAACGGAATGCTTTGTCTGAACGTCCGCGGGTGCTATGGATCTGGAAAACCAGAAAAGGGTTTTAAAGTTAAGTAAGGAGTACGGACCGGAGAACATCGTTGTTCTTCTGGGAGCTGCTGAAGCGGAAGCCGCCGGCCTGGCCGCAGAAACCGTGACAGCAGGGGATCCTACTTACGCAGGTCCTTTAGCAGGAGTCCAGTTGGGACTAAATGTATATCACATTTGCGAAGATGAAGTAAAGGCAGAGGCAGACCCTTCTGTTTATGATGAACAGGTGGGAATGATGGAGATGGTCATGGATGTTCCGGCCATCCATGAGGAAGTGGAGAAGATCCGCAAGGACTACGGCAAGTATTAGAGCATGTTTGAAAATTCATTCCCGCCATCTGCCCTAAGGAATCCCCCAGGCTCTGCCCGGTACCCCTTAGGACAAAGCACGCCCCACTTCGCGGCATATTTGGCCCCAATTCAGTCAGCGTAGCCCACTACGCCTCCTTCATCGGGGCCAAATCTCCCACAAAGTGCAACGTACAGCTGCCAGAAAGCAATTTTCAAACACACTCTAGAGCATGGTCCGGGTGAGGATCCAAACAGGCTGGGGCGGGTGAAACCATCTTAAGCCCCTCCTGTTCCCCTTCTCGGGATCTGCAGCACAAGACACATGTCATTCACGAATATTGGGAGATCAACAGAATGAAAGGTTATCCGGTAATCAAGGGGACCAGCTACACATTGGCTGCCACCCCGGATATGGTTTTATATAACGGCACCACACAGACAACGGAGCGGGTTGTAAACCCGGATTCCGATTACCTGGTGGAACTGCCGGGACACCTGAGGGGATATGAGGATGTGCTTTCCTATATCCCAAACCAGGTTTACATAGGGAATGCCACCCACGAGGAACTGAGGGATACACAATTCCCATACTATGACAAAAAATGGAAAGAGCCAAAGGAAGAAGGACCCTTTGGATGTATCCTTCCTGAAGATGAATTTTACGGGGTTATGCACATCTGTGACGTGTTCGAGCTGGTGATGCTGGAACATGGTTTTGCGCAGACCGTTAAGGATAAGCTGGAGAAGCGCGGAATGTTCACACAGCAGCAGCTGGAAGGACTTCTGAAGAATAACGGGACAGGGGAGGAGCTGGAGCGCCTTGTGACCCAGGAGCATTCCGAGGGGCTTTACATCCGCCGGGATGAGCTGGTGGGAGTGGTAAAACGCGCCCATGATGTGGATGTGAACCTGTCGGCCCATGTGATGCTGGAAAATCTGGTATCCAAGGCATCCAATGTCATCTCGCTGATCGAACTGAAACGAAAGAACAACTTTGATCCCGATGAGGTGGAATATGTGATCGACTGCTGTGAGGAAGCCTGCGGGGACATGAACCAGAGGGGCGGAGGCAATTTTGCCAAGGCATCGGCTGAGATAGCCGGTTATAAAAACGCCACCGGTTCTGACGTGCGCGGTTTCTGTGCAGGCCCGGCCCATGCCATGATCCATGCGGCGGCCCTGGTGAAGTCAGGAACATTTAAACATGTGATCGTCACGGCCGGAGGCTGTACGGCCAAACTGGGAATGAACGGCAAGGACCATGTAAAGAAAGGACTTCCGGTGCTGGAAGACTGTATTGCAGGATTTTCAGTCCTGGTCTCTGAGGATGACGGCATCCATCCCATGATCCGCACGGATATTGTGGGATGCCATAAGATCGGGACCGGTTCAGCCCCTCAGATGGTGATCAGTTCCCTGGTGGCGGAGCCTCTTGAAAAAGCAGGGCTTACGTTTACGGACATTGACAAGTACGCGCCGGAGCTTCAGAACCCGGACATTACCAAACCCGCGGGAGCGGGAGATGTGCCGGAAGCCAATTATAAGATGATCGCGGCCCTGGCCGTGATGAAAAAGCAGATCCAGCGGGCGGATATCCCATCCTTTGTTAAAGAGCATGGAATGACCGGCTGGGCTCCCACCCAGGGCCATATTCCTTCCGGCGTCCCTTATCTGGGGCCGCTTGTAAAAGAATGTATGGAGGGAAAGACCAAACGGGCCATGATCGTGGGCAAAGGCTCACTGTTCCTGGGACGTATGACCAACCTGTTCGATGGAGTATCCTTTGTGGTGGAGGCCAATGAGGGAGAAAGAAAGACAGGAGGAAAGGCAGGTCAGGATGCAGGGCCGGATGTATACCAGGATGCAGGTCAGGACGCAGGGCCGGATGCAGGTCAGCAGACAGCGCATGTGATACCGGAACACAGCCCCTCCCATCCAATGGTCACAGCGCCCTGTCATGGAGCCAGGATCGTATTTGCCCTGGAGGGAAGCGAGCAGGGACAGGAGGATACGGATCTGGCCCTTGGACTGGCTGCCAGAAAGGGGATCGAGGTAAACGTATGCCATGGGGCAGATGCCCACAGGGCCATGGAGTTTGCCCTGGAATCCGGGAGCGCCCAGGCAGGAGTGACCATGCATTATCCATTCCCCATCGGGGTATCCACCGTGGGCAAGGTGATCACACCTGCCAGGGGAAAGGCCATGTACATTGCCAACACCACGGGCACTTCCCATACGGACAGGGTATCCGCCCTGGTGAAGAATGCCATTGCAGGGATCATTGCCGCCAAGGCTGACGGGGTATTAAACCCCACGGTGGGGATTGCCAACATAGACGGGGCCAGGTCCTGTGAAAAGATCCTGAAAGCCCTGAAGGAAAACGGATATGACATAACCTTTGCGGAATCTGCCAGAGCGGACAAAGGCGTGGAGATGAGGGGCAATGACCTGTTAATGGGCACCGCGGATGTGGTGGTGATGGATTCCCTTACAGGAAACCTGATGATGAAACTATTCTCCTCCTACACTACCGGCGGCCAGTACGAGGCCACAGGGTACGGATACGGGCCGGGGATCGGCGAAGGATATGACAAACTGGTGATGATCGTGTCCAGGGCTTCGGGAGCGCCTGTGATCGCAGGAGCCATGGAATATGCGGCCAGCCTGATCGCAGGAGACTGGAAGGCGGTTGCGGCAAAGGAATACGAGGCAGCCCGAAGGGCGGGCCTGGATGAGCTTCTGGCAAAGAATACCCCTGCCGGGCAGGAGACAGCGGAAGAAGTTACCTGTCCCCCCAAGGAAGTGGTGACAGCAGCCATTCCCGGGATCGAAGTCATGGACCTGGACGAGGCGGTTAAAACGCTTTGGAAGGAAGGCATCTACGCGGAAAGCGGCATGGGATGCACTGGCCCCATTGTCCAGATATCGGAAGCCAATCTGGAAAAGGCAGCCGAGATTTTGAAAAAAGCCGGATACACCGGCTGATCAATAAACGCAAGTCAAGTTTAAGCAAACCTGCCGCCGGTATCTGTCCGGCGGCGGTAAAAGGGATCCGGCACTGAAAGGGATCCGGCACTGAATATGGAATATCAGGGAGAGAGTTGGGCAGCTGGTGCGCCCCGCGGTCTTCAAAACCGTTGTGTGGGGTTAGGAGCTTCACGGGTGGGTTCGATTCCCACCATCTCCGTTTCGGCGAACACATACAATTGAATCGTTTCGCTTTATAATCGGGAGGGAGCTGGGTAGCTGGTGCGCCCCGCGGTCTTCAAAACCGTTGTGTGGAGTTAAGAGCTTCACGGGTGGGTTCGATTCCCACCACCTCCGTTTTGTGAATGATGCGGCAAGTATTGTGAAAGGCCAGGCAGTGAGCCTGCCTTTCGGTACAAACAAGGAGGTAGACCAATGGGAGACAAACAGGTGCTTCTGCGCGGGCTTCCTAAAGTGGACGAGGTGCTGCAGGATGAGCGCCTCGTTTTATTTTATGAAACCATGCCCAGACCGCTGATCGTGGACACGGTAAGGGAAGCAGTGGGGGATGTAAGGAACGGGATCCTGGAAGGTACCGTGGACAGGGGATTGTCCCGGGATGAGATCATGGACAGGATAACCGGTATTTTAAGTGAAAAAAAGAAAAGAACAATGAGAAGGGTACTCAATGCCACCGGGGTGGTGCTCCATACCAATTTAGGGCGGGCCAGGCTCAGCAGCAATGCATCCGGCGCGGTTTGGGAGATCATGGACGCATACTGTACCCTGGAATACGATCTGAAGTCAGGGACCAGGGGAAGCCGCCATGCCATTGTGGAGGGCATCATAAAAAAGGTGACAGGGGCCGAGGCTGCCATGGCAGTGAACAACAATGCCGCCGCCACAATGCTGGCCCTGGCAGCACTGGCCAGGGGAAAAGAGGTGGTGGTCTCCAGGGGGGAACTGGTGGAAGTGGGAGGATCCTTCCGGATCCCGGATGTGATGAGCGAGTCCGGAGCCTTTTTAAAGGAGGTGGGAACCACCAATAAGACCAGGATCTCCGACTACCGAAGTGCGTATAAGGAAGGGATGACGGGCTGTTTTATGAAGGTCCACACATCCAATTACCGCATTGTGGGATTTACCGAGGATGTGAAGCTGGAGCAGATGGCACAGTTGGGCAGGGAACTGGGCCTGCCTGTGATCTATGATATGGGAAATGGGCTCATGGCGGACCTAAAACGGTATGGGCTGGATGAACCGACTGTGACAGACGCCCTGAAATCAGGGGCTGATGTGGTCCTGTTTTCCGGCGACAAGCTGCTTGGCGGCCCCCAGGCCGGTATCCTCATAGGAAAAAAGGAATATATAGACAAAATGAAAGAGCACCCCCTGGCCAGGGCGTTCCGGGTGGATAAGATGACCCTGGCGGCGCTGGAAGCGACATTTTTACAGTACATTGACCAGGAGGCGGCCTTAAAGGAGATACCGGTGCTGAAGATGATCTGCGCTAGTCCCCTGGAACTGAAGGAAAGGGCCGAAATGCTGGGTGTTATGCTGAAAGCTGCCTGCCCGGATCTGAGGGTACAGGTAGAGTCCTGCAGGGACCAGGTGGGCGGGGGAAGCGCGCCTACCTGTGAGCTGGAGGGGTACGGGGTTGCGGTGTGGAAGGAAGGGCTGTCCGCGCAGAGGATGGAGCGGAAGCTGAGAAAGGCGCCGGTCCCGCTGATCGTGCGGGTAAACCATGACCGGGTCCTGGTGGATGTGAGGACCCTTTCAGACGAGGAATTCCTGCCGGCAGTGGAGGCATTTTCCGGCATGGAAGGCGGTGAGTCCTGATGCAGAATATCATTGTGGGAACAGCGGGCCACGTGGACCACGGAAAGACCTGCCTGATCAAAGCGCTTTCCGGTTTTGACACAGACCGTCTGAAGGAGGAGAAAAAGAGGGGGATCACCATTGATCTGGGATTTGCCAATTTGCCCAATGATGCCGGACTGCACATAGGGATCATCGATGTGCCGGGACATGAAAAGTTTGTGAAGAACATGCTTGCGGGCATAGGGGGCATAGACCTGGTACTGATGGTCATTGCGCTGGATGAGGGGGTCATGCCCCAGACCACGGAACATTTTGAGATCCTAAAAATGCTTCACATCAGGCAGGGGATCCTGGTGCTGACAAAAAGCGATCTGGTGGATGAGGAGTGGGCACAACTGGTGGAGGCGGATGTGGAGGACCTGGTGCAGGGCAGTTTCCTGGAGCATGCGCCGGTGATCCGCGTATCTTCCTTCACGGGCGAAAACATAGATCTTCTCCATGACAGGATCATCCAGATGGTTTCCGATCTGGGAACCAGGTGTGAGGAGCCGGAACTGTTCCGGCTTCCGGTGGACCGGGTATTTACAACAGAAGGGTTTGGCACCGTGATCACAGGAACCCTGCAGGAAGGAATGGTTCAGGCAGGAGCGGAAGTCATGGTATATCCACGGGAGCGCCCCATTAAGATAAGGGGCATCCAGTCCCACGGACGGAAGGAGGATGCGGCGATTGCAGGACAGCGCACGGCCCTGAACCTTTTGAATGTAAAAAAGGAGGACCTGAAACGAGGGGACGTTCTGGCATATCCAGGCTCCCTTGTCCCATCCGCCCTGGTGGATGTGAAACTGTCCATTTTTCAGACCAGTGACAGGGAACTTAAGTCCGGGGACAGGATCCATCTCAACTACGGTTCCGCCCAGACCATTGCAAAGGCAGTGCTCATGGACCAGGACCGCATCGCCCGCGGCGAGAGCGCTTACGCCCAGCTCAGGTTTGACGAACCCGTTGTGCTTAAAAGGAACGACCGGTTCATCATCCGTTTCCTCTCGCCGGTTGAAACCTTTGGGGGAGGCATTGTGCTGGACGCATCTCCCTGCAAACACAGGCGGGGGGATCCGCAGGTGATGGAATCCCTGGGCATCAAGGAGAAGGGGACGGACCTGGAAGTCATGGAGCTGATGATAAAGGAGGAGAGCAGGAACTTTCCATGCGCAGGCCGGATCGCGGCAAATATGGATCTGCCCAAATCCCGGGTTGTCCAGCTTATGGACTCATTAAAGGAAAGCAAGCGGATCCTGATCCTGTCCGATGACTCGGTGATCCATATGGATCACTGGAAGAAGATATCTGATTATGGGGAGGCACTGCTGGCAGAATACCACAGGGAAAACCCCATCAACGAGGGCATGGACAAGGAGGAGTTTAAATCCAGGCTCAGCGAGCAATTCCGTATAAAGGATATAAGGAAGGGCGCCGCTCTTCTGGCGGAGCTGGTGAAGCGGATGGTGGTCAGGACCCAGGGGGCGTATGTGTCGGGAAAGGATTTTTCCACCACGTATTCCCGGGAACTTAAGGGCATGCTGGAACAGATAGGGACCCTGTATGCCCGGGCGGGGATCGAGGCTCCTCTCACCGCAGAGGTGGCGGACCGGTTTAAGGATAAGAACAGGGCCAGGCAGATCATTGCCGACATGCATAAAAACGGCAGACTGATCAAACTGAATCCGGCCTCCTACATGGACAGCCGGGCCTATGATCAGGTACTTGCAGACCTGAAGGGTTACCTGGCCGTGCACGGGGAGATCTCACTGGGAGAGTTCAGGGATCTGTGCGGCACTTCCCGCAAATACGCGGTACAGCTGCTGGAGTTCATGGATAAGAAAAAGATTACGAAAATGGTGGGAGATAAGCGGGTCCTGATCCACTGACATACCAAAGGGAGCATGGTCTTTGAAACACCTTATAACATCTGCATTGAAAGGGGAAAAGAATATGATCTATCTGGATAACGGGGCCACGACCTTCCATAAGCCGGAGGCAGTGATACAGGCAGTGGCTGATGCCATGCGACATATGGGCAACTCCGGGAGAGGGAGCCATGAGGCATCCCTGGGGGCTGCCAGGACCATTTATGACACAAGGGTCCTGGTGTCGGACCTGTTTGGCCTGGGAAATCCCTGCCGGGCTGCATTTACTGCAAACTCCACAACAAGCCTTAACATGGCCATACAGGGGCTCTTTTCACCTGGTGATCATGTGATCACCACCATGATGGAGCACAATTCCGTCCTCCGCCCCCTGTATATGATGAGGGAGAGGGGAGTGGAGCTGACCATTGTCAGGGCCGATGGCCGGGGGAATATACGGTATGAGGACCTGGAAAGAGCCATCAGGCCCAACACAAAGGGGATCGTATGTACCCATGCATCCAACCTTACGGGAAATGTGGTGGATATTGAACGGGTGGGACGGATCTGCACAAAGGCATCCCTGCTGTTTGTCCTGGATGCGTCCCAGACAGCGGGGGTATTTGACATCCATATGGAACACATGGGTATTGACGTCCTCTGCTTTACCGGCCACAAAAGCCTTATGGGACCTCAGGGGACAGGGGGGATATGCCTGAGGGAGGGCGTTGCCGTACGGCCTCTGATGGCCGGGGGAAGCGGAACCCACAGCTATCAGGAATTCCATCCCGGGGAAATGCCGGAAGCCCTGGAGGCGGGCACGGTCAACGGCCACGGCATAGCGGGGCTTCATGCGGCCCTGGAGTTTATACGGAGCACCGGGATGGAGACCATCCGCTGCCGGGAGCTGATGCTCATGAGACGTTTTTATGAAGGGGTTTTGGGTATCCCCGGAGTTACTGTATACGGTGATTTTTCCGATATGGACCGCCATGCGCCGGTGGTGGCCCTGAATATAGGGAATTATGATTCCGGGGAGGTATCAGATGAACTGGCGGCAAACTATGGGATCTATACCAGAGCGGGAGCCCACTGCGCGCCTCTGATGCACCAGGCCCTGGGCACTGTCGGCCAGGGGGCGGTCCGGTTTTCCATGTCCTACTACAACACGGAAGAAGAGATAGACCAGGCAGTACAGGCAGTGAGGGAGCTGGCCGTATAACAAATATCTATCAGGCTTACCATTGAGTAGGGAGCGGGAAAGGATGCTATGAGGAAAAAAGAACTGAAACTGGTGATAACCTTTCATACAACAGCGGAAGCCATAGCCATGGAGACGGTGTGCCGTAAAATGGAGATCCCCGGGCGTCTGATCCCGGTCCCACGACAGATTTCAGCGGGCTGCGGCCTGTCCTGGAGCATGCCTGAGGGATGGCGGAAAAGGATCCTGGAACTCATGGGAGTTCAGGAACTGGGCTATCAGACCATGGGAACGTATCTGATTTAAGAACATGGTCCATGAAAAAAGAACATGATCCATAAAAAATGACGGGCTGATCAGGAATCGTATCTGCCGGTCATTTTTATTTTGTATCACACAGATCGGTCACTCCGCATAAGGCAGATCCACCACCGTATAGGGGTGGCCCATGGCGGGCAGTATTTTATCGATCAGATCCCTGACGGAGAACATCAGGCTGGAGGTATTTATACAGGGATGGCAGCCAAAGGATTTGCCGTCCAGTATATCCTTGTCGATCAAAAGCCTGACCCTGCCTGCCTTGTCATTCATCAGTCCCATGACTGTGACGGAGCCGGGGGTGAGGTCCATAAATTCCTCCATGAATTCAGGCTCACCAAAGGAAAGCCGGGCGCTTCCGATCTGTTTGGAGAGCAGGGCTGTCTTGAACTTTTTATTTCCAGGCATGAGAAGCAGGTAAAAGTCCGTTTTCTGCGCATTGCGCAGAAAAAGGTTCTTGCAGATCTCGGAGCCTAAAAGCCGGTCCACTTCCAGGCAGGCTTCAATGGTGGGAAGGGCATCGTGGTCCACCCGGGTATAGGACACCCCCAGGGAATCCAGCAGGTCGTATGTGCGGATCTCCTTCGCGAGCCTGCCGGTGAGATCAGACGGGCGGCCCTGATATAAGGTATGGTCAATGTGATAGTGCGGAAGTGATTTTGCTGTTTGGTTTGTATCTGTCATTTTAAGCACCTCGTGAGATTTTGATCATAGAATGATCTGTTTTTAGTTGAATGTGGAGACGCAAAAAACCAGTATCATTATAGCACCGCAGCAGGGGGATGTCCATAAAAACAAGGGGAAAAACAACGTATTTCCGATTATGGTTGCAGCAGTACAGGATATTTGCTATAATGGATACAGTTGAATGTGAACGCGATAACATAATACGGGAAAGGGGAGGATGATCACAGGACATAAAACGGGGTGTTGCAGGATGACGGACTCCACAGCGGAATATTTACCAGCGAAACGGCAGATACTGCGCAGTGTGGGAAGCCGCGTTTTGCAACACCCTATTTTAGACATATGGATTTATGCAGGGGTCGTTTATTTGTGGTAATAATCGTAACACAATCCGTAAGGCTGGCATTTCTGCCATTTTCCCTTGCCGCGCTCGCCTACGAAAACACCGTTTTCAGCTACCAGGCGGCCGCGCAGGTATACCTGTTCCGGGCGCCCCTGGATCTTAAATCCTTCAAATGGTTCGTAATCAATTCCATGAAGGCTGTCCTTGTTGGTAATGACACCTTTCCACTCAGGGTCGAATATGACAATATCCGCATCAGCGCCAATGCGCAGTTCCCCTTTGCCGGGCAGGCCCACCACCTTGGCAGGATTGGTGGCAAACAGTTCCACAAATTTCTGCCGGGTGATCGTTCCCGTGCACACGCCGTAGGTCCACAGCAGGGCCAGACGGTCCTGGACGCCGGGGCAGCCGTTGGGTATGTTGGAAAAGTTGGTTCCTTTCTTTTTGGCTCCTTCAAACCCGCCGTCCAGGGCGCAGTGGTCGGAACCCACGGCAGTGAGCCATCCTTCCCGCACCGCCTGCCACAGGGCGTCCACGTGTTCCTGGGGCCTCAGCGGCGGCGAGCAAATGTACTTGGCTCCCTCAAAACCGGGCTGGTCAAGATAGTCGGTGGTAAGGGTCAGGTAATGGGTGCATGTTTCGCCAAAGACAGGCCATCCCTGGCTGTGCGCTTTGCGGATCGCCTCCATGGCTTCCTTTGCGCTCACATGGACCACAAAAAGAGGGCAGTCCGCGGCCTTGGCCAGGGCGATGGCGCGGCCGGTGGCCTCCTCCTCGGCAATGGGAGGACGGGCATGGTAGTGATACACTGGGGCGGTCTTTCCCTGGCTCAGATAATGGTTAGTCAGGATGGTTATGATATCTGCATTTTCCGCATGGACCATCATGGTAACGCCTGCCTCTTTGGCGTTCATCATGGCGTTTAAGATCGCCTCGTCATCACAGTAAAAAGCAGTTCCCTTATATGCCATGAAAAGCTTCAGGGTGGCCACCCCCACTTCAGGCAGATGCCTGACTTCCTCAAATACGGATTCCTTGGGGTCCATGATCACTGCATGGAATGCAAAATCCACAGAGGAAATGTCTTCTGCCTTGGCGGCCTGTTGGCGGATGGCATCTAGCAGGGGCACGTCTTTTTCCTGGGGGGCAAAGTCCACAATGGTTGTGGTCCCGCCCACGGCCGCAGCTTCAGCGGTTTCAAAAAGCCGGCCTCCGAAGGAGCCGTAATGGACGTGCTCATCCACGCCTCCCGGCAGGATGTATTTGCCCGCGGCGTCCACGGTACGGTCTGCATCCATATTAAGATTGGATCCAATCTGGCGGATGGTCTCTCCTTCAATGTAGAGGTCGCCGGTGAATTCACTGGTAGCTGTGAGAATCGTTCCATTTTTAATCAGAAGGCTCATGATAACTCCTTTCATGGATACATGATGCGCCCGGGTCCCAGGCGCGGGACCGGCGTATCATGATCAGACAGCTTACTTGGCCGGATTGGATGATTACTGATCCATGGACCTTTCATGCTTGGTGTAAACGTTAGAATCGATCCCTTCCAGATATTCAACCACTTCATCTACAGGAACCACATCGGCAAACTTGGCTTCCATATCAAACAGGTTCCACTCGATCACGCCCGGTACACGGTCGCCCACAGTACCCTCGGGTACGATGGTCTTAAACCCGTAACCGGTGGAATCCATGACCGTATGGCGTACACATGCACAGGAGGTGGCGCCCATGACAATGAGGGTATCCACACCCAGGAAATTCAGGGTCTGGGCAAGATGGGTTCCAAAGAAATTGGACGCATATTTTTTATGGATGACCGGCTCCTCCGGAAGTGGTTTCAGCTTTGGATCGATCTCCAGCCACTCAGAGTTGATATCCAGGGCGCTCATAGGGATCTTTTCATCCCAGCGGGGAAGATCCCACTGCTGCTTGCCTACATATCCTGTGGTGGTATGGAAAATAGGAACCCCTGCCTTGCGGCCTGCTTCCAGCACCTTCAGGGCATTGGCGCATACTTCCTCGGAATGGTCACAGGTAAAGGGGTGTCCTTCACTCATCCATGCCTTGGCCATATCCACGGTGGTGATGGCCGGAGCTTTTCCAAAACCCATTTTACGCATGAATCCGCGTTCTTTATAGATCTTGCGCGCCTCTGCAAATGCTTTTTTAAGAAGTTCCTCATCAAACTCATAATGATCCACAAATTTATAATCCTTGTTCTCTGCCATGAAATATGTACTCCTTTCTTAACGAAACGCTGACGGGTATGGAATCTGTTCCGGATCAGATCCATGAAATAGTGAAGATAACCAATAATAAGCCTATTATCATAATGTTTTTGTGCACTTTGCTGTCGTAACTATAGTATAACAATGTCATTTCAATTTGAAAAGGGATTTTGGACCTTTGTCAGATACTGTACCGTGACAGCTGCCTGTCATGTGAAACAAGCATTTAATGATTGGAAGGAGATCTGCCATGACAGAGAAGAAGCTGTCCACCCTGGGTTATCTTATGGACAGGCTGGGCCTTTCCACAGCGGGACTGGCCCGCAGGCTCCATGTGGATGCCAGCCTGGTGAGCAAATGGCGCAGCGGCAGCCGCCGCCTCAATGTGAAGTCCGTATATTTTGAGGAGATATGCGCCATGCTTTTAGAGCAGGACGGCACGGCCTTAGATGATGCCCTGCATTCCCTGGTCCTGCTTAAGGACAGTGAGGATTCCCCGGACACCGCGGTGCTCCTTCGGCGGGTCCTCACCGACCGGCATTTTACGGTTCCCAGGGCATTTACCCTGAGGACAGAGGCGGTGTGTACGGCGGAGATCGCAGTGTATACCAGCGGCGAAGGGCGGCGGCAGGCCATATCAGACCTGTTGGATGTGGCTGAGGCCATGGAGATGCCGGGAGAGATGCTTTATGTGGATTCCGAGCAGAGCAGGTGGCTGCTGGAGGATCCGGTCTATGCACAGGAGTGGGTCGGGCGGATGCTGGGGCTTTTGGACCGGGGATTTATCTTCCGGGCGGCCCTTCACTTTTCCGTGTCAGTGGACGGATTTGTATCATTTTTCCACCTGTGCAGCCCTCTGATCTTCCACCGCAATGCCCGCTGGTTTTACCACCAGTATTATGATGAAAATATATACTGGTTTTCCTTTTTTATCCTGGAACATGCCATGAGCGTTTCTGGGATGTCCATGTCCACGGAACAGACCTCCACCACGGTCTACACGGATGCGTATTCCATACTCCAGCACAGGAATGTGTTCCATATGGTGCTGACCAGCTGCCGGCCCATGTTCATGGATCTCTCCACCGATATGGGACGGGAGGCTGTAAGCAGGTTAAACAGTTCTGTGCGCCAGGGCGAAAAGCTTCTTTCCTATCTGCCGGCGCCTGCATTTATGACAGTGGAGGAAACGCTGTTAAATGATATCCTGCAGGAAAATGAAGTCACAGGCCAGGCAGCTTCCCGGTGCAGGGAGATCAACCGGCTTCTCAGGGCAATGACGGAGCGGCATCTGGCGGCAGGGGAGGAGATCATACAGATCCTGCAGCTGGATGAGATGCAGCGCCGGATCCGCACCCGCTATATAAGCACCAGCCTGTCGCTGATTTGCAAAAAGCAGGTGGTGATCTCCCCGATCCACTGTGCCAGGGGGCTGGAGGAATTAGCCGGCCGCATGGAGCGGTATCCTTTCTGCCGCCTGTTCCTCACAGACGGCACGGACCATATCTGCCTGCCGGACATCAACTGCTGGTGCCACGGCACATCCTGGATGGTCCAGATGGACGCACATGGCTTTCGGGTCTGCCATGAGTCCACACTCTCCGGCGCAGCCTATATAACGCTGGAACAGGGATGGCGCAGGGTTCCTCCGGGCCGCAAGGATCCGGCAGCTGTCCTGTCCGTGCTCCGGTCTCTGATTACATATATTAAGGATTGCATTTTATAATACATACTGTTATAATAAGTAGTAATCAATACTACATGTTAAAATGCATGGATAAGAAACCGGAGGACTTTTGTATGACCTACAAGATTATTGGGGACAGTTGTCTTGATTTGACTGATGAGTTAAAGAAGGATCCAAGATTCCAGATGATACCGCTGACATTGCAGGTTGGAAGCGCGCTGGTAGTGGATGACGAGACATTTGACCAGAAGAAATTTATAGATTTGGTAAAGGCCTGCCCGGAATGCCCGAAGACGGCATGCCCTTCACCGGAGACATTTAAGGAAGCATATGAGGAAGCAGATGCAGAGGGAGTGTTTGTGATCACTCTTTCAGGCCATCTCAGCGGAAGCTATAATTCGGCGGAGCTGGCCAGGAAGCTGTTTGAGGAGGAGCGGGCTGAAAAGGGTCATGGGGATCAGGAGAAGAGGGTGGCTGTGATCGATTCACTGTCCGCATCCTCAGGTGAACTGAACATTGCCATGTATATCCAGGCCCTGTGCGAAGCTGGTCTGGAATTTGACCAGGTGCTGGAAAAGGCTCTTGCGTACAGGGACAGTATGAAAACATATTTTGTTCTGGAAAGCCTGGATACGCTCCGCAAGAACGGAAGGCTTTCAGGGCTTCAGGCATTTTTTGCCACGGCCCTGAACATTAAGCCTGTGATGGGCGCTGATTCAGGAACTATCATCAAGCTGGACCAGGCCAGAGGAATCAATAAGGCGATTCAGAGAATGTGCGATATTGCGGTGAAGGAAGCCGGGAACACCGTGGATAAGATCGCAGTGGTATGTCATGTAAACCACCCCCAGCGGGCAGAGTACATGAAATCAGAGCTGGAGAAGCGAGGGACTTTTAAGGATATTGTGATTACCACAGCAGCCGGAGTGGCTACTGTGTATGCCAATGACGGCGGCATTATCCTGGCAATATAACTTGAGATGACAGGAAGTTGTGAATGAGAAGAAGCTGGATATTGGCAGTGGTGCTTGTACTGGGAGTGCTGCTGTCGGGAATAACAGGATACCTGATATGGCATACGGTGCATAACAGCTATGTGAAGGCCGAAGTGATGGATGGCGGTCCGGGGGCATCAGGCAATGCCGGTCCGGCAGACGGCGCCGGTCAGGACGGCGCCGGCCAGGACAGCGCCGGCCTTCACGGCAACCAGGGCGCGGGCGGACAGGGAGAAGGATCCCGGGGCCTCGGCGGACCGGAAGGTTTTCAGGATGGCCGGCAGGACGCCGGACAGGGAGTGGAAGGCCTTGACAATGGTGGTGAAGAAGGCAGTATGACAGAGGATGGCGGAGCGGATCCAGAGCCGGAGGATTCCACCATCCGTTTTGTGTTTGCCGGCGATATCCTTTTATCAGACCATGTGCTGGCAGCCTATAACAAAACCGGGACCATTGGCAGTGTTGTGGACCAGGGCTTGAGGGACGTGATCGATGGCAGCGATGTGTTTATGGCAAACCAGGAGTTTCCGTTCAGCAACAGGGGAAGCGCTGCCGCAGATAAGCAGTTTACCTTCCGCCTGCCTCCGGAGAAGGTGTCCCTGCTAAAGGAGATGGGGATTGACATTGTAACCCTTGCCAATAACCATGCCCTGGATTTTGGTACGGATGCCCTGCTGGACACCTGCGACACGCTGGATGAGGCGGGAATATACCGGGTAGGGGCAGGCGCAAACCTGGAGGAAGCCAGGAAACCTGTGATCATGGAGATCAAGGGAAAGACCATAGGATTTCTGGGCGCATCCAGGGTGATACCCGTGGGTTCCTGGAACGCCACGGCCACAAGCCCGGGCATGCTGACCACCTACGATCCCGCCATGCTGCTAGAGGATATCAAGAGCGCAAAGGAAACATGTGATTTTGTGATTGTGTACGTGCATTGGGGAATTGAGCGGGACGAGTATCCCCAGGATTACCAGCGCACCATGGGAAAGCAGTATATTGACGCGGGGGCGGACATGGTGATCGGCAGCCATCCCCATGTGCTTCAGGGCATGGAATACTACAATAGTAAACCCATTGTGTACAGCCTGGGCAATTTTGTATTTGGAAGCAGCATCCCTAAGACAGCCCTTCTCACAGCTGACTGGGATGGAGAGAACCTGTCCCTTGCGTTCGTACCCGGGACATCCTCGGGCGGCTACACGCGCCCATTGACGGGAGAAGATGAAAAACAGGCATTTTACCAGTATCTCACGGGACTCTCTTATGGGGTAGTGATCGATGGGGAAGGGTGCAGGCAGGAGTAAAAAGATTTGATCATATATGGATATATTAAGGGCGTGCAGCACGAATCCCATCGTGTGCACGCCCTTTTGTCATAGATGGCCGGTGCGGTATCCTGAGTCCGATCAGGATCAATCCACAAACTGCTCCCCATAGCCGTAATGCTCAACCACATAGTCGATATCCTTATCGCCTCTGCCGCTTAAGCAGACCAGGATGGCACCCTGGCGCATTTCCCTGGCCCTGCGCATGGCATAAGCAACCGCATGCGCACTCTCAATGGCAGGGATGATCCCCTCATACCGGGACAGCTTAAAGAAGGCGTCCATGGCTTCCTCATCGCTGACCGTATCGTATTTGACCCTTCCAAGATCATGAAGGAAGGCGTGCTCCGGGCCCACGGAAGGATAGTCCAGGCCGCTGGCAATGGAGTAGACCGGGGCCGGCTCACCATTTTCATCCTTGAGCATAATGCTCTCAAATCCATGCATGACGCCTTTTTCACCAAACTTCATGGATGCCGCGTGGTCACCCAGATGTTCTCCCTTGCCAAGGGGTTCCACTCCGGTGATGTCCACCGGGTCATCTAAGAAGGGTATGAACATCCCGATGGAGTTGCTTCCTCCTCCCACACAGGCGCAGACCTCATCCGGGAACATTCCTGTCATCTCGTAGAACTGGTCCCTTGCCTCATAGCCCATCACGGATTGAAAATCCCGCACCATCAGTGGGAACGGATGGGGACCCAGGGCAGAGCCGATGCAGTAGATAGAGTCCTTATAGTTTTTTGCATAGGATTCAAATGCGGAATCCACTGCCTCCTTCAGAGTCTTAAGCCCATGGGTAACCGGAACCACCTTGGCGCCCAGTATCTTCATCCTGGTCACATTGGGGGCCTGTTTTGCAATATCCACTTCACCCATGTGGATCTCGCACTCCAGTCCGAAAAACGCGGCGGCGGTAGCCAGGGCCACCCCGTGCTGTCCGGCTCCTGTTTCCGCGATCAGGCGCTTCTTTCCCATGAACTTTGCCAGAAGTCCCTCGCCCATACAGTGATTCAGCTTGTGGGCCCCGGTGTGGTTTAGATCCTCGCGTTTCAGATAGATCTGGCAGTTGCCGATCTTCTTGGAGAGACGCTCGCAATGGTACACAGGGGTAGGCCTTCCCTGGAATTCCCTGCGGATCCTGCGCAGTTCATTGATAAACTGGGAAGAATGGCAGATGGTCTGGTAGGCGTCTGCAATTTCCTCAAATGCGGGAATCAGTTCCGGGGTCAGGTAGGCGCCGCCGTAAGCGCCAAAACGCCCGTCTTTGTCCGGATAGTTTTTTAGGTATGTTCTGTAGTCCATAAATTTCTCCTTTTTCAAATCGTTATGAATCCCATTATATCTTTAATGGACGGGCTTTTCAATCCATATTATTTGTAGTATCCTGATATTCAGGGAAACATTTTAAAAAATCATTTTCAGGAGGTGTTTTTATATGAAAAAACTGGGTCTGGTAGGGGGCATGGGGCCGGAGTCCACGATCCCTTATTACCGTGGGATCGTCTATGGCGTCCGTGAACGGATGGGGGAAAATGTAATGCCGTTTTTGTCCATGGAAAGTGTAAACGTGTTTGATATCCTGGTATTCTGCAGGGAGAAGCGATATGATGACCTGGCTGAATATCTGTCAAAGGCGATCGGGAACCTGGCCGCGGCAGGGGCTGACTTTGCCGCCCTGTCAGCCAATACGCCTCATATTGTATTTGACCAGGTACAAAAGCAGTCGCCCATTCCGTTGATCAGTATTGTGGGGGCTGCCTGCGGGGAGGCGGTCAGGCGGAATCTGACGAAAATCGGTTTAATGGGAACCATATTTACCATGGAGGAGGACTTTTTTAAAAAGCCATTTACAGATAAGGGGATCCAGATCGCAATTCCCAGGGAAGATGAGATGGAGTACATAAACAGAAAAATCTATACCGAGCTGGAATTTGCAGATGTCAGGGAGGATACCCGGCAGGAATTTTTGTCCATTGTGCGCAGAATGAAGGAGGAGGATGGGATCCAGGCTATCGTTCTTGGATGTACGGAGCTGCCGTTGATCCTTAATGACCATATTTCCCCTGTTCCCTGCCTGGACACCATGAAGATACATGTCAGGGCCTTGGTAAAGGAAATTATAGATGGATAAGATTGAGAGCAGATTATAAATAAATAAAACCAAGAGTGAATGAAATTCAGTATAAATATTAATATAATCAATAAAATAATTAAAAATATTAATATTTATATTGACATTTATGAGATTGTGGTAGTATACTGACATCAGGCAGCAGGGAAAAGAAGGGAAGTGATGAGATGAAAAAGGTTATCAGCCGTTGTCCGGTATGCAACAGTGAGCTGACCGTGGCAAGGCTTAAGTGTGATTCCTGCGATACGGTGATTGAGAACAATTTTAAACTCAGTAAATTTGATTATCTCTCCGATGAGGAACTGTATTTTACAGAGACATTTATCCGGTGCAGGGGGAATATCAAGGAAGTGGAAAAGGCCATGGGGATATCGTATCCCACGGTACGCTCCAAGCTGGAAGCAGTGATCAAGAAGCTGGGATATGAGACGGGAACCGATGATCAGGCGGCCAGAAAGGAAGAGATCCTAAGGGCGCTGGAGAATGGGGAGATAACAGCAGAACAGGCCATTGCCCAATTAAAGTAGCAGCCAGAAACCACGATTTCAAGAATAAGGAGCATTCATTATGGATGAAAAACTAAGAATATTAAAGATGATAGAGGAAGGCACCATCACGGCGGAGCAGGGAGCGGAGCTGATCGCGGCCATGAATCTGGATTCACAGGCACCGGAGACAGGGATCGAACGGATCAACTATGATAAGAAGATGTTTCGCATTATTGTGGACAGCGTTTCCGGGGACAAGGTCAAGGTCCAGTTTCCTGTTGGAGCCATTAAGAAGGTACTGAAGGCAACGGGCAAACTTCCCATACCGGAAAAGGATCTTCAGGGTGTGGATCTTGCCAGTATGATGGAAGCCATTTCCGAATGTCTGGATGATGAGCTGGAAGGGGACTTTGTCAATGTGGAGGCTGCGGACGGCTCCACTGTAAGGGTATATGTTGACAAATAGGGGCCGAAGATATGATTGTTAAGATCAGGACAAAGGGGATGCGCCTGTTTCTGCCTGTGCCGGTGAAATTTATGGGTTTGGCCATGAGATGGATGCCTGAAAGGATCATGGAGGATATCAGGGCCAATATACCGGAGCCATATGGCGGCCTGGTTACAAAAGATCATATCCTTATGGTGCTGGAAGAATGCCTGGATGTGATCAAAGAAAGCAAGGGCCTGGAAGTAATCCATGTGGAGACAGGGGACGGCACATATTTATCAGTTAAACTGTAAAAAGCGATATACGGGGCTTAAGAATACCGCCCGGTCACTGGATTCCAGCGGCCGGGCGGTGTTTTTGTATATATGCTTATTTTAGTATTAAAGCCTGCGTGCAATGGCCTTGATAAAGTCCTCGCTGTTTAACACAACCGGATCCGGCAGGGAAGTGATAAGGGCCAGATCCTTGGTCATTTCGCCGCCCTCAATGGTATCCAGGGTGGCCTTCTCCAGTTTGTCGGCAAATTCCATCAGATCTTGATTGCCGTCCAGTTCGCCCCGTTTCCTCAGTGCGCCGGTCCATGCAAAGATGGTTGCCACTGAGTTGGTGGAGGTTTCCTCGCCCTTTAAGTGCTTATAGTAATGGCGCTGTACTGTTCCGTGGGCTGCTTCGTACTCGAAGTTACCGTCCGGGGATACCAGAACAGAGGTCATCATGGCCAGGGAACCAAAGGCCGAGGAGATCATGTCGCTCATCACATCACCGTCATAGTTCTTGCAGGCCCAGATATAGCCGCCCTCAGATTTCATAACGCGGGCAACGGCATCATCGATCAGAGTGTAGAAGTAAGTAATGTCCGCATCCTCAAACTTCTTTGTATATTCACTGTCAAAGATCTCCTGGAAAATGTCCTTAAAGGTATGGTCATACTGTTTGGAAATGGTATCCTTGGTGGCAAACCAAAGATCCTGCTTGGTATCAAGGGCATAGTTAAAGCAGCTTCTGGCAAAGCTTTCAATGGACTTGTTAACATTGTGCATACCCTGTACGATTCCGGGGCAGTTAAAGCTGTGGATCAGCTCGCGGCTTTCAGTCCCGTCCTCTGCCGTGTATACCAGTTCCACCTTGCCGGGGCCGGGGATTTTCATTTCAGAAGCCTTATACACGTCACCGTAGGCATGTCTTGCAATGGTGATGGGCTTTTTCCAGCATTTTACACAGGGCTCGATCCCTTTTACCACAATGGGGGCGCGGAACACGGTCCCGTCCAGGATGGCACGAATGGTGGCATTGGGGCTTTTCCACATATCCTTCAGATGATACTCCTCCACGCGGGCTGCGTTGGGGGTGATGGTAGCACACTTGACAGCCACACCGTACTTTTTGGTGGCGTTGGCGGAATCGATGGTTACCTGATCATTTGTCTCATCCCTGTATTCCAAACCCAGGTCGTAGTACTCTGTCTTCAGATCTATGTACGGCAGGATCAGGTTGTCTTTGATCATCTGCCAGAGAATCCTCGTCATCTCATCGCCGTCCATCTCTACAATGGGGGTGGTCATCTTAATTTTGTCCATACTATGTCCTCCTGATTTTTTGCATTATGTTATAGTATACAACGAATTACAGGTTAGAACAAGTTTAAAACTCTAAAATTTTTAAGCTTGTTTTCACCTGTTTTTCCCCTGCCATGTGTCCCTTTCCCTAAAACGCTGATGAAGGGTGTTGAGCACAAGGCGCTTGTTGCCGCTCCACAACGGGGCGATCAAAAGCTTTTTCGGGCCGTCACCGGTGATGCGGTGTATGGTCATCTCAGGCGGAAGAAGTTCCACGCAGTCTATGACAAGATCAATATATTCACTCATTTCCAGGACCGGAAAGGGGGCGCTGCGGTAAAGCTGGGACAGGTCCGTGCCCTCCAGTATGTGGAGCAGCTGTAGTTTGATGCCGTCAATGGCGGCGGCCTGGCCGGCGCCTGGCCGCCCGGAAACGGCTGGACCAATGCCTGCCAGCCCGGAATTGGCCTGGCCGGCGCCTGTTATCCCTTCAGCCAGATATCTGACCGTGTCCAGCATCATTTCCCTTGTCTCGCCCGGCAGTCCCAGGATCACATGGACAATGACCGTTAACCCCGCCTTTTTGAGCCGGTCCACCGCTGATTCAAACACGGGCAGGGGATAGCCGCGGCGGATGAACTGCGCCGTGGACTGGTGGATGGTCTGCAGGCCCAATTCCACCCACACGGGCTTGATGGCGGCAAGTTCTTTTAACAGTTCCACCACCTCCGGTTCCAGACAGTCCGGCCGGGTTGCAATGGACAGGGCCGCGATCTCCGGATGACAGATGGCTTCCGTGAAGACAGAGCGCAGGCGGGAGACAGGCCCATAGGTATTGGTGTAGGACTGGAAGTAGGCGATATATGCGCCCTTGCCCGTCATTTTTCTCCGTACCTGGGCTTTGGCGGCCTCGATCTGTGCTGTAACGGATTCCATGGCAGGGGATGCAAAATCCCCTGATCCCCCCGCGCTGCAGAAAATACATCCGCCCGTGCCCAGCGTCCCGTCCCGGTTGGGACAGGTCATGCCTCCGTTCAGGGAGAGCTTATATACCTTTTGTCCAAATTGTTGTTTCAGTTCATAATCCAGGGAATGATAAGGTTTACCGTTCCAGTCCATAGGGCGCCGCCTTTCCGGTTATTTTCTTTTTGGATTATACCAGGAAAGAGGGAGTATTTCCATAAAAACTGTTAGGAACCTGTGAAATCAGGTAGTCAGAAATGATACCCAACCCAGCTTGACAGTCTTTCGCGCCTGCTCTCGGAATATGCCCTTACGGTATATGACGATCAGCCCTATTGGCCCACCGGGGACTATTGCACCATGATCTGCGCAGCCTGATCATCTCCGAAGAGAAGAACGAGGATCACACGCAGCCGGACAGTGGCTGGAGGCCATCAAAATAGGCAGTAGGCGGGAGCAGAAAGCATTTCCATAAAAATTCATACAATGCAGTAAAATATTCTATTGTGGTCCGGGCTGCTGTTGTGTTAAACTGATCACAGACAGGGGACAGCCCCTGATTTTGTGTATGATTAAAGGAGAGGTAAGGCATGAAGGTAAATGATACCATCCGGTTGATGGAAAGTGAAAACGCAAAAAAACTTCTGGCTAAGCTGTACGGAGAGGACGCAGTGGCTGAGAACATGGCACGGTACCAGGAACTGCTGAAAGGATATGAGAAAACATTTGGAGACAGCGGGGATGTGCTTTTGTTTTCATCACCGGGACGCACGGAGATCAGCGGAAACCACACGGACCATAACCATGGAAAGGTCCTTGCGGGAAGCATTAACCTGGACTGTGTGGGAGTGGCTGCAAAGAACAGCTCCAACTATGTACATATTGTCAGTGAGACGTATAATCAGGACTTTACCATTGACTTAAACCATCTGGAGCCCAGCGATAAAAAGGCAGGGACCGTGGACCTGGTAAAGGGGCTGTTAAAGGGATTTGAGGAGTCGGGTTATGATGTGGGAGGCTTTAATGCATACATTACCAGCAATGTGATCAGTGCGGCAGGCGTCAGCTCCTCGGCTGCTTTTGAGATGCTTTTGTGCTCCATGCTCAACACATTCTTTAATGAGGGACGCATGGACAATGTGGCATACGCCCATATTGGAAAATATTCAGAGAACAACTACTGGGATAAGGCGTCAGGCCTTCTGGACCAGATGGCCTGCGCGGTGGGTGGCCTGATCACCATTGATTTTGTGGAGCCTTCAGCGCCGGTAGTGGAGAAAATCGAGTTTGATTTCGGATCCCAGAACCACAGCCTGATCATTGTCCAGACCGGCAAGGGCCACGCTGACCTGAGCGCGGACTACTCATCCGTTCCCAGCGAGATGAAGAAGGTGGCCCAGTATTTTGGCAAGGAAGTGCTGGCCCAGGTGTCGGAGGAAGAGGTGATCCGCAGCCTGGCAGCGGTGCGGGAGTTTGCGGGGGATCGTTCCGTGCTTCGCGCCCTTCATTTCTTTGAGGAAAACAAGAGGGTGGAAGCAGAGGTGGCTGCGCTGAAGGAGAACCGCTTTGGGGATTTTCTGGCCAACATCACAGCATCGGGAAACTCTTCCTGGAAATGGCTTCAGAACTGCTTTACCAACAGCAATTACCAGGAACAGGGCATCACAGTGACCCTGGCATTGACCGAATTGTTTATTGCCGGGAAACAAAAGGGCGCCTGCCGTGTCCACGGCGGAGGGTTTGCCGGTGTGATCATGGCCATGCTTCCCAATGAACTGGTGGATGAGTATGTTGAATACATTGAAAACTGTACGGGAAAGGGCAGTGCTTTTCGTATGAGCATCCGTCCATACGGGGCGATCTGTATCAATGACCATATGGGATGATGCGGGTCTGCTTTCCCCAAAAATATGGTGGCGGACAGCAGGATAATAGGGTATAATAAGGTCAGAAAATGATAGAGGGGGGAGCATTTGTATGATAGGTAAAGAGACATTGAAACTCCTGAAACAGACATTGGCTGACAGCAGTTATACGGTGGCTGTCTGTGGGTCCGGTATGATGGAAGAGGGCGGCATACTGGGACTGAAGGAGGAGGGGAGGGCATACGAGATTGAACAAACGTATGGCGAGTCCCCGGAGGAATTGTTCCACATATCCTGTTTTTCCAGGAGGCCGGAAATCTTTTATGATTTTTATAAAAAGGAGATCCTGGAAAAGGTTCCCAGCATGACACCGTCAGTGGAAGCCATGGCCGAGATGGAACGGCAGGGCAGGCTTCAGTGTGTTGTGACCACCAGTATTTTTGATCTTCCAAAGGCGGCCGGAGTGGAAAATGTGATCTACCTCCACGGAGGGATCTATGATAACACATGTACCCATTGCGGCAAAAAATATTCCATGGAATACATGAAGAATTCAAAACACATTCCCCTTTGTGAGGACTGCGGGCACATCATACGCCCGGGCACCTTCCTTTACGGGGAGATGGTGGACAGCGGGCTGATGAGCCGGACCGCGGAGGAGATATCCAGGGCCGAGGTGCTTCTGGTACTGGGAACATCCCTCCGATCCGAGGTGTACAGTCATTACATACGGTATTTTCAGGGAAAGAAGATGATCATCATCCACAGGGCGCCCAGGCCCCTGGATGAGAAAGCCGACATGGTGGTCTATGACCTTCCCCAGAATATACTGCCTCTGCTGGTGGAGGAAGAATAAAAGATAAAAGCTGAAAATCAAATCCGGACAGGAACAAAGCCGCAGGCCAGTAAATCAATTGGCCTGCGGCTTTGCTGTTCGTTGCGCTGTCTCAGTTCCTGTGGTAGGAATCCAGCAGCTGGTTTTTTATGTGCCACAGCTCATTGGACAGGTCCACATGGACTTCGTGAGGATTGATCAGACGTTTGGACTCATCCCACAGGGTTTCCAGCTCCCGTCTGCAGTAGGCCTGGATGTCCATTACCTTGGGTGAATCATAGACGCATTTGCCCTCCAGGAACACAGGGACCAGCAGTTCCCTGAGCGTATAGGAATCCGGTGCCAGCATGGTCTTTTTCCAGGTCTCAATGGGGTCAAAGAGAAGGAGGGAGTTGCCTGTGTTAAACTCTTCGCCGACCAGGCAGATCAGATCGGCTATGATCTTGCCCGTGGCCTTGTCGTAAATGCGCTGGATGGTTTTATTGCCCGGATTGGTGATCTTTTCTGCATTTTCCGAAAGCTTGATCTTGGGAATAAACTGGCCGGTGGCCTTGTCCTTTACTGCCGCCAGTTTGTATACACCGCCGAAGGAGGGGCAGTCCTTTGCCGTGATCAGGTTGGTGCCCACACCCCAGGAGTTGATGGTGGCGCCCTGCATCTTCAGGGAGTTGATCAGGTTCTCGTCCAGGTCGTTGGAGGCGGAGATCACCGCGTCCGGGAAGCCGGCATTATCCAGCATTTTTTTGGCCTTTTTGGAAAGGTAGGCGAGATCGCCGCTGTCCAGGCGTATGCCGTAAAAAGTCAGGGGGATACCGGCCTGGCGCATTTCCTTAAATACCTTGATCGCATTTGGGACGCCGGAGTTTAAGGTGTCGTAGGTGTCCACCAACAGGATGCAGGCGGTTGGATACAGCTTCGCGTAGGTGCGGAAGGCCGTGAGTTCGTCCGGGAAACTCATGATCCAGCTGTGGGCATGGGTGCCTTTTACAGGAACATCGAACATCTTGCCGCAGAGCACGTTGGAGGTGCCGATACACCCTGCGATCATGGCCGCCCTGGCGCCGTAGGTTCCTGCGTCAGGCCCCTGGGCGCGGCGCAGGCCGAACTCCATGACCCCGTCTCCCTTGGCAGCGTATACGATCCGTTCCGTCTTGGTGGCGATCAGGCTCTGGTGGTTGATAATATTAAGAAGGGCTGTCTCCACCAGCTGTGCCTGCATGATGGGGGCAATGACTTTTACAAGGGGTTCTCTTGGGAAGATGATGGTCCCCTCGGGAATGGCGTAAATATCACCTGTAAAACGGAAGTCCCTCAGATAGTCCAGGAAGTCCTCCTCAAAGATCCCCAGGCTGCCCAGATAAGCGATATCGCTTTCATCAAAATGCAGGTCTCGGATATATTCGATCACCTGCTCAAGGCCTGCACAGATGGCAAACCCGTTGCCATGGGGATTGGTACGGTAGAACATGTCAAAGATAACGGTCTCGTTGGCGTCCTTTTCCTTAAAATAGCCCTGCATCATAGTCAGCTCATACAGGTCTGTAAGTAATGTAAGATTTCTCTGTTCCATATAGGTTCCTCCCTGGTGCGTGGCCGGGAGCTGTCCGCATTTGGTGCGGTCCGGCTGGATTTTGGCGGCTGCGCTTGTATGTTGGTTAGTAGTATAGCACAAATTTTACAAAAGGCAAATGAAATGTTAAATTCTTAACAATCTATAAAATAAAAGCAGGGAATGGATCTCCCTGCTCTCAGATCAGTTTCCGGTTTTGTAATCCTCCCTGGCCCAGTTGGGGGCATTGATCGGGCCGGCCTTGGCGTTCCCGTTTTTAGCCGCACCCTGTATCTCAGGAACCTGGGCCTGTTTGTTTTCCGGGTGATGCATGTTCTGGTGATTTTCCGTGCCGTGATTTTTGGGATCATAAGGATCAGGCCTTCTCATACCTGCTTTTGCCATGACGTTACCTCCTGTATTGCATTTTAGCACCGCGGGATGATTATTTCACCCATATGCGCGCCTGGTTTTAGTTTTTGCAGTACGGTAAAAACTATACCGGATCCCCTTATGAATTATGTGGAATCAGGATAATCGAATGAGTAAAAAAATTATGAACAAAAATTAATTTCTGTTATAATAGAGAAGAGAGGATGAGAATGGTTTTGGCGGAAGGTAAAAAGATTAATCTATTGAAATCGGAGATATTGACCATTTTGGAGCAGAATTATAATAAACCACTGGAAGAAATATTTAATAGAAGAAAAAGTTGATGAGGACAGTATAAAAAGTATTAGTGAATTCAAGTTGGAAAAGAGAAGGTATGCGTACCAAAAATGAAGACGGCAGTGTTGCCAATGCCAATATAAAAATAAAGACAGATGATGTACTTATGGATATAAATTTACCAAAACAGTTGATGAATTGAAAAGAATACAACAACAGTATTATCAATATGATAAAGAGTTATACAATTGCGGGATAGAAGTTTTTCCTGCCTGGGAGTAATTTATAAATGTATTATTAGACACAACAATTCAGATAAACAGAATATTCAAACCAGTTAATGCAGTTGATTCGTCATGACTCGCACCTCGCGGTATGATTAAAATATGAATTGGGAATATTATAGTATATGATGGAAACTTCTGTTTTATAACATTTTTATTTGTTATACGGTTTCAGTTGACATTTTTCACGCCCATTATTATAATAAAGAAGTTAAATAACAAAAGCTGTGATGGAGACAGTAGGCCTGCAGGAACGTTTCAGAGAGCCGGGGAGGGTGGGATCCCGGTACAAGTAGCGCAGAACTGAAGATCACTCCGGAGCTGTCCGGCCGAGATATTTGCGGCGCCCGCCCTTTGGTAAGCCGGATCGCATTTCCTGCGTTAAGGGAACTCATATGATGGTATGCAGTAATAGGTGGTTAAACGAAGGAAGTTTTATGGCTTTCGTCCTGTTAAGGACGGGAGCTTTTTTGTTCTATGGGTATATCACTTCCATGGGACCTCAGTCATCATAACACATACCGGAATCACTGGATCAAAGAACAAATGGATCAATTTAGGAACGGAGGAATACAAAGATGTATGACAAAGTCTCCACAGACCTGAAGTTTGTGGAAAGGGAAAAAGAAGTAGAAAAATTTTGGGAAGATGAGCATATCTTTGAAAAGAGCATTCAGATGCGCGAGGGATGCAAGCCTTACGTGTTTTATGACGGGCCGCCAACTGCCAACGGCAAACCTCATATCGGCCATGTGGAAACACGTGTTATTAAGGATATGATCCCCAGATACCGCGCTATGAAGGGCTATATGGTGCCACGCAAGGCGGGATGGGATACCCATGGACTTCCGGTGGAGCTGGAAGTGGAGAAGAAGCTGGGGCTGGACGGCAAGGACCAGATCGAGCAGTACGGACTGGAGCCCTTTATTAAGCAGTGTAAGGAAAGTGTCTGGAAATACAAGGGCATGTGGGAGGATTTCTCCAACACCGTTGGTTTCTGGGCCGACATGGATGACCCTTATGTGACCTATGAGAATAATTTTATCGAGTCCGAGTGGTGGGCATTAAAGCAGATCTGGGACAAGGGCCTTTTGTACAAGGGCTTTAAGGTAGTTCCCTACTGTCCCCGCTGCGGCACCCCTCTGTCCTCCCACGAGGTGGCACAGGGATATAAGGATGTAAAGGAACGCTCCGCCATTGCACGCTTTAAGGTAAAGGGGGAGGATGCCTATATCCTGGCATGGACCACCACGCCGTGGACCCTTCCCAGCAACCTGGCGCTGTGCGTGAATCCGGTGGAGGATTACGTCAAGGTTAAGACAGGTGACGGTTATACCTACTATATTGCCCAGGCCCTGGCAACCCAGGTGTTGGGCGAGGATTACGAAGTGCTGGAAACCTACAAGGGCAAGGATCTGGAATTTAAGGAGTATGAGCCTTTGTACGACTGCTCGGTGCCTCTGTGTGAGAAGCAGCACAAGAAAGCATACTATGTGGTGTGCGATACCTATGTCACCCTTACAGACGGTACGGGAATCGTACACATTGCCCCTGCGTTTGGTGAAGATGACGCCAATGTGGGACGCAAATACGGCCTTCCCTTTGTACAGCTGGTGGATGCCAAGGGCGATATGACGGCTGAGACACCCTTTGCAGGAACCTTTGTAAAGGATGCGGATCCCCTGGTGTTAAAGGATCTGGAGTCCAGGGGACTTCTGCTGGCAGCTCCTGCATTTGAGCACAGCTATCCCCATTGCTGGAGATGCGGGACTCCTCTGATCTACTATGCGAGAGAATCCTGGTTTATCAAGATGACGGCGGTAAAGGACGACCTGATCCGCAACAATAATACGATCAACTGGGTGCCTGATTCCATTGGCAAGGGCCGTTTCGGCGACTGGCTGGAGAACATCCAGGACTGGGGTATTTCCAGGAACAGGTACTGGGGCACGCCTCTTAACATCTGGGAGTGCCAGTGCGGATACCAGCACTCCATTGGCAGCATTGAAGAGTTAAAGAGCATGTCCGACAACTGCCCGGAGGATATTGAGCTTCACCGTCCTTACATTGACAATGTAAACATCCGGTGCCCCAAGTGCGGCAAGTCCATGAAGCGTGTGCCGGAGGTGATCGACTGCTGGTTTGACTCAGGAGCCATGCCATTTGCCCAGCATCATTATCCATTTGAGAACAAGGAATTATTCGAGTCCCAGTTCCCGGCCCAGTTTATCTCCGAGGCGGTGGACCAGACAAGAGGATGGTTCTACTCCCTTCTGGCGGAATCCACCCTGCTGTTTAACAAGGCGCCTTATGAAAATGTAGTTGTTATGGGTCTTGTGCTGGATGAGAACGGACAGAAGATGAGCAAGTCCAAGGGCAATGCGGTGGATCCCTTTGATACCCTGGCAGCCCACGGCGCGGATGCGATCCGTTGGTTCTTCTACACCTGCAGCGCTCCCTGGCTTCCAAAGAGATACCAGGATAAGGCTGTGACAGAGGGACAGCGCAAATTTATGGGCACTCTGTGGAACACCTATGCATTCTGGGTGCTCTATGCCAACATTGACAATTTTGACGCCACCAAGTACAACCTTGAGTACGACAAGCTGCCGGTCATGGACAAATGGCTGCTGTCCAAGATGAATTCCATGGTAAAATGCGTGGATGAGAACCTGATGAACTACCAGATCCCTGAGGCTGCAAGGTCTCTCCAGGAGTTTGTGGATGACATGAGCAACTGGTATGTGCGCAGAAGCCGCGAGCGTTTCTGGGCAAAGGGAATGGAGCAGGATAAGATCAATGCCTATATGACACTGTATACCGCCCTTGTGACAACTGCCAAAGCAGCGGCTCCCATGATCCCGTTTATGACAGAGCAGATCTATCAGAACATTGTGAGAAAGATCGATGGAGACGCGCCTGAGAGCATTCACCTGTGTGATTTCCCGGAGGTGAAGGAGGACTGGATCGATGCCAGCCTGGAGGCGGACATGGACGAGGTGTTAAAGACGGTTGTCATGGGCCGTGCGGCAAGGAATACGGCTAATATAAAGAACCGTCAGCCCATTGGTCAAATGTATGTAAAGGCCGACCATGCGCTGTCTAAGTTCTATGTGGAGATCATAGAAGATGAACTGAATGTAAAGCAGGTGATCTTCTCTGATGATGTGAGGGCATTTACCTCCTACACATTTAAACCGCAGCTTAAGACCGTGGGACCCAAGTACGGCAAACTGCTGAACAGGATCCGCCAGACCCTGACAGACATTGACGGCAGCGCTGCCATGGACACACTGAATGAAAAAGGCGCCCTGACCTTTGACTTTGACGGACAGGAAGTGGTCCTTACCAAGGATGACCTTCTGATCGATGTGTCCCAAAAGGACGGGTATGTGACGGAGGAAGACAACTACGTGACCGTTGTGCTGGATACCAATCTGACACCGGAGCTGATCGAGGAGGGCTTTGTCCGTGAGATCATCAGCAAGGTACAGACCATGCGCAAGGAGGCAGGCTTTGAGGTGATGGATCATATCGCCGTGTACCAGGACGACAATGACAAGATCGCAGAGCTTTTAAAGGCCCATGCAGATGAGATAAAGGCGGAAGTTATGGCCGATACCATCTTCCTGGGAGGCATGGGAGGTTATGCCAAGGAGTGGAGCATTAACGGTGAAAAAGTAATGCTCGGTGTTGAAAAGACCATGAAATAATGGTAATATGGGAGGCGGGGTTTAAGCACCCCGCCTATATGAGGATGGAGGATAATGCTGATGAATAAAGGATTCGATAAGGCCACATTCAAGCGGAGCGTCATAGACAATGTTAAGAACATGTTCCGCAGGACCATTGATGAAGCCACGCCGCAGCAGGTGTTCCAGGCGGTTGCGTTTGCAGTAAAGGACGTCATTATAGACGAGTGGATCGCATCCCACAAGGAATACGAGAAAAAGGACGTTAAGACAGTGTATTATCTGTCCATGGAGTTTTTGATGGGCCGGGCCCTGGGCAACAATATTATCAATATCTGTGCCCATGATGAAATCAAGGAAGTATTGGATGAACTGGGATTTGATCTGAATATGATCGAGGACCAGGAACCGGATGCAGCCCTTGGCAACGGCGGTCTGGGCCGCCTGGCCGCATGTTTCCTGGATTCCCTTGCAACTCTGGGTTATCCGGCTTACGGGTGCGGGATCCGTTACCGTTACGGTATGTTTAAACAGAAGATTGAGAATGGGTACCAGATCGAGGTGCCGGATGAGTGGCTGAAGGACGGCAACCCCTTTGAGATCCGCCGCCCGGAATACGCCCAGGAGGTCAAGTTCGGGGGATATGTGCGCATTGAGAATGTGGGAGGCGTGAACCATTTTGTGCAGGACGGTTACCAGACCGTGCGTGCGGTGCCCTATGACCTGCCGGTGATCGGCTATGGCAACAATGTGGTGAATACCCTTCGTATCTGGGATGCGGAACCGGTGAATACATTTAACCTGGATTCCTTTGACCGGGGAGATTACCAGAAGGCAGTGGAGCAGGAAAATCTGGCAAAAACCATTGTGGAGGTCCTCTACCCCAATGACAACCACTACGCGGGCAAGGAGCTGCGCCTGAAACAGCAGTATTTCTTTATTTCCGCCAGTGTACAGCGGGCAATTACAAAATATAAGGAGAAACACGAGGACATCCGCAAGTTCCATGAAAAGGTGGTGTTCCAGCTGAACGATACCCACCCCACAGTTGCCATACCGGAACTGATGCGTATCCTTTTGGACGAGGAAGGGCTGACATGGGAGGAGGCATGGGATGTAACCACCAGGACATGTGCCTATACCAACCACACCATTATGTCGGAGGCCCTGGAGAAGTGGCCCATTGAGCTGTTCTCACGCCTGCTTCCGCGTATTTACCAGATCGTGGAGGAGATCAACCGCAGGTTCCAGAACCAGATCCAGTCCATGTACCCGGGCAACCAGGATAAACTGCGCAGCATGTCCATCATTTATGACGGTCAGGTGAAGATGGCATACATGGCCATTGCGGCCAGCTTTTCCGTGAACGGTGTTGCCAGACTGCATACAGAGATCTTAAAGAACCAGGAACTGAAGGATTTTTACCAGATGATGCCTGAAAAGTTTAATAACAAGACAAACGGCATTACACAGAGAAGGTTCCTGCTTCACGGCAATCCCCTTCTGGCCGACTGGGTCACCTCCAAGATCGGGGATGAGTGGATCACAGACCTTCCGCATATCAAGAAGCTGGAGATCTATGCCGATGATGAGAAGTGCCAGCAGGAATTCCTGAATATCAAGTACCAGAATAAAATACGCCTTGCGAAATACATCAAGGAGCACAACGGGATCGATGTGGATCCGCGCTCCATCTTTGATGTGCAGGTAAAGAGACTTCATGAGTATAAGCGCCAGCTGATGAACATACTTCATGTGATGTACCTGTATAACCAGCTAAAGGATAACCCGGAGATGGATATGGTACCCAGGACCTTTATCTTTGGCGCAAAGGCCGCCGCCGGTTATAAGCGGGCCAAACTCACCATCAAGCTGATCAACTCCGTGGCGGATGTGATCAACAATGACAAATCCATCGGGGGCAAGATCAAGGTGGTGTTTATCGAGAATTACCGCGTATCCAACGCAGAACTCATCTTTGCGGCAGCTGATGTAAGTGAGCAGATCTCCACGGCCAGTAAGGAGGCATCCGGCACGGGCAACATGAAGTTTATGCTCAACGGTGCCCTGACCCTGGGCACCATGGACGGAGCCAATGTGGAGATCGTGGAGGAAGTGGGCCAGGAATATGCCTTTATCTTCGGCATGTCCTCAGATGAGGTGATCAATTACGAGAATAACGGCGGATATTACCCCATGGATATTTTCAACAATGACCAGGAGATCCGCAGGGTGCTGATGCAGCTGATCAACGGCTACTATGCGCCTGACAACCCAGAACTGTTCCGGGATATCTACAATTCCCTTCTGAATACAAAGAGCAGCGACAAGGCGGACACCTACTTTATCCTGAAGGATTTCCGTTCCTACGCCCAGGCCCACGAAAGGGTGGATCAGGCATTCAGGAACGAGAAGTGGTGGGCAAAGGCAGCGATCCTCAACATTTCAGGCAGCGGTAAGTTTACCTCGGACAGAACCATTGAGGAGTATGTAAGGGATATCTGGCACCTTGAAAAGGTGACAGTGGAAATGTAATACATTCCGGTGCTGCTGTGCGGTACTGAATATGCTCCGGCAAGCCTGAAACATGGAGGCAGCCGGGGCATTTCTGTAAAAGCAGGATACGGGAAGGAGAGGACGATAAAAATGAAGATACGCGATATACTGGCTCAGGGAAGGCCCACCCTGTCTTTTGAGGTGTTTCCTCCCAAAACAGAGGATGCCTATGATACGGTGGAGCGGGCAGCTGCAAAGATTGCAACGCTGAAGCCTGATTTTATGAGTGTTACATACGGGGCAGGCGGAGGGACCAGCGATTATACGGTGGGGATCGCTTCCGATATACAAAAATCAGGGGTGACACCCCTGGCCCATCTCACCTGTGTGTCATCCACGCGGGATAAGGTACACTCCGTGCTGGAGGAACTGAAAAACCACGGCATTGAAAATGTACTGGCCCTGAGGGGAGACATTCCGGCTGACGGCCGGACTCCGCGGGAATACCATTACGCTTCGGAACTGATCCATGAGATCAAGCAGTCGGGGGATTTCTGTATTGGGGCCGCCTGTTACCCGGAGGGCCATGTGGAATCAGCCAACAAATCCGTGGACATGGATTATCTCAAGGAGAAGGTGGAGGCCGGCTGCGATTTTGTGACCACCCAGATGTTTTTTGACAACAGCATCCTTTACAGCTATCTGTACCGCATCAGGGAAAAGGGGATCACGGTTCCTGTGATCGCGGGGATCATGCCGGTGACCAGCGCCAAACAGATCAAACGCATTACCCAGATGTCGGGCACTTACCTGCCTTCCAGGTTCCTGGCCATTGTGGACAAATTCGGAGATAACCCTGCAGCCATGAAGCAGGCAGGGATCGCATATGCCACGGACCAGATCATTGACCTGATCGCCAACGGCGTCAGGGGAATCCACGTTTACTCTATGAATAAGCCGGATGTGGCCATGAAGATCAGGGAAAATCTTTCTGAGATACTGTAGAGGCAGGGAGTTTTAGTCGGAGGGAACGATGAATACAGAAGACATTGACCGGGGGGAAGTGCTCCGGTATCTGGGTTATGGGAGACATGAGGCGGATCAGGCCGTGATGGGTCTGGTGGAGGAGTGTATCGCACAGCTGTTAAAGGAAGCCCAGCCACGCTGTCTGTACAGGGAGTATCCTTTGATCCTGGGGCCGGAGGGCGCGGTGGACGGCGGCTGTTTCCAGACCGTGAGCAGGAATCTGTCAAGGAATCTGAGGGACTGCGGCCAGATCATTGTGTTTGCCGCCACCCTGGGTACGGGAGCGGACCATCTGATCCAGAAATACAACAAACTTCAGATGAGCAAGGCGGTGATCATGCAGGCGACTGCCACGGCCATGATAGAGGAATACTGCGACCAGGTGTGTACGGGCATTAGGGAGGAGTATGAATCCGGGGACCGGTATCTGCGGCCCAGATTCAGCCCCGGGTACGGGGACTTTCCCCTGGACTGCCAGCAGAGGCTGTTGGACAGCCTGGAGGCAGGCAAAAGGATCGGGATCAAGCTGACGGACAGCCTTCTTATGATGCCGTCCAAATCAGTGACAGCAGTGATGGGAGTCAGCAAGAAGCCTTACCGCTGCGATGTGAAGGGCTGCGAATCCTGCGGGAAAAGGGATTGTCTTTACAGGCGGTGAGCCGGGGACGAATGGGAATCATGAAGATTGAATCAGGCAAAGGGGATATTATAATGATACGTTTTAACTGTGATTACAGCGAGGGCGCACATGAGCGCATTTTAAACAAACTGATGGAGACAAACCTGGAGCAGACTCCGGGATACGGGGAAGACCCCTATTGTGAGGAGGCTGCCGCGATCATCAGGGAGCTTTGTCAAAAGGAAGATGCCGGCGTCCACTTTCTGGTGGGCGGCACCCAGGCTAATGCCACAGTAATCGCATCCGCCCTCAGACCCCACCAGGGTGTGGCGGGAGCCGTGACCGCCCACATCAATGTACATGAGACGGGGGCAGTAGAGGCAACCGGGCATAAGGTCCTTTCGCTGCCCTCCGCTGACGGCAAGATCACTGCGTCCCAGGTGGAGGAACTGTACCTGGCCCATATTAACGATGAAAGCTTTGAGCATATGGTGCAGCCGGGAATGGTATATATATCCAATCCCACGGAGCTGGGGACCATCTACACAAGGGCTGAGCTGGAAGCTCTTTACAGGGTGTGCAGAACATGGGGCCTGTACCTGTTTGTGGACGGCGCCCGTCTGGCATACGGACTGGCGGCAGAGGGCAATGATGTGGATCTTAAGGTTCTGGCTTCCAACTGTGACGTGTTCTACATTGGGGGAACCAAGGTGGGCGCCCTGTTCGGTGAAGCGGTGGTGATCACCAATGAGGAGCTGAAAAAGGATTTCCGCTACCACATTAAGCAGAGAGGCGGAATGCTGGCAAAGGGAAGGCTTCTGGGGATCCAGTTTGGAGAACTGCTGCGGGACGGTCTGTACATGGAACTGGGACGCCATGGGGACAGGATGGCGGATAAGATCAGAAAGGCATGCCGGGACAAAGAGATTCCCTTCCTGGTGACCAATACCACCAACCAGGTATTTCCCATTATGCCTGATGCCCTGTTGGAGCAATGGAAGGATAAATACAGCTATACCAACCAGGGCCGGGTGGATGAGACCCACACGGCCATCCGGCTTTGTACCAGCTGGGTTACCAGCGAGGAGCATGTGGATGCCCTGGTAAAGGATATATTAAACAGCTAACACCTGGAGTGTATTTGGAACATGCTCCGGGATGGATACTGCTTGGGAGGAATGACAATGAGACTATTAGAGGAAATGAAAGTACGCCGCCTGTTCTGTGACGGCGGAATGGGAAGCATGCTTCAGGCCCGGGGACTTCAGGCAGGGGAAATGCCTGAGATGTGGAACCTGACCCATCCTGAGATTGTAAGGGATATCCACAGGCAGTACCTGAAGGCAGGGGCTGATATCATGGAAACCAACACCTTTGGAGCCAATGGGCTTAAATATAAGGACAACCTGGAGGAGATCATTACTGCGGCGGTGGGACACGCAAAGGCGGCAGTGGAGGAAGCGGGACATGGCTATGTTGCCCTGGACGTGGGGCCCACGGGAAAACTGTTAAAGCCCCTGGGAGACCTGGACTTTGAGGATGCGGTAAGTCTGTACAAGGAAGTGGTGGCTTACGGTGTTAAGGCCGGGGCCGACCTGGTGTTCATTGCCACAATGAGCGACAGCTATGAGCTGAAAGCGGCGGTGCTGGCTGCAAAGGAAGCCGGGGTGGATCCGGTGACAGGTGAAAATATTCCCGTGTTTACCTCAGTGACCTTTGATGAGAAGGGAAAGCTTCTCACAGGAGGAAATGTGGAATCCACGGTGGCGCTGTTAGAAGGCCTGCGGGTGGATGCCCTGGGAATCAACTGCGGACTGGGACCGGAGCAGATGAAGGGGATCCTGAAGGATATCCTTGAAGTGACTTCCCTTCCTGTTATGGTGAATCCCAATGCCGGACTTCCAAGAAGCGAGAACGGGAAAACGGTCTATGATATCAACGAAGACCAGTTTGCCCAGGTCATGAGGGAGATCGTAGACATGGGAGCCGCCGTGGTGGGAGGATGCTGCGGCACCACTCCGGACCACATACGGGAGACTGTTAAGCTCTGTAAGGACATCCCCGTAAGATGGCCTGAGAAAAAAAGGCGCACGGTTATTTCCTCCTATGCCCAGGCCGTGGTGGTGGACAGGAAAACGGTCATTATCGGGGAGCGGATCAACCCCACGGGCAAATCTAAATTCAAGCAGGCTCTCCGGGACCATAACCTGGAATACATCCTCAGGGAAGGGGTGAGCCAGCAGGACAACGGAGCCGATGTGCTGGATGTGAATGTGGGTCTGCCTGAGATAGATGAGCCTTCCATGATGGAGGAGGTGGTAAAGGAACTTCAAAGCATTATCGATCTTCCGCTGCAGATCGACACCTCCAACATCGAAGCCATGGAGCGGGCCATGAGGGTTTATAACGGCAAGCCTCTGATCAACTCCGTCAACGGAAAGGCGGAGGTTATGAGCCAGGTGTTTCCTCTGGTTGCAAAATACGGCGGCGTTGTGGTGGGATTGTGCCTGGATGAGGGCGGGATCCCGGAGACGGCAGAGGGCCGTATTGCAGTGGGCCGTAAGATCATTGATACAGCTGCGGATTATGGGATCGGGCCGGAAGATATCATACTGGACGGCCTGTGTATGACTGTGAGTTCGGACAGCAGGGGGGCCCTGACCACACTGGAGACCCTGCGGCGCATCCGGGATGAACTGGGGGGCAAATCGGTGCTGGGGGTGTCCAACATTTCCTTTGGCCTTCCCCAGAGAGAGATCATCAATGGGGCCTTTTTTACCATGGCCATGGAGGCCGGGCTGAATGCGGCTATTATCAATCCCAACTCCGAGGCCATGATGCGTGCTTTTTACAGCTTTAATGCCCTGATGGACAGGGATCCCCAGTGCAGCCGGTATATAAGCATCTACAGCGGCCAGGCATCCGGCCTTGGGCGGACCATAGGAAAGAACGGCGCGGGCCAGGCGGCAGGCAACGGCGGCCAGGCGTCCGGCGCATCATCGGCTTTGTCCGGCGGGGAAGATGCCGGAGCGCTCCTTACCTCGGCCATTGAGCGGGGACTGAAGGATGCGGCCCACCAGGCAGTGGGTGTTCTGCTGGAGAAAAGGGATGCCCTGGACATTATCAATGACCACATGATCCCTGCCCTGGACCGGGTGGGCAAAGGGTTTGAAAAGGGAACCGTCTTCCTTCCCCAGCTCCTTATGAGCGCTGAGGCGGCAAAGGCGGCCTTTGAGGTCATTAAGACCAGGATGGACCAAAGCGGTCAGGTGCAGGAGAAAAAAGGCACTGTCATTCTGGCAACCGTTAAAGGCGATATCCATGATATCGGAAAAAACATTGTAAAGGTGCTTTTGGAAAATTACGGGTATGATGTAATGGATCTGGGGAAGGATGTGCCTCCGGAGAGGATCGTGGAGGAGGCTGTAAAGGGAAAGGTTCCCCTTGTGGGGCTCAGCGCCCTTATGACCACCACGGTGCCCAGCATGGAGGAGACCATCCAAAAGCTCAGGGCAACAGCGCCAAACGTCAAGGTGATGGTGGGAGGGGCAGTGCTCACAAAAGAGTATGCCCAGACCATAGGAGCCGACATGTACTGCCGGGACGCCATGGCATCTGTCAATTATGCGGAGAGCATTTTTGTCAGGTAAAAACACAAAAATAAAGCCCCATGGGTTTAGAGACGGGGCAGTTCATAGGATGCGGCGGCACACTGGACCACAGTAGGTGCTGCCGTGTCCTTATTTTGTTCAGGGGGCAGCTCGCGGAAGGAGACCATATTTTTGCCGTGGTTTTTTGCATAATATAGTTCATCATCAGCAGCCTGTACCATATTGGGGTATGTTTCCAGGGAGGTGGGGATGGCGCTGCATATTCCCACACTGATGGTCACATAGGGAGAAATGCTGTGGTTGGCTGAAGGGATCCTTAAGTCGGTTACAGACAACCTGAGACGGTCCGCCACCTGGACGGCGTCCTCCGGTTTGATCCCATACAGGAGGATCTCAAACTCCTCTCCGCCAAAGCGGCAGATCAGATCCTTTTCCTGATGGATGTGGGTGGCCAGCGCATCCGCCACCCGTTTCAGGCATTCATCCCCCGCCACGTGGCCGAATGTGTCATTGTACTGTTTAAAGTAATCAATATCCACCATAATGACAGCCACAGGGATCTGAAGCCGGATGGCCCCGGGCATCAGCGCCTCCAGGCCCAGGGCAAATCCGTTTCTGTTAGGTATATGGGTCAGGGGGTCATTGTCAGCCCTGCTCTGAAGGTAGACCTGTTCGTCACGCGCTTCCCGCAGCATACGCAGGTTGTTTCCGATAATGCGGCAGCGGACCTGGGACAGGAACAGGCTGATAAAGCTGTAAAGGAACAGGTTGGAGTACAGGGCCACCGGCGCCCGCTGTGTCACAAAGGAAGGAAGAGCCAGTCCCGCTGTGACGAATACGGCGGCGGCTGCCTCGGTAAACGTAAAGAAGGGCCCTGCTGCAATATAGATATAGAACATAAGCACACTTTCCGCAGTCATCCTGCTCTTCAGGCAATAATGATTGATCAACAGACAGAATAAGCCAAGCAGTGAGGTGAACACATAGGTATGGTATTGTATCATACGGCGTGTCCTCCGGTTGCGCTCCAATTTGAATATATGTTCACAGTAGAACAGATTGCTTACCATGAACAATAGGAACAGGACGATGGCCATGCTGATGGGTGAGATCAGCCTGTTGCTTATGTCCACGGCCAGGTAACTGACCAGATTCACCAGTTCCAGTACAATGAGGAGAACGGAAAAGTTCAGTGTCTGGCTGATGTTCATGGTCTGGACCGTGTCAAACAGTTCCTGTACATGTCTGAATGTTGTCTCGCATCTGAAAAGCGGAAAAGCTGTACTTATGTTTTTTTTCACATTGTTTAGCATGATGTAATATCCCCTGTCATATAATACTAACTGCCAAATCCCTCTTAACAGCAAACAGGGCGGCGGTTACATAATAATACAAATATATTCACGATGCGCAATGTATATAACTTAAAAAAGTGTAAAGAAGTGCGAAATTTGTCACCATTTTCTGGAAATGTCCCCAATTACTCCCTGACACAGATGGTTATAAATGTGATAATATGGTTTTGTAACAAAAAAGAAATACTTTTGTAATATTCAAGAGAATATTACAAGCACAGAAAGAGAGGACAAACTATGTTACCAATTTCAACAATGGCAGTTGCCGCAATGTTAGGTTCTGCATGCGGTACGAATATGGCAACCATGAATGATTATAATGCAGGGCTTTACAACGGATCCAACAATCCTCAGAATGTATGCTACCAGCACGGAAACCAGGATCTGGACTGCATTCTGTCCCAGATGGGTGTCAGCGCACCGTCCGGTAATTCCTGCAGCGGATTTTCCAACGGAATGGGATTCTAAGCAATCCTTATTGATGTGGAACTGATGTATCTGTAAACGAATACACCTGCAAACCAACAAACTATATATACCTACAAACTTAGATACGAACAAAACTAATATACCTACATAATCATATTCCCTTATAAAATCTCCCCGCCTGTGTCTGTTTCACGGCGGGGGGGTTTTTTGCCCTTCTGCAATAAGAACGCGGCTTCCGGCATAATATATACAGAAAATTAATTCCCATTTGGCGGTCCATGGGTTACAATGATCCGGATAATGGAAAAAAAGGAGTCTGAGAATGAATAGAGATCATCTGATTACGATATTAAAAGGAATGTGGATCGGCGGCACCATGACGGTCCCGGGAGTCAGCGGAGGTTCCATGGCCATGATCATGGGCGTGTATGACAGGCTCATTTCCTCGGTCAGTTCCTTTTTCCGCAATCCGGGAAAGAGCATGTCCTTTCTGGTGCGGTTTGTACTGGGGGCCGGGATCGGGATGGTGGTATTTTCCCGGTTCATCAGTTTTCTTTTTACCACCAGGGCGGATGTGCCTCTTCGGTTCTTCTTTCTGGGAGCTGTGGCTGGGGGAGTGCCCATGATATATAAGGAAGCGGGAATTAAAAGGATCAGTTTGGGAGCAGTGGCCTATCCTGTCATAGGGATCCTGGCCGTTGTGATACTGGCCCTGCTTCCTACCGGTCTGTTTGAACCAAACGGCAGCTTTGGCATAGGCGCAGCGCTCATTCAGCTGGCCGGGGGGATCATCATAGCGGTGGGCCTGGTGCTGCCCGGGATCAGTGTTTCCCAGATGCTCTACATGCTGGGAATCTATGAGGGGATCATTAAAAATATAAGCACCCTGAACATATTGCCCCTGATTCCCCTGGGAGCAGGCGTGGTGGGAGGGATCTTCCTGACCACCAAGGTGCTGGAACAGCTGATGGAGCGCCATCCCCAGCCCACCTATCTGATCATCTTAGGTTTTATGTTCGGGTCCCTGCCCGAACTGTTTCCGGGCATTCCTTCAGGCTCGGATATGGCGTACAGCATCCTGTGTGCAGCCCTGGGCTTCGCTGCCCTGTATAAGATGGCGGGGAAGGAAGCCTAGGAATGTCCGCGCGTTCCCAAAGCGTGTCTAAACATCAGTCCACGCGCTCATCACCCCAGAAAAACGCGCCTACGGTTCCGGGACCGGTGTGGGAGCCGATCACGGTTCCTATGTCCATAATGGGCGGCGCTCCGTTCAGATGGGGAAAAGTCTCTTTGATCAGGGAAGCCACGGCCTGGGCATCGTCAGGGCAGGAGGAGTGGCAGATGAAACATTTCCCTGAATAACCTGTCTTGTCCTGGGCATGGGTCTTCATGCGTTCCACCAATTCCTTTATGACTTTTTTCTTGCCCCGGCACTTGTCCCGGGGGATCAGCTTGCCCTCGTGATCTATGTTCATCAGGGGGCAGATATTCAACATGTTGCCGAAAAAGGCTGCAGAGACTGAGATTCTTCCGCCTCTCCTTAAATGGGTCAGGTCCGTGGTGAAGAACCAGCCCTGCAGCCTTAATTTATGTTCCTTGATCCAGGTGACCAGTTCCTCATAGCCGGTCCCTGCCTGCATTTTTTCCCAGGCAGTGTCCAGAAGGAGGCCATAGCCAACAGATGCCTGCAGTGAATCAATAACCTCGATCCGCCGGTCAGGATAGCGCTCCTGCATCTCATCCCTGGCTATGACAGCCGAATTATAGGTTCCTGAGATTCCGGTGGACAGGGTCAGATGGATGATATCCTTCCCCTCCCTAAGGATGGGATCAAACATGGCCTCATACTGTTCGGGATTTACCTGGGAGGTGGTGGGCATGGCGCCATCCCGGATCCTTTGATAAAAATCCTCAATGGCAATGGACTTTCCCAGATCATCATCGTACTCTTTATCTTCCATCCGGAAATGGAAGCAGGCATAGGGGATCTCCCGTTCTGCCAGGTATTGCTCAGGCATGTCAGCAGTGGAACAGCAGGTTATTACATATGAAGTTGTCATAATGTGCTCCTTTTAATAAGTCAATGGTTGACGTGTTTTATGGACAAAGTATAGCATGGTGCAGGGGATAGTGTCAAATAAATACAGCTGGCTGCGGGCTGCGGACGGATAAACAGGATATGTGTAAGAGGACAGGGCTTGTACTGGTAAAACGAGGAAAATTGTGCTATGATGTACTTTGTGCTGTGATACAGGGCGTATTTGTGTTGTGACACCCTGGAGTATACGAATGGAAAGGAATGGCAATCATAATGTATAAATGCTGTATATTTGATCTGGATGGAACATTGGTAAATTCCATATATGCCATACAAAAATCCGTGGATCTCACCCTGGAACAGTGGGGGATGAGGCCGGTATCCGTGGAGGAGTGCAAGGTTTTTGTGGGGGATGGATATAAGAAGCTTTTGGAGCGGGCGCTGAAGGCATGCGGGGATGAAGGGCTGGATCATTACCAGGAGGCCCTGGAACAATATCCGGATATTTTTAAAGGGTGCTGCATGTACCGTGTGGACGCCTATGACGGGATCAGGGAAATGCTGGCATTTTTAAATGAACATAACATCCTATCCGCAGTGCTTTCCAACAAACCCCACCCCAGGACGCTGGACAATGTGGAGGGCGTGTTTGGAAAAGGCTGCTTTGACCTGGTGTATGGGGAGAGGGAGGATAAGGGAATCAGGAAAAAACCGGCCCCGGATGGAGTCTGGGCCATTATGAAGGAGCTGGGGGTGACCGGGGAAGAGGTGCTGTATCTGGGAGATACCAATACGGACATGCGTACCGGGAAACATGCCGGTGTGGACACAGTGGGCGTTACCTGGGGATTCAGGGACAGGAAGGAACTGGAGGAGTTTGCTCCCAGGTTTGTTGTGGACCATCCATCCCAGGTGATACAGATTATAAAGGATGTGAACGGGATTGGACAGGAATAAATCGGGCAGGCTAAAAGTGCTGGTCTGGATCATGGCAGTTTTGACAATCGCCGAGATAGTTCTTGGGATATGGGGGGCAAGGGGCAGGAGAGGGATGGAGCAGGCGGCGGAAAAAAGGGATGACAGGCTGTGTGTGGTCACCACCATTTTCCCCTACTATGATTTTGTGCGCCAGATCGCAGGGGACAGGGTGGATCTGAAGCTGATCGTCCCGGCCGGCATGGACAGCCACTCCTTTGAACCCACCCCGGCCGATATGATCGCCATGCAGGAAGCGGACGTTATAGTATTTAACGGCGGGGAGATGGAGCACTGGGTGGACCAGGTCCTGGACTCCCTGGATACCAGCAATATGGTATTGCTCACCATGATGGATTATGTGGATACAGTGGAAGAGGAGCATGTGGAGGGAATGGAGGACGCCCATGACCACGGAGCAGAGGACCATGAACACGGGGATGAGGCAGACATCCATATGGAGGATGCCCACCGGTTTGAAGCCGATGGCCATGAGATGGAGATAGAGTATGATGAGCATATCTGGACCTCCCCGGTGAATGCCCAGGCCATTGTAAAGATCATAAGCCAGACCCTTCAGGAGGCGGATCCGCAGGGGAGCAGCTTTTACCAGGAAAATACAGATGCATATGTCAAGGATCTGAAGGATCTGGATGGAAGGTTCAGGCAGGTGGTTTCCCAGGCAAGAAACCATATGATTGTGGTGGCGGACAAATTCCCTTTCCGGTATTTTGCAGATGAGTACGGACTCACCTACAGGGCTGCATTTTCAGGCTGCAGCACGGATACGGAGCCCAGCGCCAAGACCATTGCCTATCTCATAGACAAGGTGAGGGAAGAGGGGATCGGGGCAGTGTACTATCTGGAACTGTCAAGCCACCGCACGGCGGAGATCATCAGTGAGGAGACCGGGGCAGCGCCCCTCCTTCTACATTCCTGCCACAATGTGGCCAGAAGACAGTTTGATGAAGGGGTAACCTATCTCCAGCTGATGAACCGGAACGTGGAGAATCTCCGCATAGGGCTGGAGTAGCTGCGCCATGGGGATGCAGACTGCCTGCCCGGCAGTACAACGGAAGAAATAAAAAAGAGGTATGAGATGACACCTTTGATAAAATGTGAACATGTAGATTTTGGATATGATAACCAGGATGCGGTGGTGGACGTGAATATGGAAGTCAACCCCGGCGATTACCTGTGTATTGTGGGGGAAAATGGTTCAGGCAAGAGTACCCTGATGAAAGGACTCCTGGGGCTTTTAAAGCCCACGGCAGGAAGGCTTGAGGTGGCGGATGACTTAAAACGCACGGGGATCGGCTATCTGCCCCAGCAGACCGCTGCCCAGAAGGATTTTCCGGCCACGGTATATGAGGTGGTGCTCAGCGGCTGCCTCAGCAAAAGGGGGCGGCTGCCCTTTTACTCCAGAGCTGAAAAGGATATAGCGGACCGGAACCTGGAAAAGCTGGGTATTACCCCTCTTAGGGATCAGTGTTACCGGGAATTGTCGGGAGGGCAGCAGCAGAGGGTGCTGATCGCCAGGGCGCTTTGCGCCACCACAGAACTGCTGATCCTGGATGAACCCATCACCGGGCTGGATCCCATGGCGATCCAGGAGTTTTATACAATGCTGCGCAGGCTGAACCGCGAGGACGGGGTGGCCATTCTCATGGTTTCCCATGATTTGAGAAATGCGGTGGAGGAGGCCAATAAGATCCTCCACCTTCAAAAGCGGGTCATGTTCTACGGACCTGCCCATGATTATATGAACAGTAAGGCGGCAGGCCACTTCTTCCATGAGAAGGAGCAGGGAAAATGCAAGCCCACGGCGGGCTGCCATGTTCTAAACGTTCACGTACACAGGGAGGAAGAGTCATGAGTGTGATCAGCGAGATGTTATCTTACCCCTTCCTGGTGCGGGCCCTTGTGGGCGGAATGCTGGTGTCCCTGTGCGCCTCCCTTTTGGGAGTGAGCCTGGTGCTGAAGCGGTATTCCATGATCGGGGACGGGCTTTCCCATGTGTCCTTTGGAGCCTTATCCATTGCCCTGGCCATGGGCTGGTCACCGCTTAAGGTGTCCATTCCCGTGGTGGTGCTGGCCGCATTCTTCCTCCTTCGGATCACGGAGAACAGCAGGATCAAAAGTGACGCGGCCATTGCTCTGATCTCAGCCAGCGCGCTGGCCATCGGTATCATCGTCACATCCCTTACCACAGGGCTTACCACGGATGTGAGCAGCTATATGTTCGGAAGCATCCTGGCCATGAGCCGGGAGGATGTGGTGCTCAGCGCAGTGCTGTCCCTGGTGGTGCTGATCCTGTTTGCGGTGTGCTATAACAAGATATTCGCAGTGACGTTTGATGAGAATTTTGCAAAAGCCACTGGTGTAAATGTGGGCTTTTATAATGTGGTCATTGCCGTGCTCACAGCGGTTACCATTGTACTGGGGATGCGTATGATGGGGGCCATGCTGATCTCCAGCCTGATCATATTCCCATGCCTCTCATCCATGCGGGTGTTTAAAAGCTTCGGGGGCGTGGTGGTGTCATCGGGCATCCTTTCCGTACTGTGCTTTTTAATAGGGATGACTGCATCCTACCAGTTCTCAACACCTGCGGGCGCCAGTGTGGTGGTGGCCAATCTTCTGGTGTTTATGCTGTTTATGGCATGGCAGTCCCTGAGCAGGCTGCGGGCCTGAGAAAATAATATGTGTGAACAGTTGGCGGTAGACATACCATGGAACAAGTGATACAATGCTGTTCAGTGGGAAGGATTTCCATGAAAATGCCTCTGCCATGTTCTGTAAACGCGCACATGGGAGACTGAATGAGGGGAACATGAAAGAGAAGTTATTTGAATCAAAACCAAAGCATTACCGACTAAAAAAACACATATCCCAGACGCAGTTTATCGCCTATGGGTTTTTCCTGATCATCATGACAGGCACCTTTCTTCTGATGCTGCCCATATCCAGCAGGGATGGACAGAGCGAGCCTTTTCTTAACTGTCTGTTTACCGCCACCAGCGCGTCCTGCGTTACCGGCCTGGTGGTGGCGGATACGTGGACCCAGTGGAGCATGTTTGGACAGGTACTGCTGCTGATCATGATCCAGCTGGGAGGACTTGGATTCATCAGTATCGGCATCTTTCTCTCCATTGTGCTCAGGCGTAAGATCGGCCTGAAGGAGCGGGGGCTGATGGAGGAGAGCGTGAACACGCTGCAGATCGGCGGTATGGTCAAGCTGGCCAGAAGGATCATTATGGGTACGGCCATCTTTGAGGGGGCGGGTGCTGTTATACTGTCACTGCGGTTCATCCCGCAATACGGCTTGTTCCGCGGGATCTGGTATGGGATCTTCCACTCCATCTCAGCCTTCTGTAATGCTGGTTTTGACCTGATGGGACATGCTGAGCAGTACAGCTCCCTGTGCGGTTACACGGGGGACTGGGTGGTCATAGGCACCATCTCGGCCCTGATCATCATTGGCGGTATCGGATTTATCGTGTGGGATGATCTGTATAGGAAGAAATGGGATTTCCGCCACTACATGCTGCACACCAAGATCGTTCTGGTGACAACAGCCACGCTTCTGGCAGTGAGCACCGTGCTGTTTTATCTCATGGAGCGGGATAATATCCTTGTGGGCATGAGCGGGTCTGAGAAGTTCTGGGCCTGTTTTTTCAGCGCGGTAACGCCCAGGACAGCGGGTTTTAACAATGTGGACACGGCTGCGCTCACAGACGGCAGCAAGTTTATGACAGCTATTTTGATGTTTATCGGAGGAAGCCCGGGGTCCACGGCAGGCGGAATCAAGACCAGTACGCTGGCAGTCCTGCTTTTATATGTACACTCCAATATCCGCCAGACCTACGGTGTGGAGATATTTGGCCGCAGGCTTCAGGACGAGTCCATCCGGCAGTCGGCCTGCATCCTTACCATTAATTTAAGCCTGATGCTGACAGCCACTATTTTGATCATGGTGTTCCAGAACCTGCCCATGTCCGATGTGTTTTTTGAGACATGTTCGGCCATCGGCACTTCCGGCATGAGCACGGGAGTGACCAGAAGCCTGAATACATTTTCAAGGATCGTCATTATACTGCTGATGTACTGCGGGCGGATCGGAAGTTTGTCCTTTGCGCTGGCATTTACCAGGTCCAGCCGTAAGCCCCATGTGCAGCTGCCTGCCGAGCGGATCACCATCGGATAACAGGTCCCGTAAAGGCGGGACGGAGCATCAGAAAAAGAGAGAGGTATCTATCTATGAAATCAATTCTTATTATTGGAATCGGAAGATTTGGACAGCATCTGTGTGAGAATCTGGCAAAGCATGATAACCAGATCATGGCAGTGGATATATCAGAGGAAAAGCTGGAGCCCATCCTGCCCTATGTGGTCAGCGCCAAGATCGGAGACTGTACCAATGAGGCGGTGTTAAAGAGCCTGGGGGTTGGGAATTTCGACATCTGCTTTATCTGCATTGGGAATAATTTCCAGAACAGTCTGGAGGTGACCAGCATGATCAAGGAAATGGGAGCAAAATACGTTGTGAGCAAGGCCAACCGCAATATCCATGCAAGGCTTCTGCTTAAAAACGGGGCCGACCAGGTGGTCTATCCGGACCGGGATGTGGCTGAGAAGACGGCTGTGCGCTACAGCGGCAACAATGTGTTTGACTATACGGAGCTGGCTGACGGCATATCCATCTTTGAGATCCGTCCCCTGGATTCCTGGGTCGGGAAATCCATCAAGGATCTGAATATACGGCGGGTCTACGGTATTTCCATCATCGCCTTAAAACAGAGCAGCGGCCACATGAAATTTATGCCGGGCGCCGACTATGTGATCGAGGACGGCATTCATCTTATGGTGATCGGTAACCAGGAGGATGCGGAGCGGATTGTCAAAAAGCTGAGTTAAGGTTAAGGCCAGCTGTTAGAAACGGTCAACGATCATAAAACATCAATGATCATAAACGGTCAACGATCATAAAACATGCTGCGGTGTGAAACCTGCGGTATCTGTTTTCAGCCGGTATTGATCCGGGACGGTTAAGGCTGATGAATAGATGCCGCAGGTTTTTTAACGCTATAATTGTTAAAATATATACAATCATGATCTGTAAAAAGGGAAGAACCTTATTGCTGGTATAAGGTTTTTTTGGTATAATTATTCCATAAATTTGCGGTATTGTCTGGATGAGTTATATATAATACATAATTATGGAGAGGTGATCAGTGTGAAAGAACTGTCAATAGGACAGATGGCCAGGCTGAACGGGGTGTCGGAACAGGCATTGCGGCTTTACGACAAGGTGGGGCTGTTTTCACCCATGTACCGGGACAGGGAGAATGGATACCGCTATTACGATATCCGCCAGAGCGCCCAGCTGGACATGATCCAGCACATGAAAGCCCTGGGCATGTCCCTTAAGGATATCAGGGAGCAGATGAAGCATTTTGACCCGGATATGCTGAGGAATATCCTGTACCGGAACCTGGATGCCATTGACCAGAAGGCTCAGGAGCTGATGTACCGGAGAAGGGCCATCGAGCGCACCCTGGAGAGCTATGAGTGGTATGAAAATGCCCCTCCGGACGGCACCATTGTGCTGGAATATATTCCCCGCAGGCTGACCTACATGACAGATTCCGGAGTAAACTTCTATGATTATGGGATTGACGTGTATGAGAAAATACTCAGGGAGCTGAAAAAGAACCTGATCGCCAACCAGCTGTCCCCCATTTACTTTTATAATGCAGGCACTGTGATGAAAAAAGAAGCCCTGTTAGCCGGCCGGTTCTGCTCCACGGAAATCTTTGTTCTGGTGGATAAGGGATTTGTAAAGGAAAGTCTCATAACCCAGATACCGGCCAGCACGTATCTGTGCATTTACTGCAACAGTTTTGACAAGGAGAAGGATTATATAGAGCGGCTTCTTGAGGAAATACGAACCAGGGAATACCGGATCACAGGGGACTATATCTGCGAGGTGGTGGCGGAGGTGCCCATGGATATGCAGGAGCGGGGGATGTTCCTGCGGCTTCAGGTGCCTGTATCCCTGAGGGCAAAAGACGTATAAAAACCACTATTGACTCCATACCTTGTATAAGCCTTATAATAATGGCAGAAACTATTGATGCCCTTGGACTTTGAGGGCAATGAGAGCTAAGATACAGGAAAGGGGTCAAATATCATGATGAATTGCGAAAAAATCCGTGTGGTACAGTATGGCTGTGGAAAGATGGCAAAATATATCCTGCGCTATCTGTATGAAAAAGGGGCTGAGATCGTAGGGGCAATTGACGTGAATCCCGCTGTGGTGGGAATGGACGTGGGGGATTTTGCGGGCATTGGATGCAAGCTGGGAGTGACCATCCGTGATGATGCGGATGCGGTCCTGGATGAGTGTGATGCCGACATTGCAGTGGTAACCCTGTTCAGCTTCATGGAGGATGTATATCCCCATTTTGAAAAATGTGTATCCAGGGGCATCAATGTGGTAACCACCTGTGAGGAGGCGATCTATCCATGGACCACGGCATCCTCCATCACAAACAAACTGGATAAGCTGGCAAAAGAAAATAACTGCACCATCGTGGGCGCAGGTATGCAGGATATATATTGGATCAACATGATCGGTTGTGTGGCCGGGGGCGTGCACCGCATTGACCGGATTGAGGGCGCTACCAGCTACAATGTGGAGGATTACGGACTGGCATTGGCAGAGGCCCATGGAGTGGGTCTGACACCGGAGGAGTTTGAGGCAAAGATTGCCCATCCTGAGACGCTGGAGCCCTGCTATGTGTGGAACTCCAATGAAGCCCTGTGCAACAAGATGGGATGGACCATTAAATCCCAGACCCAGAAATGTGTACCCTATTTTTACCCCACGGATCTTTATTCCGAGACCATGGGATACACCATTCCAAAGGGCAACTGTATTGGTATGAGCGCAGTGGTAACCACCGAGACCTTCCAGGGACCTGTGATTGAGACACAGTGCATCGGAAAGGTATATGGGCCGGATGACGGCGACCTGTGCGACTGGAAGATCATAGGGGAGCCGGAGACCACATTCTTTGTGAAGAAACCGGCCACTGTGGAGCACACCTGCGCCACGGTTGTAAACCGTATTCCTAGCATTCTCAATGCGCCGGCCGGATATATCACCGTTGAAAAGCTGGAGGACGTGGAGTATCTGTCCTACCCGATGCACATGTATCTGGATTTCTGATCAAAGGAATCCTCCTTAAGATATTGAACGGATCAGTCTGTCTGGACAGGCGGGGAACGCACCCCGCCTGTCTTCTTTTGTTGTGCGCAGGCCCTGTTTGTGAGAATGATTCATCACAAGATGTCTTGACTTTAGGCGGCTATTGTGCCACAATAGTCAATTGATAGGTTTTAATCATGCCCTGTTTCCGCCGGTCGGAACAGGGGTCCGGATATTTAGAAAGAAGGAAGAGAAAATGACAAAGATTGATATTATTTCCGGTTTCCTGGGAGCGGGAAAGACCACGTTTATTAAGAAGCTTCTTGAGGAGGCGATTGCCGGAGAAAAGGTTGTGCTCATTGAAAATGAATTCGGGGAGATTGGAATTGACGGAGGATTTCTCAAGGACTCTGGCATTGAGATCAGGGAAATGAACTCCGGCTGTATCTGCTGTTCCCTGGTAGGGGATTTCGGCACCTCCCTGGCAGAGGTGCTTACTAAATATAAGCCGGAACGCATCATCATCGAGCCTTCCGGAGTAGGCAAGCTGTCCGATGTGATGAAGGCTGTGGTGGATGTGTCCGCTGACATGGATGTAGAGCTGAACAGCGCAGTGACCATTGTGGATGCTGCCAAGTGCAAGATGTATATGAAGAATTTCGGCGAGTTCTTTAATAACCAGATAGAAAATGCGGGCACCATTGTGCTCAGCCGTACGGATATCACAGATGCCGCAAAGGTCCAGAAGGATGTGGACATGCTTAGGGAGAAGAATGGCGCAGCTGTGATCATTACCACACCTCTGTCTGATCTGAGCGGGGACCAGCTGCTGGAGATCATTGGAAAGCACGACACCATGTTGGATGACCTTTTGGCTGAAGTGAGAGCGGAACGCCATCATGACCATGAGGAGTGCGAGGGCCATCACCACCATCATGACCATGAGGAGTGCGGGGGCCATCACCATCATGACCATGAGGAATGCGAAGGCCATCACCACCATGACCACGATCACCATGATCATCACGGCCACGATCATCACCACCATGCAGATGAGGTGTTTACAAGCTGGGGAATGGAGACCATTGTACCGGTGACATACGACCAGCTGGAGGATGTATTAAAGAGGCTGTCCACAACCAAGGAGTTTGGTGATGTGCTCAGGGCCAAAGGTATGCTGCCCACTGAGAATCCCGGGGAATGGCTATACTTTGACCTGGTTCCGGAGCAGTATGAGATCCGGGAAGGAAGGCCGGATTACACAGGCAAGGTCTGCGTGATCGGTGCAAGCCTGGAGGAAGAAGCACTAAACATCGTGTTTGGAAGAGGCTGAGGATAAGATTATGGCATATGAGATTGAAGACGATATCATGCCGTTGTTTCTGATCAACGGATTTCTGGAGGCAGGTAAAACCCAGTTTTTGGATTTTACCATGCAGCAGGACTATTTTAAGGCAGAGGGAAAGACCCTTCTTATCGTGTGCGAGGAAGGGGATACGGAATATGATGAGAAAAAGCTGAAAAAGAATAAGACAGCGTTGGTATACGTGGATTCCCTGGAGCAGCTGACCCCTCAGTACCTGAATGAACTGGAGGTGATCTACCAGCCGGAGCGGGTGCTGATGGAGTGGAACGGCATGTGGAACCAGGACGAGCTTAAACTCCCTGTCGACTGGACTATTTATCAGCAGATCACTATCATTGACGGTTCCACCTTTGAACTGTATGTGCAGAACATGAAGCCGCTGTTGGGCGCCATGCTCCGCGGTTCCGAGCTGGTCATCATGAACCGGTGCGATGATATCCCTGACGAGAAACTCACCGCATACCGAAGAACCATCCGCGCCATGAGCCGTGAAAGTGAGATCGTGCTGGAGGACAAGGAAGGTGAGATCGAGCAGGCCACGCTGGAGGAAGACCTCCCCTATGATATCAACAGCAGTGTGATCCGGATAAAACCTGAGGATTATGGTATCTGGTACATTGACTGTATGGACCAGCCGGAGCGGTATAAGGACAAGGTGGTGGAATTCACCGCCATGGTGCTAAAGTCACCCAAGTTCCCCAAGGAGCAGTTTGTGCCCGGGCGTATGGCCATGACGTGCTGTGAGGCGGATATGACCTTTCTGGGATTTATGTGCAAGTGGAAGGATGCCGAAAATTTCAAGACAAAACAGTGGGTCCGAGTCCGGGCCAGGATCGGTGTGGAATACCAGAAAGATTACCACGGCGAGGGACCGGTCTTGTATGCTGAGAGTGTGGAACCGGCGGACGAGATAAAGGATGTAGTACAATTCTAGGCAGTTCAGTGCCCCGTACCCTGAAGCGGGAGACATTGATATAATACAATAACCGAAAGAGGCAGATGTAGGTTGATCCAGTGATTGGATCAGCACACATCTGCTTCTTTTTTTTCTATTACCAGTATATACCATTCCTGGCAAGACCCCCCACATTGCACGGATTTCTTGATTCCTGTATGATACTCACATCTGTCCCTGATATATAAGGAGTGGTGCTCTCCCTGTGAATCAGGATTAGGAAATGTGTCAAAAAAACAGAAATATTTAAAAGGAATGTGTCAAAAAGATGAACGGAGGAAAAATGGCAGACTGCTATAATGTGGATATGAAACAGAGAATTCATGGGAGAAAGGAGAAGATATATGTGACCAGCAGACAGATGGATATCTTATATTATCTTCACGAGCAGGACGGATTTGTGACTGTCTCGGATATCTCCGGTGTGATTCAGGTGTCTGTAAAAACAATACGCAATGAGTTGATCGTGATACAGGAGGCGATAGAGCAGGAGAATCTTGGACGGTTAGAAAAAAAGCCCCATGAGGGGGTCCGGCTTTTGGTGGAGGACAGGGACTGGGAAAAGCTCAAGCGGCTGCTGGAGGACAGGAGCCCTGTTACGGACCAGCTGGATGTCAAAAGCCAGATCATATATTTTCTTTTAACCAGGGGAAGCCTGGGACTGGGAGAAATACAAAAGGAATTGTATACGGGCCGCTCATCGGTGGAGAGGCTGATACCCGAACTGCAGAACTGGTTTGGGGGATTTGGAATCCTGTTTGAAAAAAAGCGGGGAAAGGGGTTTCAGATCGAATACGGGGAATACCAGTGGCGTATGGCCATGTGGAACCTGTTCCTGATGATGAAGCGAAAGAGCAGGAAAGAACTGTTTAACAGGGGACAGGGAGCCGGACAATCGGGGGAATACATATTAATTGAAGATTTCCTCAAGGGCTTTGACACCAGCGGGATCAATAAGGAAATTTATTCCCTGGAAGAGTATTACGGCTTCTCCTTTGCATATGAGGCACATATCCAAATGTTCTTTTTGCTGTCACTGTGCATTGTCAGGTCCAGGAAAAAGCAGTTTGTGACCATGCCAAAGCCGCAACGGTGCAAGGTGGAGGGCAGGTTTTCCGCCCGGATCAAGGGAAGGCTGATTGAGGCCCTGGAGCGCGGATACAGGATCAAGCTTCCGCCCTGCGAACAGGAGTTTATTGAATTTATCATCGATATCTCGGATATACAGAATTTTCAGGACATGGACCGGATGCTGGAGTGCCAGGCGGATCATATGGAATTGTGTTATTTCAGTATACGGCTGATCTCCCTGGTAAGCGATATTGTGAATGTGGATCTCAGGCCTGATCTGTTCTTTTCCGAAGGCCTGTTCCTTCAGCTGCGCTCCATGATCGCCAGGCTCAGATACAATGTAAAGACTGTAAATCCCCTTTTAAAACAGGTAAAGCAGAAATACCCCAATATATTTGCAGCCATCTACGCGGTGGGGGTTTATTTTGAAAAAGAATTAAACCTGGAGCTGAATGAACATGAAATGTGCAGCCTGGCCCTGCTTCTTGGGGGAGCCATTGAGCGGAGCCTGTCTGCTGTGACAGCTTGTGTGGTCTGCGATTACGGGATCGGCATATCCCAGCTTTTGCGGGAGCAGCTGGAACGGACCGTCAGTGATATCAGGATTGCGGACGTGCTCTCTGTCAGGGATCTGAAAAAAGTCGGCAGTATTCCCTGCGACCTGATCATTACAACCGTACAGATCAAAAGCCCTTACTTTGGGAGAGAGGTAGTGGTGGTGGACCATCTTATGACTCAGTATGACGTCAGGAATGTAGAAAATAAGATGAAGCAGGTCAGGCGGAGAAAACTGAAGACAAAACAGCCCTGTAACCAGCTTTGCATACAGAAAAACCTGTTTTATGAAGAGTTTATACACCTGCAGATGGAAGCAGAAGACAAAGGACAGCTGATAAAGGTTCTCTGTAAACAGCTTACAGATGCCGGATATGTAACGGATGGGTTTGAGAGGTCCGTGCTGGAGCACGAAGTCACAGCGCCCACAGCACTGGGGGAGGGAGTGGCCATTCCCCATGGATACGCCAAATATGTGATCCGCCCCACCGTGGCAGTGGCTGTTTTAAAGCAGCCGGTCAGGTGGCAGGAGGATGTGGATGCGGATGTGATCTTCCTATTGGCATTTAATCTGGATGAGGCTGCCGGGATGAAGGAGGAAACCATTAAGTTTTACAGTGTGTTCCTGGACCTGCTGGATTGTCAGGAGGAAGTGGAAGCAATCAGGAAGATGGAGCATGGGAGGGATCTGGCTGAACTTATGAATCAGAGGATCAGGGAGGCGGTAAATTGTGAGGACAGATCATGACATAATTTGGATGAAAAGGGGAGGATGGGAAAATGGTGACATCTATGACCATAGAAAATGTGATCAAACGGTCATGCATCAACCTGCATATGAAAGGCAGGAATAAAAAAGAGATCATTGAGGAGATGGCCGACATGTTTGACCGGGCCGGCGTTCTGGCTTCCAGGGACCTGTTTATACGGGCCGTGTATGAGAGGGAGGGGGAGGGGCCGACAGGGATCGGGAACCAGGTGGCCATTCCCCACGGCAAATCGGATGCGGTGCTGAAAACAGCAATGGCTGTTGGCAGAGTGGACCAGGGAGTGGAGTGGGAGACCCTGGGAGAAGGGGATACAAGGGCATTTGTTATGTTTGCCGTCAATAGCGGGGATAAATCAGAACTGGTTTCACTGTTGTCTCAGGTTGCAGTTGCGCTTTGTGACGATGATGTAATAGAAACACTATTAACAACTGAGAGTGAGGAGGAGATATTCACTCTGTTTAACAGAAAGGGGGAAACGTAAATGAAGATTGTCGGCATTGCAGCCTGTACCGCAGGGATTGCCCACACTTACATGGCCAGGGAAAAGCTGATCAAGGGGGCAAAGGCCAGAGGCCATGAGTGCAGGGTAGAGACTCAGGGGACCATTGGCACGGAGTACAAACTGACGGAACAGGAGATTGCAGAGGCGGACGTGGTGATCCTGGCAGTGGATGTAAAGATATCCGGCGAGGAGCGGTTTAAGGGGAAGCCGGTGATACGCGTTGGCACGGCGGCTGTTATCAAAAACGCCATCGGGTTTATTGAAAAGGTAGAAAAGGCAATGGAAAACAAAGGATAAAGGAGAGGGAACGATATGAAAGAACGCGGTGTTATTGCATTGATCAAAAAACATGTGCTTACGGCAATTGGCTATATGATTCCGCTGGTGGTAGCGGCCGGGCTTTGCATGGCCTTAGGACAGTTCATAGACGGGGATGTGAGAAACTCTGTATCAGGGATCGGATATTACCTTTACAAAGCAGGCGGCTTTGGAATGTCGGCAGTGGTGCCTGTGATCACAGCAGGCGTTGCCTACTCCATAGCGGACCGTCCGGGAATTGCACCTGGCCTGATCCTTGGATTTATCTGCACCGAGATCAAGGCAGGCTTTATCGGCGGCATTGTCGCAGGCTTCCTGGTAGGGTATCTGGTTCTGGCAGTAAAGAAATATGTAAAGCTTCCCAAAGCAATGCAGGGACTTATGCCGGTCATGGTAATTCCCGTGCTGGTAACGGCAGCTGCATCCGTCCTCATGTTTACAGTGGTGGGGCAGCCCTTTGCATGGCTTCAGGTAACCCTGACAGAGGCGATCTCCAGCCTGCAGAGCGGGTCAAAGTTTGTGTTTGGGGCCGTACTTGGGGGAATGGCGTGCTTTGATTTCGGAGGCCCTGTGAACAAGACCATGTCAACATTTGTCAACGGACTTATGATCGATGGGGTCATAGAACCGGAGGCAGTGAAGTTTGTGGGTTCCATGATCCCGCCCTTCGGCATTGCCATCTCCTGCCTGCTCACCAGGAATAAATACACCAGGGCGGAGAAGGAGGCGTTAAAGGCAGCTGTTCCCATGGGATTTTGTATGATCACGGAAGGCGTGATCCCCATAGCGGCCAGGGACCTGATCCGTGTGGTATTCTCCTGCGTGTGCGGTTCCGCGGTGGCCGGCGGACTGTCCATGATCTGGGGCTGCGGTTCGCCTGTACCCCACGGAGGCATGCTTTCTGTTCCCCTGTTCACAAACCCGGTAAAATTCTGCCTTGCCCTTGCCATCGGAAGTGTGATAACAGGCGTCATCCTGTCTCTGATCAAAAAGCCGGTGACAGAAGATGATGAGAGCTTTGAGGATTTGGGCAATGTTATGGACACAGCCGGGAACGGTGATGGCGGTGATATTAAGATTGAGACATTTTAATCATTGGGATTTTGTAAATCTGAGTACCAGGAGATTCTTAGAGTACTATTAAAAAAGGGAGGAAGAAGCTTATGCTGATCAATATGAAGGAAATGCTTGAGGTTGCGGAACAAAACCATTTTGCCGTGGGAGCATTTAATGCCACGGAAAGCTCACTGTTCCGCTCAGTGGTGGAGGAAGCGGAAGCGCAGGATGCTCCGGCCATTGTGCAGGTGGCGCCCGGAGAATTTGACTTTGCCACCAGGGAGTTTTATACCTATGTGCGGGAACGCCTGGCAGGCAGCAGGGTGCCATTTGTGCTCCACCTGGATCACGGAAAAAATACGGAGCAGTGCATGAAGGCCATTCAGGCCGGTTTTACCTCTGTGATGCTGGATGGGTCGGAGCTGCCCTATGAGGAAAATGTCCGGGTCACCAGGGAAGTTGCAGACCTGGCTCACATGGTGGGAGTTTCCGTGGAAGGGGAAGTGGGAACCATCGGGGTTATGAGCAATTCTGAGGAGGGGGGAGTGGAGCACGTAACCTATACGGATCCCGGTGACGTGGTAGATTTTGTGAATAGGACCGGAGTGGACTGTCTTGCCATTGCCATCGGCACGGCCCACGGCATTTATCCCAAGGGATTTGTACCAAAGCTGCAGCTGGAGCTGCTGGAGGAGATCAAAAAGGTTTCCTCAGTTCCGCTGGTGCTCCATGGCGGCAGCAACAACCCGGATGAGGAGATCAGAAGGGCGTGCCGGATCGGGATCCGCAAGGTGAACATTTCCAGTGACTTTAAATATGCGTTTTTTAAAAAGGTAAACCAGGTAATTGAGGAGACAGGAGGATTTATCCCGGCCAAAGTGCTGACCCCTGGAATCTGTGAAGCCAGGAAGGTCATCCGGGAAAAAATGGAGCTGTTCGGCTCTCTGGGAAAGGGCGGATTATACAGGGAGGAAAAGGGAAATGATCAATTTTGAATTTTCAAATACGACTGAGATCATCTTTGGCAGGGATACACAAAAACAGGTGGGAGAAAAGATAAGGAAATACAGCGACTGTACCAAAGTGCTGCTGGTATACGGTTCTGACCGGATCAAAAGGGACGGCTTGTTTGACGCGGTGCGCGGATCACTGGAGGAGCAGGGAATCGGTGTCCTGGAACTGGGAGGCGTGAAACCCAACCCAAGGCTGGGGCTTGTACGTCAGGGGATCGACATTTGCAGAAAGGAAAACATTTCCTTCATTCTGGCCGTGGGCGGAGGCAGCGCCATTGACACCGCAAAGGCAATAGGAGTGGGAGTGCCCTATGAGGGGGATGTGTGGGACTTTTATCTGGGAAAAAAGGTGCCGGAAAAAACCCTTAAGACAGCTGCTGTCTGCACCATACCGGCGGCCGGAAGCGAGGCCAGTCTCAGCTCCGTTTTAACCAATGAGGACGGATGGTATAAAAAGAGCATTAACCTGGATCTGATCCGGCCCGTATTTTCAATCATCAACCCGGAACTGACCTTTACCCTTCCGGCATATCAGGTTGGATGCGGTGTGGTGGACATGATGACCCATATCATGGAGCGGTATTTTACCAATACCACCCATGTGGACCTTACGGACAGGCTCTGTGAAGCTGCGCTGAGAAGCATTATCGCCAATGGGGTCAGGACTTTGAAGGAACCGTATAATTACGATACAAGGGCAGAGATCGTATGGGCAGGTACTCTGGCCCACAATGGACTGCTGAACACGGGACGGGTCCAGGACTGGGCGTCCCACAGGATCGCCCTGGAAATGAGCGGCAAGTATGATATTGCCCATGGGGCCAGCCTGTCCATCGTATATCCGGCATGGATGGAGTATGTATACAGTCATGACAAAAAACGTTTTATGCAGTTTGCGGTCCGGGTCTGGGATGTGGACCTGGCATACGGGGAGGAGGACGCCATCTGCCTGGAGGGAATCCGGAGGATGAGGGAGTTTTTCAAGCAGCTGGACATGCCCATTACCTTTGAGGACGCGGGACTTCCGGCGGACGCTTTTGAGGAGATGGCGGACAAAGCCACATACGGCGACACCATACCGGTGGGCAACTTTGTCAAGATAGGAAAATCACAGATGATAGATATATACCGGCTCTGTACAAAAGAGGGCGCTTTATAAGCGAGCTTAACGTCCATATCCCCGACAATTTTCCCGCCGTCTGATCTGTTACCAAAAATATAGATTGCCGTATTGACAGCCGCCCCAATATCTGCTATAGTTAATTACCGTGGGAAGCGAGAGGATGAAAGGCCCGAGACGTGCCTGTAAAGCCTCTCGCTTTTTGTGTGAAAAGGATATTCGTTTTTGAGAAAAACGTTAAATTTGCGGTGCAAGATGAATAGACGTGTGCCTGAAAATGGGTTTCAGACACGCATTGCGGTAATGTAGGGGAAATGCACAAGGCGGCCTGCCGGCCCTCAGATCAGGGAACGGCAGAGGAAGAAAGGACATAATCAGTTATATGGAGACAGTTAAGTTTGACGAGTTACAGTTAGATGAAAGAATTATCCGTGCTATTACGGAAATGGGATTTGAGGAGGCATCACCGATCCAGGCCCAGGCAATTCCGGTTGCCATGGAAGGCAGGGACATGATCGGCCAGGCCCAGACAGGTACGGGCAAGACAGCGGCGTTCGGAATCCCCCTTCTTCAGAAGGTGGACCCAAAGGTGAAAAAGCTTCAGGCCGTTATACTGCTTCCTACAAGGGAGCTGGCGATCCAGGTGGCCGAGGAGATGCGCCGTCTGGCCAAGTTTATGCACGGCACAAAGGTGCTTCCCATTTACGGAGGGCAGGATATTGTAAAGCAGATACGTTCCTTAAAGGACGGCACACAGGTCGTGGTGGGTACCCCGGGACGTGTGATGGACCATATGCGCCGCAAGACCGTAAAGATGGACCATGTACACACCGTTGTGCTGGATGAAGCGGACGAGATGCTGAATATGGGATTTTTAGAGGATATGGAGACCATCTTAAGCCAGCTTCCGGAGGAGAGGCAGACACTGATGTTCTCAGCAACCATGCCTCAGGCGATTGCCGATATTGCAAAGAAGTTCCAGGATAACCCTGTGACAGTCCGGGTTATCAAAAAGGAACTGACCGTTCCCAAGGTTACCCAGTATTACTATGAGGTGAAACCAAAGAACAAGGTGGAGGTAATGTGCAGACTGCTGGACATGTACGCGCCAAAACTTTCCATCGTATTCTGCAATACCAAGAGACAGGTGGACGATCTGGTGCAGGCGCTTCAGGGCAGAGGATATTTTGCGGAAGGCCTTCACGGAGATTTAAAGCAGATACAGCGTGACCGTGTTATGGACAGTTTCCGTAACGGCCGTACAGAGATCCTGGTGGCCACGGACGTGGCGGCCCGGGGCATAGATGTAGGGGATGTGGAAGCTGTTTTCAACTATGACGTGCCTCAGGATGACGAGTACTATGTACACAGGATCGGCCGTACAGGAAGAGCAGGACGCGAGGGCAAGGCGTTCAGCCTGGTTGTGGGCAAGGAAGTGTATAAGCTGCGTGACATCCAGCGCTATTGTAAGACCAAGATCATTCCCCAGGCCATCCCGTCCCTGAATGATATTACGGAGATCAAGGTGGAGAAGGTGCTGGATCAGGTTATGGATATCCTAAATGACAGTGACCTGACCAAGATGGTAAACATCATTGAGAAGAAGCTAATGGAGGAGGATTATACGTCCCTGGATCTGGCGGCAGCCCTTCTTAAGATGAACATGGGTGATGACAATGAAGATGTTATAGACTGTACCATGCCGGCCCGTTCCCTGGATGAACTGGACAGCTTTGGACGCAACGCAGGCCGGGGACGCGGCCGTGAGAGAGGCGCCTCCTTTGGAAGGGGACGCAGAGGCGCTACGGACAGGGCGGCTGTGGATTATGTGTTGGGTGACGGGGATGAGAAGATGGCAAGGCTTTTCATCAATATAGGAAAAGCCCAGAGGGTCACACCGGGAGATATCCTGGGAGCTGTGGCAGGCGAGTCAGGGATTCCCGGCCGTATGGTGGGAAGCATTGACATGTACGATGGCTATACGTTTGTGGATGTGCCGGGACAGTATGCGGATGAAGTGCTGAAGGCAATGTCCCACGCCAAGATCAAAGGAAAGAATGTTCACGTGGAAAAAGCCAACAACAGAAGATAAGAAAATTAATTCAGAAGATAAAGTAGCGGCCCGGCAGAAGATAAACTGCCGGGCCTTTGAATATTTACAATATACTCAGGGTATGTTACCATCAGTGTACAAGGACGCATACGCTCCGGCCGCCGTCTTTTAGCGGCTGGCCTGACGGCATGTTTAAAAGAACTGCAATAGAAATCGTTTAAATGGAAGACGGGAGGCAGATGTTTATGAGCGAAGGATATGTGGACAATCGTTTTGCTTCATTATATTATAAAGAACTGGGACAGGGCATTCCATTGATCATGCTTCACGGCAATGGTGAAAGCCATGAGATCTTCAGCCGTCTGGCCGGCCTGATGAGCCGTTATTACCGCGTGATCCTGATGGACAGCCGGGGCCATGGCGCATCCCATCTAAAGGAAGAAGCCCGTGCCCAGGAACTGACCACATCAGGAATGGCCGAGGATGTGGTGCAGGTCATGGAAGTGCTCCATGTGCCCCAGGCCGTGATCCTGGGCTTCAGCGATGGTGCTAACGTGGCCCTGGAGACGGCCAGCCAGTATCCGGACAAGGTGCTGGCAGTGGTGGCTGTCAGCGGCAATGCCCTGCCCAGGGGAATGAATGCCTTTTTCTATGTTCAGGTCAGGGCAAAATACGCGCTCTGGCATGTGATGGAGAAGATACCCCTGACCGGCCCCATGAAGGAACGGGCAGTGGCAGGCCGCCAGTTAAACGGCCTGATGGCCCACTGGCCAAGGCTTACTAAAACCCAGCTGTCCCGGATCCAGGCGCCGGTACTGATCCTTACAGGCCGCCACGACCTGATACGCCCCCGCCATTCCCTGTGGATGGGGGAGCAGATCATGGACGCAAAGGTGGTGTTTGTAAAGGGGGCGGATCACTTTACCCTTCTGAAAAAGGAAAAGGCATATGCCAGCCACATTGTTGCGTGGTTAAGGGAAAAGGGGCTGTAATACGGTTCCCTTTCTTTATTTCCAGTTCTCAGACAGGAACTCCACAATATCGGCAGCCTTGGGCGGACAGCCCTTTAAGGTCTTTGCAAAACAGGAGGTGCACTGGCCCACGCCGATTTCCCCTTCCTTTCCTTTATAGCCCTGTCCGATACAGATGTGGGGCAGCTTTTTGTGAAGGAAGCCGCTGTCGTTTAAACGGTCCAGAGCGTAGATCAGGGAGCCGTAACAGGCGCTGCAGGCGTCCTCAGGGGAGGTGTAGGCGGCCAGGTTCTGTACCCTTCTGGTCATCTTAAAACGGCTGTTGGCCTCGGATGCCTGGTTCAGGTAGATCATATTGGCATGGGCGGTGTCCGTACTCCCTACGCCCAGGCGTTCGGCTATGGTAATATAGGGCACATCCTCAGGCGAATACCCCATGCAGTCACATACAAATGAATCACAGAGCACCGGATCCTTAAATCCCAGCACCCGGTTCATGACCACGGGATTGCCGCCTTCCTCAAAATCCAGGTCCCCGCATATATTGTCCACCAGGATAAAGTCATTGCGGGCAATGGTGTTCAGGTGGGCAATGGGGGTGTGCAGGCCCAGGGTGTGGAACCGGCGTTTTTCCGAATTGGGGATAACGCCTTTATTGTTCTTTAAGGCGCATGTGACCGTGGTCTGGCAATGCCCCTTCAGTACGGGCATGTTGATCATGTAGTCCACGGCGGCAGCCTTGTCACAGAGTTTGATCTTCATGCCGGCAGCATCATATTCCTTCCATGTGTCTTTTTGAAGGTCCTCAAAGGGAACGTGGCAGCGGCTGCATACCCGGTCATATCCAGCGGCGCGAAACGCTTCCCCGGTGTGGTCACCCACCCATGACCCTTCCATGACCGTGACATGGGTAAAGCCGTGCTCCTGCAAATATTCGATCACTCCCGCCAGCAGCTCTGCGTGGGTGGTAGCTCCGCTGGATGGATCCCTGGCCGTTACCAGGTTTGGCTTTAAGGCCACCAGCTTGTCCCTGTCCCCGATGTCTGAGGCTACATCTGCCTGCTCCAGCACCCGTTTTGCCATATTCTTGTAATCTGTTCCATGAATGATGATGATATCATTTTTTTCCATTCTAAAAGTACCCCTTTCCTCCGGATGTGGTAAATCCATATCATTCCCTATTATAAATGCAAATCCGGATTTTGTGAATAGGATTTAAGACTGCCATTGACGGATATGCCCAAATAGGGGTATGATGTGTTGGAAAAGAAATGAAGTACAGGAGCAGAGTGTATGGTTAAGACGAATGTAATGAGACTTTTAGATGCAGCCGGGATCACATACGAGACAGGCACTTATGAGGTGGATGAACATGACCTTTCAGGCAGCCATGCGGCGGACCTGATGGGTGCGGACCATGACAGGATGTATAAAACCCTGGTGTTAAAAGGGGAAAAAAAGGGATATATGGTGTGCTGCATCCCGGTGGACGAGGAGCTGGACCTGAAAAAGGCGGCCCGGGCGGCTGGGGAGAAAAAGGTGGAGATGATCCATGTAAAGGACATGCTGGGGATTACAGGATATATCAGAGGCGGCTGCTCCCCCATTGGAATGAAGAAGCATTTCCCAACTTATATAGAAGAGATGGCCCAGGCTTTTGACACCATCATGGTCAGCGCGGGACAGAGGGGAGTCCAGGTCACCCTGTCACCCCAGGACCTGAGGGACTATGTGGAGGGGACCTTTGTTTCCCTTGTATAGGCAGCTTCCTTGTATTATAATAAGATCAGAAGCCGGTCAAAGCATGGGCAGCAGATGGAAAAGGAGATAACGAACATGGATAAACAGAAACTGATACAGATGGCGGTTGACGGCCTTGGCAGATCCTATGCCCCCTATTCCCATTTCCATGTCTCAGCAGCGCTTTTGTGTGCGGACGGGACCGTGTATACGGGGAATAATATTGAGAACGCGGCCTACACGCCCAGCGTGTGTGCGGAGCGGTGCGCCATATTCAAGGCAGTGGGAGACGGCAGGAGGGAGTTTGAAGCCATTGCGGTGTGCGGGGGACCGGATGGAGTGATTGAGGACTACTGTCCTCCCTGCGGTGTCTGCAGGCAGGTGATGCGGGAGTTCTGCGATCCCTCGTCTTTTCGTGTCCTGGTGGCTAAGACAGCGGAGGACTACAGGGAATATACCCTGGAACAGCTTTTGCCGGACGGCTTTGGGCCGGATCACCTGACAGGGTCAGGGGAAAGATGAAAGGTGGTGGATGGTTGTGAGGATGTATGATCTGATCGAGAACAAGAAAAAGGGGATGGCACTCACAAAGGAAGAGATTTCCTATATGGTAAAGGGGTTTGTAAACGGAGAAATCCCTGATTACCAGATGTCCGCCATGCTGATGGCAATTTATTTTCAGGGAATGAATGACCAGGAGATCACATATCTTACATTAGAGATGGCGCATTCAGGCGACACAGTGGACTTGTCGCCCATTGAGGGGATCAAGGTGGATAAGCACAGCACCGGAGGCGTGGGAGATAAGACCACGCTGGTGGTGGGACCGGTGGTGGCTTCCCTGGGCGTCAAGGTGGCCAAGATGAGCGGCCGCGGTCTGGGCCACACCGGCGGGACCGTGGATAAACTGGAGAGTATACCCGGATTTCGGACTGCCATTCCCAGGGATGAATTCTTTGATATTGTGCGTGAACAGGGGATCGCTGTAATCGGGCAGTCCGGGAACATGGTGCCGGCAGATAAAAAGCTGTATGCCCTCAGGGATGTGACAGCCACGGTTGACAGCATTCCGCTGATCGCCTCCTCCATTATGAGCAAGAAGCTGGCTGCGGGAAGCGACAGCATTGTGCTGGATGTAAAGACAGGAAGCGGCGCGTTTATGAAGTCCCTGGACGATTCCATCAGCCTGGCTGAAAAGATGGTCTCCATCGGCATCCTGGCAGGCCGCAGATGCTGCGCTCTGATCACCAATATGGATATCCCTCTGGGATATGCGGTGGGCAACTCCCTGGAGATGACAGAGGCCATCCGCACGCTGAGAGGGAACGGACCTGAGGACCTGACGCAGGTGTGCCTGGAACTGGCAGCCAACATGCTCCATATGGCAGACAAGGGAAGTGTGCAGGAATGCCGGGAGCAGGCCGGGAAGGCCATAGAGGACGGCAGTGCCTTGCAATGCCTGGCGGCCATGGTAAAGGCCCAGGGAGGCGATGAGAACTATATCTGGGAGCCAGAGCGGTTTGAGGAGGCAAAAATGCTCTATGAGGTAAAGGCGCCTGTATCAGGATACATTACCCATATGGACACGGAGGGGATCGGCATTGCTTCCGTCCTTCTGGGAGCAGGGCGCAATACCAAGGATGACTGCATCGACTATTCCGCCGGTATACAATTAAAAAAGAAATACGGGCAGAGAGTGGAGGCCGGGGATGTGCTGGCCGTGCTCCATGGATCTGATCAGGACCGGATCAGGGCAGGAGCGGATAAATTCTTTTCATCCTGCGCCATAGGAGATTTGGCACCGGCCAAAGAACCCCTTATATATGCCAGAGTTTCTGACTATGGAGTGGAAAGATTTAGTTAATGGAAAAACTTCCATAAATGTTCAGAAAAATCAGCTTGAAAAACGCAGATGTTTGGGGTATAATAACACCAAGATAAATGATGTTGATCTGTAACTACCTGGAATGTTCGACACTCTTACCAATTTTGAACCTACATTAGACTCAAGGGATTCCAATATTTTTAAGCGGATGTCAAGCCTCCTTCGAGTGGAAGGCAGATGCTTAAGTGAGGTTGCCCACCTAGCATTGCTAGGCGTCAATAAGTAAGAGACGGCATTTTGGGGTTACAGATGATAAAAGCAGCGGTTCGCCGCTGCTTTCATTTATTTACCCCATGATACAGGAGCGGATCTATATGAGAAATAAAATGATAGCATGGGTGGCCGGCGTTGTGTCCATAGTCGTTATCTTAATGGTGATCATAGTTACCATGGAACCTCCCAAGGATGGTATTACAAGGGCACAGGCATTCAAAGCCATGGCGCTGGCTGTTACCACCAAGGATGAATGTTCCAGGCGGGAAAAGGAGCGGGGAAGCTCCCGTTTTTCTGCCAAGGAAAAGGACAACTGGTTTGTGAAATATATGGATTACCTGTACGATGAGGGATACCTGGATGAGGAGATGACCACTCCTTCCCTTTCCACGGCGCAGGGGTATCTTACATATCAGGAAGCCGCCTTTATGGCAGGGCAGGTTTCCAATAAATTGAAGCTTCAGGCAGGTGCGACCAAACATAACAGGGACAGGGCCTTTCCTGAGGAGGAGTGGTGGCGCCTTTATGAAGGGATCCTTTCCCAGACGGATCCGGATGGTGCGGTAAAGACAGTGGATGCCGTGCTTTACGGAACACCCTCCAACCTGCCCCAGGCTGAAAGCTGGACCGCGTACACCACGGAAGGTAATTTTGGTTTCCAGGGCCTTGCACTGGATGCGTATCTGGACTGCGAGATACAGTTTCTTGCCAGGGACGGTGAGATGATCGCCATGAGACAGCTGATCTCAGAGGATGTGGTCTATGAAAACATATGGCTGGCTGAGTCTGACGGCAGGCATTTCAAGGCCTATCTGGGCACTGCTTACAGGGAGTTCCCGGTGAGTGATAAGATGGGGGATGTGACGGATATGGCCGGCAACCTGGCTGATCTCCATATGGAAGGCGGAAAGCTGAGAAAGATCACCATGAAGCGGGAACGTATCAGCGGCAAGGTGCTCTCGGTCACTGATAATGCCATTGAGATCGAAGGGTACGGCGAGATCCCCTTATCTGAGAATTTCCATGTATACAAAGTATATGGGGATTTTAAAGTGCTGGGAGCAAAGGATATCCTGGTGGGATATGACCTGCAGGAGTTTGTGGCGGCGGAGGGGAAATTGTGCGCAGCATTGCTGGAGCGGGAATTTGATGCAAAGACCATCCGCGTACTGCTGATGGACACAGGCTTTAAGAGCCTGTACCACCCATCGGCCACCCTTGTCCTGGGCGGCGCAGCCCAGATGGAATATGAGAACTCCAAGGGCAAGACGGAGAAAGAGCGCCTGGAAGCAGGGACGCAGCTTACGGTCGCCCCGGATGATGAACGTTTAAAATATGGCCGGATCATCATAACGCCGGAGGGTGACGAGGGGATCGCGGTGCCAACCATTGAGCGCAGCCAGGGCACCCCTGTGTACAGCGGAAAAATGGAGATCAAAGCTTGTGAGGAGGGGCTGGTCCTGGTCAATGACCTGTTTCTGGAGGATTATCTTACCAGGGTAGTTCCCAGCGAGATGCCGCCCTCCTATGAAAAGGAAGCTCTGAAGGCCCAGGCAGTGTGTGCCAGAACCTACGCTTACCGCCAGATCCAGGGAAACTCATACAGCCAGTACGGTGCCCACGTGGATGACAGCACCAACTTCCAGGTGTACAATAATACCAACCCGGATGAGAGGACCACGCAGGCGGTCAAGGAAACATATGGCAAGATGCTGTTCTATGAGGATAATCCCATTGACGCATTCTATTTTTCCACTTCCTGCGGCCATACGGCGGATGTCAGCGTCTGGGGAACGGATGCGGATAAGCTGCCCTACCTTCAGGCAGTGGAGGTAAAGTCAGGGCGCAGAACACTGGGCCAGGGGGATAATGACAAGTTTGATTCCTATATCAGAAACAGTGACGCATCTGCCTATGATTCGTCCTTTGCCATGTTCCGGTGGGAGACGGATATCAGCAGCGACATTATTTCCGCCCAGGTCAGCGGGGCAGGCAAGGTGACGGATATGACCGTTGTTTCAAGAGGCCCGGGAGGGATCGCCAGTGAGCTTCAGGTGACAGGAAGTGACGGTACGGTCACAGTGAAGGGACAGAGCGCCATCCGCTCGGCACTGGGCAGCAGCAGCCTTGTAATCACCAAACAGGACGGCAAGACCATGGAGGGCAGCCAGACCCTCCCCAGCGCATTCATTTCCATTGAAAAGAGAAGCGGCGAGGACGGCAGCATATCCTTCCATGTGTACGGCGGCGGTTTTGGACACGGCGTGGGCATGAGCCAGAACGGGGCCCAGGGTATGGCAAAGGAAGGAAAGGATTATACCGCGATCCTGTCATTCTTTTATAACGGGACAGAATTAAGGGAGATCGGAAACTAAAAAACAGGACCCCAGGCAATGAAGGAAGATCCTATCATGCCTGGGGTCCTGTTTTTATGCTGCTCCGTTCTTATGACTGTACCAGATACACCTCGGCGTTCTGAGTGCCGTGCTGTCTGGTTTCAGCATGGGTGTTAAAAAATATATCAATGTGGTTGCCCTTCACAGCTCCGCCGCGGTCCTCGGCCGTGTACACCACGCCGTTGATCATGACCTTGGAGCCATAAGGGATCACCCTGGGATCCACTGCAATGGTGTGTCCGGCCGTGGCAATGGCCCCGGTGCATGTGTGGCGTCCCCAGCCCTCGGAGCAGGCCCTGCAGGGGCAGTAGGCGGTGGTCTTAAAGACGCCCAGGGGGATCAAAGCCTGGCTTCCTGGGGCAGATGTGCCCGTCTGGCTGTTTCCGTTGGCGTAGGTCCTGGGATTGGAAAAGCTCCGGTCACCCACGGCGCCCTCTACCAGGTACACGCCTTCCGGATATGCGTCCCAGTCAATGTCAATGGTAAAGCCATGGCATCCGTTTCCTTTATTATCTTTGTAGAGATCTTCCCTGTATTCGCCGGCAGACATTCTGCGGGAAAATACTTCCTCTCCTGTATTTTTGTTTGTAATGGTTATTAAAACGTTCAGCGCATGGTCAGGGGAATCACTGTTGTAGGCCCATCCGCTGATGACATTGCTGTCAACTGTCTCAAAACGTCCCTTGGATACAGCTGCAAATGCTGTGACTGCCGTGGCTGCAAGTATGCTGATGGTAAGAATGGTCCCGGTTAATAAGTGTCTGAATTTCATGTATTTGTTACCTCCTATTGCCCGCTTAATATTCAAAACATTTTTTTAACATATTAATAAATAATATGTAATACTTTTGTAATATATGAGCAATAAACAAGGTTTTACCATAATTTCCACCTTATGTCAAGGAAATAAATGGAAATACGTGGTTTTTCGCAGGAATTATATCAAAGTTTCTTCAAAAATACAAAAAGTAAAGCCTCCGGACCGGATCCAGGAGGCTTGTAGTGCTTTTATAATATATGTGTTATTGTTCAGGACGGCTCATTTGTAAAATTATTCTTCGATCAGAAATACTTCTGCGGTGTATGTACCCTTGGCAAGGGCTTCGGCATGAGAGCCGTAAAAGATATCAAGGATGTTGCCGTTTACAGAGGATCCCTTATCCTCAACCGTGTAGATGATCCCATCGATCTTTAATTTGGTACCCAGAGGAAATACATCCAGATCAGCGCTTACAGTATGGTTCGGTGTGGGAGTAGTGCCTGAATAGGTCAGTCCGTGTCCGCCGGAGCACTTTTCACAGTTACAGTATCCGGTGATGGAAAAACGGCCCATGGAAATCTCCTCCTGCTTAGGGGGATCCTCCTTTTTCCCGGCTCCGGGGCCCGCATCCACATATTCATCCTCTGAGGACTGGCTAACCTTGGCCTTATGCGAAACATGATCCTTTTTCGTGTCCGCGGCCTGGGTATTCTCCGTGTTCTCCGGAGTGTCATCCTCTGTTTCTTCTATAACAGTGACGTCTGTTCCCACGGGTTCATCTGCAAACGCAGGAAAAGCAGAACCCAGACACAGGAAAGCCATGGCGGCAGCCAGCAGGACCTTTCTTATATGGTGCATACAATTACCTCGCAGTCTTTATCCGTTGTTATGGTCTTATATGACATCTTAAATATGTATATCTATTATATTACAAAATTGTTAATTGTCAAGTTGAAATGATGAAACAAGTGTTACATAATCGTGAAAAGTGGGGAATAAAACGCATAAATTTGAAATATTTTTGGCAAAAGTGGGAGGTGAAATCAAATATATATGGGTTCCGGTGGGGGACGCATACAGGATATATGTGGTGGGGCGGGGGAACAAATAAATTATAATGAAAGAATTTAGAATTATCTCTTGACAAATCCTCTCAGAAGGAATATATTATGGAATGTAGATGTTAGCACTCTTTGAGACTGAGTGCTAATAATTCGGAAAGGAAGGTGAGCAGATGCCGGTTGATGCATTCCTGGACGACAGGAAGATAACCATATTAAAGGCGATTATCAAGACCTACCTGGAGACAGGGGAACCCGTTGGTTCCAGAACCATCTCCAAGTATTCGGACCTGAAATTAAGCTCTGCCACTATCCGCAATGAGATGTCAGACCTGGAGGATATGGGATACATTGTACAGCCCCATACATCCGCGGGCCGTATCCCTTCTGATAAGGGATACCGGTTCTATGTGGATCAGATCATGCAGGATAAGGAGAATGAGGTAACTGAGTTCAAGGACATGATGGTCCAGAAGGTTGATAAGCTGGAACTGGTCCTTAAGAAGATGGCTCAGGTCCTTGCCTCCAATACCAACTATGCGGCCATGATCAGCGGTCCCAGCTATCACAAGACAAAGCTTAAGTTCATCCAGCTTTCAAAGATGGAGAAAAACAAGCTGCTGGTGGTTGTGGTGGTGGAGGGAAACATCATTAAGAACACTATGGTGGATATCACCGAGGATCTGAGTGATGATGAAATCCTGAACCTGAACATCCTGTTGAACAGCAGTCTCAACGGACTGACAATTGAAGAGATTAATCTGGACATCATCAGCAAGCTGAAAGATGATGCAGGCATCCACAGCCAGGTAGTGGACCTGGTGCTGAACGAGGTGGCGGAAGCCATCCGGGCAGGGGAAGAGGATCTGCAGATATATACCAGTGGAGCGACCAACATTTTTAAGTATCCGGAGCTTTCGGAAGGCGACAAGGCCAGCCGTCTGATCGGTACTCTGGAGCACAAGGAAGTGCTCCAGGAATTCGTATCAGGGGTCAATGCGGAGTCAGAGAACAATTCAGACATCCAGGTCTATATTGGGGATGAGAGCCCGGTGCAGTCCATGAAGGACTGCAGTGTGGTGACTGCCAATTATGATCTGGGAGGAGGACTTAGGGGAACCATTGGTATCATTGGTCCCAAGCGGATGGATTATGAGAAGGTGCTGGGAACCCTGCGGAATCTAATGAACCAGCTGGATGCGGCATTTAAAAAAGATGAAAGGTGATAGGCTGTGAGTGAAGATATGAAGGATGAAGAGTTAAAAAAAGAAGCGGAAACAGCGGCGCAGGCAGAAGTGAACGGGGAAGACCAACAGGCTGCAGGTGAGGAATGCCAGGCCCAGGAAGCACAGGGCGGGGCGGAGGACACCCAGGAATCCCCGGAAGCACCCGAGGAAGGCGCGGGCAAGGAAGAAAAGAAGGGATTCTTTAAAAAGAAAAAAGATCCCAGAGATGAGAAGATAGAAGAACTTACGGACCGGGTGAAGCGCCAGATGGCTGAGTTTGAGAATTTCCGTAAGAGAACTGAGAAAGAAAAGTCCACCATGTATGAGATGGGCGCCAGGGACATCATTGAGCGGATGCTTCCCGTGATCGACAATTTTGAGCGAGGTTTAGCTACCATACCGGAGGAAGAAAAGGGAAGCCCCCTTGCCGAGGGTATGGAGAAGATATATAAGCAGTTCCGGAAGACATTGGAAGAAGCCGGCGTTAAGGCGATCGAAGCCGCGGGCCAGGAGTTTGACCCCAATTTCCACAACGCGGTCATGCATGTGGATGACGAAAACCTTGGGGAGAATGTGGTGGTTGAGGAATTGCAGAAGGGTTATCTGTACAGGGACAGTGTGGTAAGGCACAGTATGGTAAAGGTAGCCAACTAATATTGGCCATTAACTAAATTCATATAAAAATATCAGGAGGAAAAAACTATGAGCAAGATTATTGGTATTGACTTAGGTACAACAAATAGCTGCGTTGCTGTTATGGAAGGCGGAAAACCAACTGTTATTGCCAATGCAGAGGGAGTAAGGACCACACCGTCAGTGGTTGCATTTACTAAGACAGGAGAGAGGCTGATCGGTGAGCCGGCAAAGCGTCAGGCAGTTACCAATGCGGATAAGACCATCTCCTCCATTAAGCGCCACATGGGAACAGATTACAGGGTGGATATTGACGGCAAGAAGTACACGCCACAGGAAATCTCCGCTATGATCCTGCAGAAGCTGAAAGCAGACGCGGAAGCTTATCTGGGTGAGACCGTGACAGAGGCGGTTATCACTGTTCCTGCTTACTTTAATGACGCACAGCGCCAGGCCACCAAGGATGCGGGCAAGATTGCCGGCCTGGATGTAAAGCGTATCATCAACGAGCCCACAGCCGCGGCGCTGGCTTACGGCCTTGATAATGAAAAAGAGCAGAAGATCATGGTATACGACCTGGGCGGCGGTACATTTGATGTTTCCATCATCGAGATCGGCGATGGCGTGATCGAGGTTCTCTCCACCAACGGCGATACCCGTCTGGGCGGCGATGACTTTGATAATGCGATCACCAACTGGATGATCGCTGAGTTTAAGAAGGCGGAGGGCGTTGACCTTTCAGGGGATAAGATGGCCCTTCAGAGACTGAAGGAAGCTGCTGAGAAGGCAAAGAAGGAAGTGTCAACAGCTACCACCACCAACATCAACCTTCCGTTTATCACAGCTACCTCAGAGGGACCAAAGCATCTGGATATGAACCTGACCAGAGCTAAATTTGACGAACTGACACATGACCTTATTGAGCGCACAGCCATCCCGGTACAGAATGCTTTAAAGGATGCGGGCATTACGGCTTCCGAACTTGGCAAGGTGCTGCTGGTAGGCGGCTCCACCCGTATGATCGCTGCTCAGGAAAAGGTAAAACAGCTTACAGGCAAGGAACCCAGCAAATCATTGAACCCGGATGAGTGTGTTGCCATTGGTGCAGCGATCCAGGGCGGCAAGCTGGCAGGCGATGCCGGTGCAGGAGATATCCTTCTTCTGGATGTTACACCTCTTTCCCTGTCCATCGAGACCATGGGCGGCGTTGCCACCAGGCTGATCGAGCGCAATACCACCATCCCAACAAAGAAGAGCCAGATCTTCTCAACCGCTGCAGACAACCAGACTGCTGTGGATATCCACGTGGTACAGGGTGAGCGTCAGTTTGCAAGGGATAATAAGACGCTGGGACAGTTCCGTCTGGACGGGATCCCGCCTGCAAGAAGAGGAATCCCCCAGATCGAGGTTACCTTTGATATTGATGCCAACGGTATTGTAAATGTATCTGCTAAGGACCTTGGAACAGGAAAAGAGCAGCACATAACCATCACCTCAGGCTCCAACATGTCCGATGACGATATCGATAAGGCAGTGAAGGAAGCTGCCGAGTACGAGGCACAGGATAAGAAGCGCAAAGAGGCAATTGACGCCAGAAATGATGCTGATTCCATGGTGTTCCAGACCGAGAAGGCCCTGGAGGAAGTTGGCGACAAGATTTCTCCCAATGACAAGGCAGAGGTGGAAGCAGACCTTAATTCCCTGAAGGAAGCCATCAACCGCGCACCCGTGGAAGAGATGACGGATGCCCAGGTTGAGGACATCAAGTCAGGCAAAGAGAAGCTGATGAACAGCGCACAGAAGCTGTTTGCAAAGGTTTATGAGCAGGCCCAGGCAGCCGGAGCAGCCGGTGCAGGTCCTGACATGGGCGGCGCAGGCGCGTCCTCCGCACCAAACGATGATGTAGTGGATGCAGATTTTAAGGAAGTATAATGTAAGATAATTATAATGGGGATTAGGAGCCGGACATACGGTTCCTAACCCCTTTGTGGCTGATAAAGAGTGCGTTGAAAGCGGTTTGCAACAAGGCGGTTTCAGGGCGTTTTAATAGATTAAGAGGTAAACAACATGGCAGAGAGCAAGAGAGATTACTATGAAGTTCTGGGCGTTCCCAAGGATGCGGACGATGATGCACTGAAAAAAGCATACAGGAAACTTGCCAAGAAATACCATCCGGATGCCAATCCAGGCGACAAGGAGGCAGAGGCTAAGTTTAAGGAGGCTTCTGAGGCGTACAGCGTTCTCAGTGACCCCCAGAAACGTCAGCAGTACGACCAGTTCGGCCATGCTGCGTTTGACCAGGGCGGCGGAGGCGCCGGCGGCTTTGGCGGTTTCGGCGGCTTTGATTTTAACGGGGATATGGGAGATATCTTTGGGGATATTTTCGGGGATATCTTTGGCGGAGGCCGTTCTTCCAGGGCAAGAAGCGGGCCCATGCGGGGCGCTAACATAAAGACTTCCATCAGGATATCCTTTGAGGAAGCTGTTTTTGGCTGCGAAAAAGAGATAGAGATCAATTTCAAGGAGACATGTGCCAGCTGCCACGGAACCGGGGCAAAGGCGGGCACCTCTCCCCAGACATGTTCCAAGTGTAACGGAAAAGGTAAGATCATGTACACCCAGCAGTCCTTCTTCGGCCAGGTGCAGAATGTGCAGACCTGCCCGGACTGTAACGGGACCGGCCAAATCATCAAGGAAAAATGTCCGGACTGCTACGGCACAGGCTATAAGACCGTGCGCAAGAAATTTGCAGTGCCCATTCCGGCCGGTATTGACAACGGCCAGTGCGTGCGCCAGGCAGGCCGAGGCGAACCCGGCATCAATGGCGGAGAGCGCGGCGATCTTCTGGTGGAGGCGGTTGTCTCCCAGCATCCGATCTTTAAGCGTCAGGACACCAGCATTTATTCCACTGTACCCATTTCCTTTGCCCGCGCGGCCCTGGGAGGCCCGATCCGCATCAAGACCGTGGACGGAGAGGTGGAATATGAGGTGAGGCCGGGGACACAGACCGATACCAAGGTGCGCCTTAAGGGAAAAGGCGTTCCCTCCCTGCGCAGCCGCAATGTCCGCGGAGATCACTATGTGACCCTGGTGGTGCAGGTGCCGGAGCGTATGAACCAGGCGCAGAAGGAAGCCTTAAGGCGGTTTGATGATGCAATGAATGGAATCACTCCTTCGGAGGAAGAAAAGCCCAAGAAAAAAGGTATATTTAAGTAAATTTGGGTTTTGGATCAGCCGGAAACAAAGTTATATGCCGCGGTTAACCGGCGGCATATGCTTTGTTTCCGGCTGGTTTGATGTTTTGCGGCGCTATTTTAGCGGGCTGATTTTTTTCCCTTTTTAAAAAAGTGTCCTGGAAAATATTAAGAAAATCGCAAAGTATATAAGGGCTTCCTGGGCTATAATGTTAACATATCTGAAGAAAGGTATGAGCAGTATAATGGAAAAACGAATTTTGATCACCGGAGTCAACGGCTTTTTAGGCTCCCGGCTTTTTGAATATTTTAAAGAACAGGAGGGGTATGACGTACTGGGGGTAACCCACAGGGAACTGGAAGTCAGTGATTCCCTGGCAGTGACCGCCTTTATAAATGCCATCCGTCCGGATTACGTCCTCCACTGTGCAGGTGTCTCTGATACAGGGATATGTGAGGCGGAGCCGGAGCTTTCCGAGCAGATCAATGTAAGGGGAACCGCCAACATGGCCAAGGCCTGCAGGCAGTCCAATACAAAGATGATATTTATGAGTTCGGACCAGATCTATAATGCCTCCTGTTCCATGGAACCCAACAGGGAAGAGCGGGTGCAGAGGCCCTGCACCGTGTATGGACGGGATAAAAAGCGGGCTGAGGAAGCCATGTTTGCCTGTCTGAGTGACGCAGTGGCCCTGCGCCTTACATGGATGTATGATTATCCGGTCAGGGAGCGGACAGGCGGCACCGGACTTTTGGGAAATCTTGTAAGCGCCCTTGAGGAGAACCGCAGGATGAAGCTGCCGGTTTACGATTACAGGGGCATTACTTATGTATGGAATGCGGTGCGCAGCATGACCCGGGCCCTGATGCTCCCGGGTGGGATCTATAATTTCGGCAGTGAAAACACCATGAATACCTATGACACGGCAGTTTTGTTTTTACAGGCCCTCACAGGCAGGGAGGATGTGTCTGCCTGGGCAGAGCCGGACAGGGAACGCTTTGCTGCCTCGCCGCGCAATCTTACCATTGACATCAGCCGGGTCAACAGCCATGGGATCGGGTTTGAGGACACGGCAGCCGGGATCAGGACCTGTCTGTCCGATTATAGGGGCAGATGACGCTTGGGCATGGATCTTTATACACCGGCAATGACACAAGATGAAAGGACGGGAAACCAATGAGCAAACAGAAATTCTCCCCCCAGGCAGTAAAGATACTGGCGGTCACCATTGTGTGCATGGCCATTATGTTGGGCGTGTCAGCTGTCAACAAGGCCAGGGGAGGAGAGCGCCTGGTCCGGGAATATACAGTTACCCAGGGCCTCCCAAGGCATGTGAAGTATGAAAACATGCCCTCGGATGAAGCCCAGCTGGCGGCGGCCTGGTATTTCAAATATATGGGTCTGGCCCAGTTTGACATGTGCCCAAGGCTGTTTCCCCAGGACCAGCCGGACAGCCTTAATTTTGAACAGAACCGTCAGGATTATGAGGAAGGCCGCTATATCAGGGAATATATCATACACAGCTTTGAGACCCTGCCAACCGTGGAATACGGGGACCGGAAGACGTACTATGATGAGAAAGCCCGGAGCTGCGGATACAAGGAATACCAGGTGGTGCGCGTGCATTTTTCACAGAAATGGTCAGACAAGGCTCTTGAAAGAGCGCCCCAGTGGGGGGACGGTGAGTTTACCAGGGATTTTGCGGTGGGAAAAGAGACAGGACTTAAGAGCAAATGGAAGATATTTGAACTGGGAATGATGTAATATGTGTTAAATCAAAAAGGAGGAGCAGCACGCTCTCCCGACACCGGCTGGAGAGTTGGATGTCAGGAAAGCTTGCTGCTCCTTAAGCGTTCATAATAGAAGATATACTGCTGCATTACACCGGCACACCCCTGGTATTGTCCAAAGCAATCCGTTACAATGCAATCCAACAGTCTGCCTTTGGGAGTGCGGCGGTATTTCCGTTGGTCATAATACTGGCTCATGAGAATTTTTTCAATCCAGGTATCCACGGGAAATGCGCTGATATGGTGGAGTCCAAACAGACAGACGCAGTTGGCTACCTTTTTCCCGATCCCGTAAAATCCGGTCAGGTACTCCATGGCCTCCTCATATCCCATCTGCGCCAGCCCTTTTAGGTCTAAGGCGCCTGAAACCGCGTCCTGGCACAGCCTGTGTATGTATTTTGCTCGGTATCCCAGCTTTAATGCCTGAAGCTCCTCCAGGGTGGCCCTGGATAATTCCCGGGGCGTAGGAAAGGCATGTACTGTTTCCATGTCCCCGCAGCCCGGATCCCCTTCAAGGGCCTTTCCGTAGGCGGCGCTCAGCGCTTCCACCAGCTCCCTGATCTTAGGGATCGTCTTTTGCTGGGAGATAACAAAGGTGATGATCATCTCCCAGGGATCCTGGCGCAGGATCCGTATCCCCCTTCCCGCCGCGGCCGCGGCCGCAAGATAGGAGTCCTCCGGCGCCACCGAGTCAATGACGGCCTGATAATCCGTGTCCACATCAAAATAAGTCAGCCAAAACCCCATGTCCTCCTCACCGCAGTCAAAGGAGAGTTCCAATCCCCTTTGCCAGATCCTCAGAACCCTTCCCCGGCTGATGATCCTGTAACCGCAGTCCCCATGTCCGGTCAGGGTCCCGGCCGCCAGGGGAGTCATCCGGAAACACTGTCCGGATTCAGCAATCTGCCTTAGGTCAAGGCAGGGTATCACACAACTGGTCATAATCCATCCCGCTTTCTAATCAAGTTTTTCCATATGGTATAGTGTAAACGCAAAGAGGCATTTCGTCAAATGAGATTTCCTGCCATCTCACAAAGGATGAAAAAACACTTGACATTTCCGGACAACCTGGCTAGAATGTACATTAGATTTAGAAGTTATGAAAAGGCAGTGAAAGTGTATAGTAGACATTTATCTTCCATCAGAGAGGGACGGCCACCGGCTGAAAGCCTGCCCGGGTTCAGATAAACAGTTGAAATTCCCACTGGAGCCGCATGGATGAAAGGATGATCCTATTCCCGTAGTCCGTGACGCTGGCACACGTTACGTGCATTTGAGTGTCTGCATTCAGGACCGTCAGGTCTTTGCAGGAACCAGGGTGGTACCGCGGGCTTATCGTCCCGTCCCTTCTTCATGAAGGGACGGGACTTTTTTGTATCACAGGGAATTCCACTGGAATTCCCTGTGATACAAAAAGCGCTCCGCAAAGACCGCACTGCGGCGGAAGGGAAGAAGCCGGTTGTATGAACAAAGAACAAAAAAGGAGAAGCCATGAAAGAGCAGTTAGAGAAAATCAAAGAAGAAGCCTTGAAAAAAATTGAAGCTTCCGATGCGCTGGAAAAACTGAATGACATCCGTGTGTCTTATCTGGGTAAAAAGGGAGAACTGACCAACCTTTTAAAAAGCATGAAGGATGTTGCACCTGAGGAGCGTCCAAAGGTGGGACAGATGGTAAACGATGCCAGAGCCGTCATCGAGGGCAAGCTGGAGGAGACAAAGAATGTCCTGGCCAGAAAAGCCAGGGAGGAGCAGCTGAAAAAGGAAGTCATTGACGTAACCCTTCCTGCAAACAAAAACAGCGTGGGGCACAGCCATCCCAATACCATTGCCCTGGAAGATGTGGAGCGCATCTTTGTGGGAATGGGATATGAAGTGGTAGAGGGACCTGAGGTGGAGTACGACAGGTATAACTTTGAAAAACTGAACATCCCCAAGGGACACCCGGCCAGGGATGAGCAGGATACATTTTATATAAATGACACCATTCTCCTGAGAAGCCAGACTTCTCCGGTCCAGGTCCGTACCATGGAAAAGGGGCATCTGCCCATCCGTATGATCGCGCCTGGCAGGGTATTCCGCTCCGATGAGGTGGATGCCACCCATTCCCCTTCCTTTCATCAGATCGAGGGACTGGTCATTGACAAGAATATTACCTTTGCGGATTTAAAGGGAACCCTGGCCGAGTTTGCCAGGGAACTGTTCGGACCTGAGACAAAGGTTAAATTCCGCCCCCATCATTTCCCGTTCACGGAGCCAAGCGCCGAGGTGGATGTGACCTGCTTTAAGTGCGGCGGCAAGGGCTGCCGGTTCTGCAAGGGCTCCGGCTGGATCGAGATCCTGGGCTGCGGCATGGTTCACCCTCATGTGCTGGAGATGTGTGATATTGACCCGGATGAGTACTCCGGCTTTGCCTTTGGCGTTGGCCTTGAGCGAATTGCTCTGCTTAAGTATGAGATTGACGACATGCGCCTTCTGTATGAGAACGATATCCGTTTCCTGAAGCAGTTCTGATAAGGGCTGTTGAGGCAAGAAGACCAGTACTGTATAGACTGTATAGCGTGAGTTTAGTGAATAATAAAGGAGAACCGATATGAATACAGCATTATCATGGATTAAAGCATATGTGCCGGACCTGGATGTGACTGCTCAGGAGTACACCGATGCCATGACGTTGACAGGGACAAAGGTGGAGGGCTTTACCTGTCTGGATAAAAACCTGGAGAAGATCGTGGTGGGAGAGATCCTCTCAGTGGAGCGCCACCCGGATGCCGACAAGCTGGTGGTGTGCCAGGTCAATGTGGGTCAGGCCGGGCCGGTACAGATCGTCACAGGAGCCCCCAATATCACTCTGGATTCCGTTGGGGAAAAGGTGCCTGTGGTCTTGGACGGAGGACGTGTGGCGGGAGGCCATGACGGAGGCCCCCTTCCCGAGGAAGGGATCAAGATCAAAAAGGGCAAGTTAAGAGGCGTGGAGTCCTGGGGTATGATGTGTTCCGTGGAGGAGCTGGGAGCTGAGCGGGAGATGTACCCGGACGCCCCGGAGAGCGGCATCTATATCCTTCCAAAGGACAGCGAACCGGGCAGTGACGCCCTGGTGATTCTGGGTATGCGGGATGTGGTGTTTGAATATGAGATCACCTCCAACCGTGTGGACTGCTACAGCGTGCAGGGGATCGCACGGGAGGCGGCGGCAACCTTCAGAAAGCCCTTCATCCCTCCGGTGGTCACTGCCACAGGCAATGGGGAGGATATCAACGACTACCTGAAAGTGCGGGTGGAGAATACACAGCTTTGTCCGCGTTACTGCGCAAGGATGGTAAAGAATATAAAGCTTGCCCCCTCTCCCAGGTGGATGCAGCGCCGTCTGGCAGCCAGCGGGATCCGTCCCATCAACAACATTGTGGATATAACCAATTATGTGATGGAAGAGTACGGACAGCCCATGCACGCCTTTGATTACGACCAGCTGGCAGGACATGAGATCATTGTAAAATGCGCAAAGGATGGAGATGTGTTCCAGACCCTGGACGGTCAGGAGAGAAAGCTGGACTCCACCATCCTGATGATCAATGACGGGGAAAAGGAAGTGGGAATTGCCGGTATCATGGGCGGTGAGAACTCCAAGATCACGGATGATGTAAAGACCATGGTATTTGAGTCAGCCTGCTTTAACGGCACCAATATCCGCCTTTCCGCTAAAAAGGTGGGACTGCGCACCGATGCATCAGGCAAGTATGAAAAGGGACTGGATCCCAACACGGCTGAGGAGGCTGTAAACCGCGCGTGCCAGCTGATCGAGGAGCTGGGAGCAGGAGAGGTTGTGGGAGGTATCATTGACATTTACCCGGTTAAAAAGGTGGAAAAGAGAATACCTTTTAACGCTGATAAGATCAACAAGCTCCTGGGCACCGATCTGCCGGAAGAGACCATGCTGGGGTATTTTAAAACCATAGAATTAAAATATGACCCTGAGACAAGGGAGGTGATCGCTCCTACCTGGCGTCAGGACCTGGAGCGCATGGCGGACCTGGCTGAGGAAGTGGCCAGATTTTACGGCTATGACAAGATCCCAACAACCCTTCCATCAGGGGAGGCAACCACGGGAAAACTTTCCTATAAGCTGCGCATTGAGGAGATAGCCAGGGAAATCGCCCAGTTCTGCGGATTTTCACAGGGAATGACCTATTCCTTTGAAAGCCCCAGGGTATTTGACAAAATGCTGATACCGGCAGACAGCCGTCTGCGCATGACCGTGAACATTTCCAATCCCCTGGGAGAGGATTTCAGCGTGATGCGCACCAGTTCCCTGAACGGAATGCTCACCTCCCTGTCAACCAACTATAACCGCCGGAACAAGGACGTGCGCCTGTACGAGCTGGCTAATGTATACCGTCCAAAGGCAGTTCCCCTTACGGAGCTTCCTGATGAGCGCATGCAGTTTACCCTGGGTATGTACGGGGACGGGGATTTCTTTACCATGAAGGGCGTTGTGGAGGAGTTTTTTGAAAAGGCAGGAATGCATAAAAAACCCCATTACGACCCAAATGGAGACCATCCTTACCTTCATCCGGGAAGAAAGGCCGACATTGTATATGACGGAAGGGTTGTGGGCTTTTTAGGCGAGGTCCACCCGGATGTGGCCGACAACTACAAAATCGGGGACAGGGCGTATATTGCAGTGATCGACATGCCGTCCATCATGGAGTTCACCACATTTGACAGGAAATATTCAGGAATTGCCAGATTCCCTGCCGTAACCCGCGACATCAGCATGGTGGTTCCAAAGGATATCCTTGTGGGACAGATTGAGGATGTGATCGAACAGAGGGGAGGAAAATTCCTGGAAAGCTATAAGCTGTTTGATGTGTATGAGGGTGCCCAGGTGCTGTCCGGGCATAAGTCCGTGGCATATTCCATCACCTTCAGGGCAAAGGACCATACCCTGGAGGATAAGGAAGTAACTGCGATCATGAATAAAATACTCAATGGGCTGGGAGATCTTGGAATCGAACTGAGAGCTTAGCCTGTGCAACTTGTATGGTAAACGGTGCAAGGACTGCCGCGGCGCATGGGAGCATGCTGTCCGCGGCAGTCCGTTTATGGGGCGCGGACAAGCCGGGGCGGATTGAAAATGAGGCGGAGCTGCCGGTCAGCCGGGCCCAAAGGGCAGCAGGAACTGCGGCCGTCCGGCAGCATAGGGCGCGATGTCGTATTCCTGGAAGTACAGGACCAGGCCGTCCGTTGTCAGGTAATAGTTTTCCTCCTTAAATGTTTTCCTTATAAGGGCGGCATAGTCCTCAAAAAAGGCGCCTGGTTCCGTGCGCAGATGTTCTGTGATCCGTTGTTCGATATAGTTTTGTATGTTATCAGCATAATGGGGATCCGACTGGAAAAATTCTCCCAGCTGCATCTGCCTGCCATTTGAAAAATTCCAGGTATCGGAGGTGCGGACAGTGGAACCGTGGGCTCCGCCCATAAATGTATACTGGTCAAAGTACAGACTGGTGATACAGCCGTAGTTAAGGGGGACCGTGTAGGCGATGTTGAACTCGTAGGTGTGGAAGGGAGGGATGTTGTCCTCGATATACCGGGCATCTTCTGCGGCCTGGGGGTAGAGCACGGTGCGGCAGTACTGCTCCTTTTCCTTTGCAACGGATGCGTAATGTGCGTTGGCTGTCTGCGCAGCGGTCTGGCTGCAGGTGGAGAGAAAGGTGGGGAATTCAATGGTATATTTTAAGACCGGTATATCGCGGCTGTAAAACGTATGTTCCAGGGAATGGTGGATGATGGTCTGCATGGGGGCTCCACTGTAAGGTTTGCATTATTATATGTGGGTTTTGGGGGAAATGTCCCGGGGAACGGAGGAAGGCTTTCAGGCAAACATCCTTTGTGCTTGTAAAACTTTGGAATATTCAGTATAATCAAATTATGCATGGGGCGGACATTGGCGGAGGAATCAGGGATATGAGTAAATATGAACAAATGATAAGCGGAATACGGTCGGAATATGGAGCCCATTTTCTCATGGACTTTATGCCGGCCGTTTTTTTTTCGATGCTCAATGGATGCAGTGAGAAAAGTGGACATGGCAAACCGGACGATGCTGGATCTTTTTGGATGCAGGGACACGGCCGAGTTTGAGGACCTTACAGGGGGGACGCTGGAGGGGATGATCCTTGACAAGGATTATGAGCATGCGATCATGGAATCACGGAATCAGTTGTGCCAGGGAAAGGATATCCTTAAGACAGAGTTCCGCATTGTGAGAAAGGACAAAAGCACCCGGTGGGTGGACTGCAGAGGCCGTATCATTGAGGGGGAGAAGGGACAGAGATGGGTTTACACCATTATGCTGGATGACACGGAGGACAAGAAGCAGATCCATACCTACAGGGAAAAGTCCAGGCGGGATTCCCTTACCGGCCTGCTGAACAGGGAGGCGTCCAAAGAACAGATAACCCAGTATCTGGAAGCTGTTGGGACAGAGGGCACCGCGGCCCTGATGATCATAGACATAGATAATTTTAAAGATATCAATGATACAAAGGGGCATCTTTTTGGGGATAGTGTTCTGACGGAAGTGGCCAAGTGCATCAGCGGTGTTTCGAGGAGAAGTGATGTGGTGAGCCGGATCGGCGGCGATGAATTCCTGGTGTTTTTGATCGGGGTCAGCGGACAGGAGGAGGTCATGGCCTATGGCGGCAGGATCATGGAAGGCCTGGCCGGCATCTCCGCCCCGGCGGCGGAATCCTTCCGCCTCAAATGCTGCATCGGTGTGGCCATGTATCCGGAGCATGCAACGGAATTTGACCAGCTCTTTGCCAAGGCGGACATTGCGCTTTATTCGGGAAAGAAAAGCGGGAAGGGGAAATGTGTCTTTTATCAGTCCTCACTGCCCTCCGTGGATGCTGCCAGGTGGGAGTCCTTTTCCGCCCGGGTCCCAAGGATTGATTCCGAGGACGAGCGGATCTACAGCGGGGACAGGATCATCCACTATGTATTTAAGGCCCTGTATGAATCAGGGAATACCAGGGAAGCGATCGACTCCATACTTAAGATCGTGGGAATTCAGTTTAATGTAAGCCGCGTTTATATATTTGAGGACAGCCCGGACGGGCGGCTTATGAGCAATACTTTTGAATGGTGCAATCAGGGGATCAGCCCCCAGATCGACAACCTGCAGAATATGTCCTATGAGACGGATGCCCCCGGTTACCGGGACAATTTTGATGAGAACGGCGTCTTTTTGTGCATGGATGTGGATGTGCTCCCTCCTGTGCAGAAAAGGGTGCTCACCTCCCAGGATATCAAGGCCATTCTCCAGTGCGGTATCTATGACAACGGAAAGCTGGTTGGATTTATCGGCTTTGACGAGTGCAAGGAGAACCGGCAGTGGACAGGTGCACAGGTGGAGGCGCTCACCTACGTGGCCCGGATCGTGGGAACCTTTCTTCTCAAGGACCGTGCCCAGAATGTGCTGAAGCAGGAACTTTCCAGTCTTCAGAACGTGCTGGACGGCGTGACGGAACAGATCAGCTGCAGGGAACAGGGGGCGGAGGACATTGACGGCCTTACCAACCTGCTTACCGCCGGGGCGTTTGAGCGGAGGATGGAGGAGTATCTGAAAACAGAACCGAGGGAAGGCACCCCGGCGGCATTGCTTTTGGACATGGACCATTTCCAGGACATTAACAAGGCCAGGGGAAAGCTGTTTGGCAATGTGGTGCTGATGAATGTCGCCAGTTGTCTGAAACGGGCATGCAGGGAGGGGGACCTGATCGGCCGTTTTGGCGGGGATGAGTTCCTGGTGCTTCTCAAGAACACGGACAAGGAGGAGGCGATCAGGATCGCTTCCTCCATATCCGGGGATATCGGATGCATTCTGGCGGACAGCCAGGGCGGCCTTATGAAGGTCAGCTGCAGCATTGGCATACGGATGGTTGCGAGAGACGAAAAAGGATTCTACGATGTCATGGTGAAGGCGGATCAGGCCATGCACGAGGCAAAGAAAGAGGGCAAGGGCGGCATCCGGTTTTACGAGTCTGTTGAGGACAAGAGGGATGAGGAGTTTACCTATGAACGGCTGAAGCGTTCCAATGATGAGAAGCGCAGGGAGCAGAGCAGCCTGCAGGACAAGACCAGCACAACGGTTGCCCTGGAGGTGTTTGAAAAGACCTCCTCCTTTGAGGAGGCGCTGCACATCCTCATGGGATTCATGGGCAACCGGTTTTGCCTGAACCGCATTGTCCTCTATATGAATGGGGAAAATGAGCAGGGGCTGGCTTACCAATGGGTGGATGACAGGACCGCCATGTTATTTGACCCATCGGACAGTTTCCGCAAGGAAGAGTTTTATCTCAGTTATAATCTCTATGACAGCGATGGAATCGCGGTTTTAAAAAGAAGCGGCCTGAAGCATTACAATACCGGACTGCTGCGGCTCATGGACAGGGCAAAGGCAAAGACCATGCTGTTTGCAAGCGTAACCATAGACAACCAATACACAGGTATGCTGGTGCTGGTCAATACGGAGGAGGAACGGGACTGGCCTGTGGCGGAGCGGGGAGCCATATCTGAGATCGCCCGCGTGGTGGGGATCAACGCCAAGTCATCCCTGCGCCTGAAGGAGGCCAGGCGGGAGGCCGAATACTACAAGAACAGGGACATCCTCACAGGTCTTATGAACTATGACCGGTTCAAGGAAGACTGTCAAAAGGTGCTGGATGACAGGAAAGAAAGCTATGTGATCATATCCAGCGATATCAAAGGATTCAAATTCATCAATGAGGAGGTGGGATATACCCAGGGGGATAATATCCTGCGTATGTTTGCCGACATGCTGATCCAGAATGGGCGGGAGGAAAATTTCTACACCAGGGTCAGCGCGGACCAGTTCCTGACCTTTGGTATCTGCAGGATGGAACGGGATGGGTTTGTGCGGATGGTCCGGCACCTTAACGAGGAATTCTGCAGGATACAGAACGGGATCTTTGCCAAGATCAATATCATGATACGCTCCGGCATTTATTTTATCGAAGATGAATGCCGGGAGATCGAGACAGCCATTGACCGGGCTGCCATTGCCAGAAAGTCCGTGGACTACATTATGAAATCCACTGAGGTGGTGTTTAACGATGGTCCCTTTGACAGTAGTTTCCGCGAAAATGAGATCATAAACAGGATGGAGTATGCCCTGAAGCATGAGGAATTTAAAGTCTATCTTCAGCCCAAGTTTTCTCTTGTGGATTATACTCTTGTTGGGGCGGAGGCCCTTGTGAGATGGCAGCGGGAAGACGGGCGGATCATGGGGCCGGGTACATTCATCCCTCTGTTTGAAAAGAACGGTTTTATCTCCCAGGTGGATTACTGCCTTTTTATACAGGTGTGCAGGAAGCTGAGGGAGTGGCAGGATGAGGGCGGAAGTCCGGTCTGCATTTCCCTGAACCTTTCCAGTGTGGATATCTGTGTAAAGGGAATCCTGGAGGAGATCCTGGAGGGAACAAAGAAATACGGGATCGACCACAGGTATCTGGAGTTTGAACTGACAGAGACTGCCTTTTTGGAGGATACGGAGCGGACCTATCATGTGATGAAGGTGCTGAGGGACAGCGGGTTCACCACGTCCATTGATGATTTTGGTTCCGGTTACTCCATCATGAATATGATGGCGGATATCCCCTGTGACGTGATCAAGCTGGACTGCGGGTTTGTGCAGTCCTGTCAGAAGACGGACCGGGGCAGGGAATTTCTAAGACAGCTGATCCAGATGACCAACAAGATGGGATTTACATCCCTGTGCGAGGGAATCGAGACAAAAGAGCAGCTGCAGATGGTGTCGGAGATGGGCTGTTCCATTGGACAGGGCTTCTATTTTGCAAGGCCCATGCCCATGGATGAATTTTTTGAAAGATTTTGTAAAAAATCCATTGACAAAAACTGATTCATCCATTATAATAACCTACGTTGCTTGCGAGAGCAGCGTAACGCAGAAGTGGCGGAATTGGCAGACGCGCACGGTTCAGGTCCGTGTGGTAGTAATACCTTGAGGGTTCGACTCCCTTCTTCTGCAGTCATTTAAAGAGCAGGAAGCAGAATATGCTTCCTTTTTTTTGTATCATATGAAATCCCTATGATACGAAAAACGCTCCGCAAAGACCGCGCCGCGGCGGAAGGGAAGTTTTCGCTGAAACAGCCCGCCGCAGACGGTGAATCCTGCAAACAAAAGTGAATGTTATAATAAAAATCAGGATTTAAGGGAAAACTATAAATGTTGCAATTGCAACAGACATTTTCTGCCATAAGAGGTAAAGTTTTGATAGTAATTTACTAGGAAATAGTATATACTGTAAGTTGTGGCTTAAAAAGCGTGTTCCCTTGTAGACGAAGGGTATGGGTCGTGTATTTTGCGCGCCCTGAAATAAAAAGAAGAGATAAAAGAGAGGTAGGAAACAAGATGCTTACATTAGAGAATCTCTCCTTTGATGTGAATGATGAAAAAGGAGAAAAGGGGATCATTAAGGACATAAGCTTTACGGTCAATGACGGAAAGTTCGTTGTGATCACCGGTCCCAACGGGGGAGGAAAATCTACAACAGCGAAACTGATCATGGGGATAGAGCGGCCCACAGGAGGGCGCATCCTGTTTGACGGACAGGATATCACGGATATGAGCATCACAGACAGGGCCAATCTGGGAATCAGCTTTGCCTTTCAGCAGCCGGTCCGTTTTAAGGGAGTGCAGGTACTGGATCTTCTCCGGCTGGCTTCGGGAAAGACGCTGACAGTAGCTGAAGCCTGTCAATATCTGGCAGAGGTAGGACTTTGCGCAAAGGATTATATCAACCGCGAGGTAAATGCCAGCCTGTCAGGAGGAGAACTTAAGAGGATCGAGATTGCCACTGTCATTGCCAGGGGATCCAGGCTTTCCGTGTTTGATGAGCCGGAGGCGGGGATCGATCTGTGGAGCTTCCAGAACCTGATCCAGGTATTTGAGCGCATGCGCCAGAATACCAATGGATCCATCCTGATCATTTCCCATCAGGAGCGCATCCTGAATATTGCGGACGAGATCGTGGTAATTGCAGACGGACGGGTGGTAAACCAGGGTACAAGAGATGAAATCATGCCTCAGATCATGGGAACTGCTTCCGCGGTAGACGCGTGCAGCAAGTTCTATGAGACAGCATAGCAAGAGGAGGAGTGAGCGACATGACAGATGCAATACAGGAGAGAATCTTAGAGGAAGTGGCAGGCCTTCACGGCGTGCCCGAGGGCGCGTATAACATCCGTGCCAATGGAAAGACAGCAAGCCGCAGCACAACGGCTAATATTGATATTGTCACAAAGACAGACAAACCAGGCATCGATATCAGGATCAAGCCCGGGACCAGGAATGAGAGCGTACACATTCCCGTAGTAGTAAGCGCCAGCGGTTTAAAGGAAATGGTATACAATGACTTTTTTATCGGAGATGACTCTGATGTGGTGATCGTGGCCGGCTGCGGCATCCATAACTGCGGGGACCAGGATTCCGAGCATGACGGCATCCACCGCTTCTTTGTAGGGAAAAATGCAAAGGTCAAATACGTGGAAAAGCATTACGGGGAAGGGGACGGCCATGGCAAGCGCATACTGAATCCGGGTACGGAAGTGTATATGGAAGAGAACAGCTTTATGGAGATGGAGATGGTCCAGATCAAGGGTGTGGACTCCACCAACAGGACCAACACCGCGGAATTGGCGTCCGGGGCCAAGCTGATCGTGCGTGAGCGCCTTCTCACCCATGGTACACAGGAGGCTGAGAGCACCTATATCGTAAACCTGAACGGGGATGATTCCAGCGCGGACGTGGTTTCCCGCTCCGTTGCAAAGGACAACTCCAAGCAGACCTTTAACTCTAAGATCGTGGGCAATGCAAAGTGCAGCGGCCACACGGAGTGTGATGCCATTATCATGGACGATGCCAAGATTTTCGCCATACCGGGTCTTATTGCCAATAACATTGACGCGGCCCTGATCCATGAGGCTGCCATTGGCAAGATCGCAGGAGAACAGATCGTGAAGCTGATGACCCTGGGACTGACCGAGGAAGAAGCAGAGGCCCAGATCGTTAACGGATTCCTGAAATAAAAGCAGGCGCGGGGGGAAAAGATGAAGGGGAATACAAAAGAGGGAAGGGCGTCTGCCCTTCTCCCGATTCTGGTGTTTCTGTTGATATTCTTAGGTTCCGGTTTTATCACCGGGAACTTTTACAGCATGCCGGCCATTGCGGCATTTCTTATTGCACTGCTGGTAGCGTTTGTGCAGAACAGAGAACTCTCATTTTCAGAAAAGATCAGGCTGGCGGCAGAGGGCGTTGGTGATGAGAATATTATCACCATGTGCCTTATATTTTTAGCTGCAGGAGCATTTACAGGAGCGGTGAAAGCAGCGGGAGGCGTGGACAGCACCGTGAACCTGGGCTTGTCCATTCTGCCCTCCAATGTGGCGGTGGCAGGCCTGTTTCTCATAGGCTGTTTCATATCCATCTCCATGGGAACTTCCGTGGGAACCATCACGGCCCTGGCCCCCATTGCGGTGGGAATCAGTGAAAAAACCGGTTTTTCCATGGCTGTCTGCGCAGGGGCGGTGGTGGGAGGCGCCATGTTCGGTGATAACCTGTCCATGATAAGCGATACCACCATTGCCGCTGTCAAGACCCAGGGATGTGAGATGAAGGACAAGTTTAAGGAAAATTTCCTTATTGTGCTTCCGGCAGCCATTGCAACCATTATCCTATTCCTGGTGTTAGGAAGGGACGCCGCCTTTAGGCTGACCGGGAATCTGTCCTACAACCTGTTCCGGGTGCTTCCCTATGTGGTGGTCCTGGCAGGTGCCCTGGCCGGGGTGAACGTGTTTGCGGTACTTATCGCAGGCACGGTGCTGTCCCTGATCACAGGCGTGGCCACAGGCGCATTTCCCCTGGGGGAGATGTTTAACCATGTGGGAGCGGGGATCACGGGCATGTACGACATTACGGTCATCTCCGTGGTCGTGGCCTGTATTGTGGCCCTGGTCAGGGAGTACGGCGGCATTGATTTTATCCTGGCATTTATCAGGAAAAGGATCAGCGGCGAACGGGGCGGTGAGCTGGGCATCGCGGCCCTGGCCCTTCTGGTGGACATGTGCACGGCCAACAACACGGTGGCCATTGTCATGTCCGGTCCCATTGCAAAGGAGATCAGCGATGACTTTGGGGTGACTCCCAGGCGCAGCGCATCCCTTTTGGATATGTTCAGTTCCATGGGACAGGGGCTGATCCCCTATGGGGCCCAGCTTCTTGCGGCTGCAACCATTACAGGGCTTACACCCTTTGAAATCATACCTTACTGCTTTTATCCCATTCTCATGGGAGTCAGCGGCCTTGCATTTATTTTTATAAAAAAACGAACAAGAGAATAGGATGAAGATAATATGAAGACAAAGAATCAATGGGCCAGTAAACTGGGATTTATCATGGCCACGGCAGGAGCAGCCATCGGACTGGGAAACCTTTGGAAATTTCCCTACCTTATGGGACGCAACGGAGGCGCATCCTTCCTTGCGGTATACCTGTTCTTTATCTGCATACTGGGCGTTCCTGTTATGATGATAGAGATGTCCCTGGGCAGAAGGACGCGCCACGACCCCATCCAGGCATACGGGGATATCACCTCCAACGCGCGGATCGTGGGTGTGTTCGGGGTGGCGGCGGCATTTCTCATCCTGTCCTATTACAGTGTGATCGGCGGCTGGATCATCAAGTATATTGTCAGCTATGCAAGCACCTTCCAGGCGCCTGCGGATTTTGAGGCATTTATAAGCGCTCCCTTTGAGCCTGTGGTCTGGCATTTCCTGTTTCTGCTTGTGACCACCACCATCTGCTGCTTTGGAATCGGCGGGATCGAGAAGGTGAGTAAGATCATGATGCCCCTGCTGTTTGTGCTTCTTCTGGTCATTATCGGAAGGGGAATCACCCTTCCCGGCGCTGGGGAAGGGTTTAAATTCGTCTTTATTCCCAACCGTTCGGCCTTTAACATGACGGCGGTCAGCGCTGCCCTTGGGCAGGTGTTCTACTCCCTCAGCCTGTGCATGGGAATCACCATTACCTATGGTAGCTACCTCAGCGACCAGGAGAATATTCCCAGGAGCTGCCTCAGTGTAGCGGGGCTGGACACCGTCATCGCCCTGATGGCAGGGATCGCTATTTTCCCGGCCGTGTTCTCCTTTGGCCTGGAACCGGGACAGGGCCCGGGCCTTATTTTCGGAACCCTGCCCAAGGTGTTTTCCGCAATCAAGGGCGGCCCGTTTTTTGCGCTTGTTTTCTTCACACTGGTGTTCTTCGCAGCGGTCACCAGCGCCATTGCCCTGTTGGAGGTCACCGTATCCTTTGCCCTGGATACCCTGCGCCTGAGCCGCCGCACCGGTACCATCCTTCTGGGAACTGCCTGTTTCCTGGTGGGCATTCCCAGCGCGCTTTCCTTCGGGACCCTGAGCCATGTGACCATACTGAATTACAGTGTATTTGATTTCATTGGAATGATAACCGACAATATACTTCTGCCCCTGGGAGGCGTGACCATGTGTTACTATATAGGATGGAAATGGGACCCCCAGTACCTGGTGGAGGAGATTGAGAAGGACGGGATCCCCTTTAAACTGAAAAAGCTCTGGATCCTCTGTATCCGCTTCCTGACCCCGATCATGGTGCTGGCAGTCACCATCACCGGCTTTTACAACATTTATATGACGGTCAGGGGATGAGAACCGGCTGACATAATATAAGTTTTGCATGAATACACTGAAACATATGATAACGGTACATGATCGATTCACACAGAGGTGACACCATGCAAAACCAAAAACGCGAAAATCTCCTGAACCTGGCCCTGGACGCCACCCCTGAAGAACGTGAGCGGTCCGAGAACCTGGATGTGGGCTACGATCCTTTGGAGCGCACCTGGGAACTGATCGTCAGGCATTCCGGAAGCCTGGCAGGCCTTACACAGGAGGGCATCCAGGTAAACGAACTGCTCAACGGCTACGCGGTCCTGGTGGTCCCGGAACATCTCATGGACCAGGTAAGCGACCTGAACCAGATTGAATATATTGAGAAACCAAAGAGGCTGTTTTTTGCCAGCAATATGGCAAGGGCGGCCTCTTGCCTGTCCGTGGTACAATCCTCCATTGGAGGAGGGGGAGGCGGCGTGATCAGCGGACTGGCCTCCGGCCTTACGGGAAAGGGAGTCCTGGTGGCTGTCATTGATTCCGGAATCGACTATTTTCATGAAGATTTTAAAAATGCGGACGGAAGCACCAGGATCCTCATGCTCATGGACCAGGACCGGGACCGGATCTACACAAGGGAGGAGATCAACCAGGCCCTCAACGCCCCGAACCGTGCGGCCTCCCTGGCAATTGTCCCGTCCGTGGATCTAAGCGGGCACGGGACAGCGGTGGCGGCCATTGCGGCGGGAAACGGCAGGGGAGACAGGGGAATCTACCGGGGAGTTGCCTATGAAAGCGACCTTCTGGTGGTGAAACTGGGGGCGCCCATGGCGGACAGTTTTCCCAGGACCACCCAGCTGATGAGGGGGCTGGATTTTGTCATCCGCCAGGCACAGGAACTGGGGCGGCCCGTGGCTGTCAACCTGAGCTTTGGAAACACCTACGGTTCCCATGACGGCACCAGCCTGCTGGAGACATTTATGAACGACATATCCAATTACGGCAGGAGCGTTCTGGTTGCAGGCACAGGGAATGAGGGGGCGGGTGCAGGCCATACATCGGGACAGCTGGTCATGGGAAATGATACCAATGTGGAGCTTTCCATCGCACCCTTTGAGACAGGGATGGGAGTGCAGCTATGGTCCTCCTATGTGGACCAGTTTGCCATCCGCCTGATCACTCCCTCCGGCGACATCATAGGCCCTATTGACAGCCGGCTGGGGCCTCAGACGCTGAATTACGGGGGGACCAGGATCTTGCTCTATTACGGCAAGCCCAGCCCCTACAGCCCGGCCCAGGAGATCTATTTTGATTTCATACCCATCAGGGATTACCTGGACAGCGGCATATGGACCTTTCGCTTGACCCCGGAACGGATCGTCACAGGGCAGTACAATATGTGGCTTCCCTCCAGGGGCATCTTAAATCCCTCCACCCGGTTTCTCAGGGCAGTGCCGGAGACCACCCTGACCATTCCCTCCACTGCGGCCAAGGTGATATCCGTGGGGGCTTATGATGATTCCTACCAGGCATATGCCGACTTTTCCGGGCGAGGTTTTACAAGACAGACCAGGCAGGTGAAACCGGACCTGGTGGCGCCGGGCGTGGATATTATAACGGCCAGAAGCGGGGGAGGGTATGAGGCGGTGACCGGAACCTCCTTTGCGGCGCCCTTTGTCACGGGAAGCGCGGCCCTTCTCATGCAATGGGGGATCGTGGAGGGAAATGACCCCTTCCTGTACGGTGAAAAGGTAAAGGCGTTTCTGGCCCGGGGGGCCAGGCATTTGCCGGGATATGAGGTTTGGCCCAACCCGCAGCTGGGATACGGCGCCCTGTGTGTCAGGGACAGCCTGCCCATCTGATGCTTCTTGACCGGTTTTTCCAGTCAAGAAGAAAAGCCGCCCTGAACAGTTACACGAATGAAACAATGAAGTCAGACTATCAGCACATGCTCTATGAAATTGTTGGAATTTATGATATAATGTGAGCATTAGGCATTGTTTTACAGGCTTAATGCTCTTTTGTAACCGTGATAATAGAATTTTTTGTAGTAAAAAGAGGAACCGGGCAATATAATAGTAGAGATAGGGAGTGGACGGATGAATATCAGGGAGTCATTGGAAGCATTGGAGGAATCATATATGAGTCCCTATGCGTCCTTTAGCAGCAGGACGCGGGGACGGGACAAGCCGGAGCCTCTTTGCGACATGCGGCCGGAATACCAGAGGGACAGGGACCGCATCCTGCATTCCAAGGCATTCCGGCGTCTGAAGCATAAGACCCAGGTATTCCTGGCTCCTGAGGGAGACCATTACAGGACCAGGCTGACCCATACCCTGGAGGTGTCCCAGATCGCCCGCACCATTGCCAAGACCCTGAGGCTGAATGAAAGCCTCACAGAGGCCATTGCCCTGGGCCATGACCTGGGGCACACCCCATTCGGCCACTCCGGTGAATACATATTAAACAAGATATGCGAGGATGGTTTTGCCCACTACCAGCAGAGTGTACGCATTGTGGAGATCCTGGAAAAGGATGGAAGGGGATTAAACCTTACCTGGGAGGTGAGGGACGGGATCTTAAACCACAGGACCTCGGGCCATCCTTCTACCCTGGAAGGGGCCATTGTCCGTCTTTCCGACAAGATCGCCTATATCAATCACGATATTGACGATGCCATCCGGGCCAGGATGTTTGTGGAAGACGAGCTTCCCGGAGAGTACACGGACATACTGGGACACAGCGTCCGGGAGCGCCTGAACAATATGATACATGATATCATATTAAACAGTATGGATAAGCCTGCCATCATCATGTCCGAGGGCATGGAGGAGGCCATGCAGGGGCTGCGCAGATGGATGTTTGAGAATGTGTATAAGAATGAGATCCCCAAGGCGGAAGAGGGCAAGGCCCAGAACATGATCCGCCAGCTCTATGAATATTACATGGGCCATGTTGACAAACTGCCTATGGAATATGTGCTTTTGATCGTCAATGGAGGGGAAAAGAAGTCGAGGGTGGTCTGCGATTACATTGCGGGCATGAGCGACATCTATGCCATTGACCAGTTTGAGGAATTATTTGTTCCAAAGCGGTGGAACGTGTATTGAGTTTATAAATATAGAAGGGAGATCATTTCATGTACTATCCCGATGAAGTCATAGAAGAAGTGAGAATGAAGAACGACATCGTAGATGTGATTTCAGGATATGTGAAGCTGCAGAAAAAGGGCGCCAACTATTTTGGGCTCTGCCCCTTCCACAACGAGAAATCCCCCTCCTTTTCCGTGTCGCCAGGCAAACAGATGTACTATTGCTTTGGCTGCGGCGCAGGGGGGAACGTGCTCACTTTTGTGATGGAATATGAGAACTATACCTTTCAGGAAGCGTTGTCGCACCTGGCGGACCGGGCGGGAGTCAACCTTCCCAAGATGGAATACAGCAAGGAGGCCAGGGAGCAGGCGGAACACAGGGCCAGGCTTTTGGAAGTGAACAAGCTGGCCGCCAACTATTTTTATTACCAGCTTAAAGCGCCCCAGGGCAGGATGGGGTATGAATATTTCCATGATAAAAGGGGTCTGTCGGACGACACCATTGTGCGTTTCGGGCTGGGATATTCCAACAAGACCAGCGATGACCTCTACCGTTTCCTAAAGGGTAAGGGATATGAGGACAGCTTTTTAAAGGACACCGGCCTGGTGACACTGGAAGAGCGCGGGGGAAGGGACAAGTTCTGGAACCGCGTCATGTTCCCTATCATGGATGTGAATAACCGCGTCATTGGTTTTGGAGGACGCGTGATGGGGGACGGAGAACCCAAATATCTCAATTCCCCGGAGACCAAGCTCTTTGACAAGAGCCGCAATCTTTACGGCCTGAATTATGCCAGGACTTCCAGGGAAGGATATCTATTAATATGCGAAGGCTACCTGGATGTCATATCCCTGCACCAGGCAGGCTTTACCAATGCGGTGGCCTCCCTGGGAACCGCATTTACCAGCCAGCATGCCAATGTGCTGAAGCGTTACACGGATCAGGTCATACTGACATATGACAGCGATGGTGCGGGCATCAAGGCGGCTCTCAGGGCCATTCCCATCCTCAAGGAGGTGGGGATATCCATCAAGGTCCTGAACATGAAGCCCCATAAGGACCCGGATGAGTTCATCAAGAACCTGGGGCCGGAAGCATTCAGGCAGAGGATCAAGGAAGCCAAGAACAGTTTCCTGTTTGAGGTGGACGTGCTGAGGCAGAGTTACCAGATGGACGATCCGGAGCAGAAGACGAAGTTTTACCAGGAGACTGCAAGGAAGCTCCTTCAGTTTGGGGAGGCCCTGGAGCGGGAGAACTATCTTCAGGCAGTCGCCAGGGAGCAGATGATACCCGCGGATGAGCTGCGCGGCCTGGTAAACCGCATGGGCATGAGCTTTGGCATGAAAGCCGGGGACCATATGAACCACTCCGGCCAGATCCGCCACAGCGCCCCGGCCCAGGAGGAAGCTTACTTTGAAAATGATCCCTACCAAGGTGAAGACAGCGCACAGGATGGGAGAAACAGTCCCTACGGGGAAAGGGGAGCAGGCCAGGCAAAGCGCCCTAAAAGGCCGGACAAGGAGGATGGGATCCGCCGGTCCCAGAGGCTGCTGCTCACATGGCTTATAGAGACCCCTGAACTGTTTGACAAGATCAGGGGAATTATTACAGCAGATGATTTTGTGGAGGATTTGTATCATCAGGTGGCACAGATGGTATTTGAAGGACAGGCGTCCGGCAATTTAAACCCGGCCGCCATACTCAGCCGCTTTATCAATGACGAGGATCAGTATAAGGAAGTGGCTGCGCTTTTTAATGCCAGCTTAAAAGAGTCCCTCAGCAACGAAGAACAAAAGAAGGCATTCTCGGAGACGGTTGTAAAGGTCCGGAAGAACAGCCTGGATGCGGCCAGCCGCAATGCAAAGGATATAACCCAGTTACAGGAAATCATAAAGCAGCAGGCAGCCTTAAAGCAGCTGCATATCTCACTGGATTAACGCATTTCTTAGGAAGGATGGACCGGTTATGGAAGGGACGAACGTGTTTGAGGAAAAACTGGCAGGATTGCTGGAGGAAGCAAAGAAGAAGAAAAATGTTCTGGAGTACCAGGAGATTATGAACTACTTTGGTTCGGAACAGCCGGCCAGTGACCAGATGGACCAGCTCTTTGAGTTTCTGGATCAGAACAAGGTGGATGTGATACGGATGAACTCGGATGGGGATCTGGACCCGGACCTGTTTATTGAAGAGGAGATGGACCTGGAGGAAGAGGAAGAGATCGACATGGAACATCTGGACCTCTCCGTACCCGAGGGCGTCAGCCTGGAGGACCCGGTGCGCATGTACCTGAAGGAGATCGGCAAGATTCCCCTCCTTTCCATGGAAGAAGAGATTGAACTGGCCAAGAGCATGGAGCTGGGCAACGGGGAGGCCAGGAAACGTCTGGCCGAGTCCAACCTGCGGCTGGTGGTCAGCATTGCAAAGCGTTATGTGGGCCGTGGAATGCAGTTTCTGGACCTGATCCAGGAGGGCAACCTGGGACTGATCAAGGCAGTGGAAAAGTTTGACTACACCAAGGGATATAAGTTCAGCACCTATGCCACCTGGTGGATCCGCCAGGCCATTACCAGGTCCATCGCAGACCAGGCCAGGACCATCCGGATTCCGGTCCATATGGTGGAAACCATCAACCGTCTGGTGCGGACATCCCGCCAGCTGCTTCAGGAACTGGGCCGCGAGCCCACCACGGAGGAGATTGCGGCCAGGGTGGACCTTCCAGTGGAGCGGGTGTCTGAAATCCTTAAGATGTCCCAGGAACCGGTGTCCCTGGAAACCCCCATCGGCGAGGAGGAGGACAGCCATTTGGTGGATTTTATCCAGGACGACAATGTGCTGGTCCCACAGGATGCCGCCGCATTCACTCTTTTGCACGAACAGCTGATGGAGGTGCTCCTGACTCTTACGGAACGGGAGCAGAAGGTGCTGCGGCTGCGCTTCGGCCTGGACGATGGCCGTCCCAGGACCCTGGAAGAGGTGGGCAGGCAGTTTAGTGTGACAAGGGAGCGGATCCGCCAGATTGAGGCAAAGGCCCTGCGCAAGCTGCGCCATCCCAGCAGAAGTAAAAAATTAAAGGATTATTTGGATGAATGATCTTAAATTAGTTATTACTCCCTGCCTGAAAAGGCAGGAATCTCAACCGGAGGAAAAGATGAACTTGGAAACAAATGACAGGACCATACCAAAAGGCACAGTAAAGCTGTCCCTGCGCCTTCAGACCGTTGCCGGCTTTGTAAGGCAGGGCAGCCGCATTGCGGATGTGGGAACAGACCACGGATATGTGCCGGTCTATCTGGCACAGACCGGCAGAATCCGGTCCGCTATTGCCATGGATGTGGGAAAAGGTCCCCTGGAACGGGCAAGGGAGCACATTGAGGAATATGAAACGCGGTCCCCTGGAACGGGATGCCCCATTGAGGCCCGTCTCAGCGATGGTCTTAAAGAACTCACGCCGGAAGACGCGGATACGGTGATCATAGCCGGTATGGGAGGCGAACTGATGATCCGCATCCTGGATCAGGGGCGCCATGTGTGGGACAGCGTAAAACACTGGATCCTTTCCCCGCAGTCCGAGCAGTACAAGGTCAGGGCTTATCTGGAGATGCATGGATTTTTTATTGAGGACGAGACAATGGTGCAGGACGAGGGAAAATATTATACGGTTATGAGCGTTGTCCGGGGAACCATGGAATACGGGCGTCCGGTATGGTATAAATACGGGAAGATCCTGATGGACAGGAAAGACAATATCCTGAAGGAATATCTGGAAAAAGAAAAGCACAGGGTACAGGTAATTGTGGATTCCCTTGGGAGAGAGGACATCGGCGGTATGACGGAGGGACAGAGAAAAGCCATGGGCTCCCTCAGGGAGGAACTGGACCAGATCAAGGAGGCGCAAAATGAAATGCAGTGAACTGATAGAGGTGCTGAAAGGGCTGGCGCCCGAGGATTGTGCCTGTGAGTGGGATAACCCGGGACTTCTGGCAGGCAGAAGCGATAAGGAAGTAAAAAAAGTATACATTGCCCTGGATGCCACGGACCAGGTGGTGGAGGCAGCCATAGAAGCGGGGGCCCATATGCTCCTGACCCATCATCCCCTGATCTTTAAGGCCATCAAACAGGTGAATGACCAGAACTTTATTACCAGAAGACTGGTTAAGCTGATCCAGTCGGATATTTCCTATTACGCCATGCACACCAACTTTGATGCTGCCCCGGGCTGTATGGCGGACCTGGCAGCCAGGAGGCTGGGGCTTGAGGAATGCGTGCCTCTGGAACTCCTGGGAGAGATGGACGCGGGCCAGGGGCCGGTTCCCTACGGCATCGGAAAGACAGGCATCCTAAGGAAGGCCATGACCGTAAGGCAGGTGGCAAAGCGCGTAAAGGAAGCATTTGACCTTCCCTTTGCACTGGTCTACGGCCAGGAGCTGATGGACATGGAAGTGACCAGGATCTCCCTGTGTCCGGGGGCGGGGGGAAGTGAGATCGGGGGGGCCGTATCCTGCGGTTCACAGGTGCTTGTGACCGGTGATATCAGCCACCATCAGGGAATTGACGCGGCTGCAAGGCAGATGGCTGTCATTGATGCAGGCCATTACGGATTGGAGCATATCTTTATCCCCTACATGGCGGAATATCTGGAGGCTCGTCTGGGCGGTGAACTGGAGATCATCCAGGCCCCGCCCGCGTGGCCCGCGGTGATCGTGTAGGGGCGGCAGGACTAGGTGCATTCTCGGAGTTGCCCCGGCACTCGGATTTGCGGGAGTACACTCAATAATAAGGGAGGTAAAACATTTGGTACAGGTTAAAGTAGATGGTTTTGTACGGGATTACCCGGAGGGGACCACCTGGCTGGAAGTTGCAAATGAATATCAGTACAGGTACGAGGACGACATCCTTCTGGTGCGGATCAACGGCAAGCTTCAGGAACTTCATAAGCATGTGAAGGACGGCGAACTCAAATTTATCACGGCCCGGGATAAGCCGGGTATGACGACCTATCAAAGAAGCGCCTCCCTGATCATGCTGAAAGCATTCTACGCAGTGGTGGGAGCGGAGAACATTGATAAGATCGTGATTGACTTTTCCCTGGGAAGAGGTTTCTTTGTGGAGGCGCGGGGGAACTTTGTGCTGGACGAGACCCTTCTCCTGCGGGTGAAAAATAAGATGGCGGAGTATGTGGCCCAGGAGATCCCCATCATGAAGCGCAGTGTGTCCACTGATGACGCTGTCGAGCTGTTCCACAGGCACCGGATGTATGATAAGGAGCGCCTGTTCCATTACCGCCGGGTATCCCGGGTCAATATTTACAGCATTGACGGGTTTGAGGACTACTACTACGGGTACATGGTGCAGAATACGGGATATATCAAATATTTTGATCTGGTCCCTTACCACTATGGATTCATTTTGGTGATGCCCTCCAAGGAAGAACCCAGGACCATCCGGGAATTTGAGCCAAAGGATAAGCTGTTTGCAACCCTGTCAGAGTCCACGGAATGGGGAAGGCGCCTGGATCTGGAGACGGTAGGCGCCCTCAATGACAAGATCGCCCAGGGGGAGATGTCCCATTTAATCCTGATCCAGGAAGCACTTCAGGAAAAAAAGATTGCTGAGATAGCGGCACAGATCGCCTCCAGGAGAAATGCCAAGTTTGTGATGATCGCAGGCCCCTCCTCCTCTGGAAAGACCACATTTTCCCACAGGCTGTCGGTTCAGCTGGAGGCCATTGGGCTTAAGCCCCATCCCATTTCGGTTGACAATTACTTTGTCAACCGGGCGGACAGCCCAAGGGACGAACAGGGAAACTATAATTACGAGGTGCTGGAATGTCTGGACATTGAACTGTTTAACCGGAACATGACGGATCTTCTGGCAGGCAAACGTGTAGAACTGCCCTATTATAATTTTAAGAAGGGTGTGCGGGAGTATAAAGGGAATTTCCTGCAGCTGGGAGCAGAGGATATCCTGGTGATCGAGGGCATCCACTGCCTCAATGACAGGCTGTCCCACTCTCTGCCCAAGGAGAGCAAGTTTAAAATCTATATCAGCGCCCTGACACAGCTTAATATTGACGAACACAACCGGATCCCCACCACGGACGGACGTCTTATACGCAGAATGGTGCGGGATGCCAGGACCAGGGGGTCATCGGCCCAGGATACCATCCGCATGTGGCCTTCGGTGCGCAAGGGGGAGGAGGAGAATATCTTTCCCTTCCAGGAGGAAGCGGATGCCATGTTCAATTCCGCCCTGGTCTATGAATTTGCAGTGTTAAAGCAGTATGCGGAGCCTTTGCTGTTCAGTATTCCAAAGGATTCGGAGGAGTACCTGGAAGCCAAACGGCTTTTAAAGTTCCTGGATTATTTTATCGGGGTCAGCAGTGAGGACATACCTAAAAATTCCATCCTGAGGGAGTTTATCGGGGGAAGCTGCCTCAATGTCTGATGGGACTGGACAAACCTCGGATTCTGTGCTAGACTAATACAGTTGTGAGTAGGACAGGTGGCCGCTGCTGCGAGACCGCAAGGGCGCAGGAGAGGAAAGTCCGGGCTTCACAGGGCAAGGTGCCAGATAACGTCTGGCGGAGGCGACTCCAGGGACAGTGCAACAGAAATATACCGCCTATTGCAGCTTTGGCTGGAAGAGGTAAGGGTGGAAGGGCAGTGTAAGAGACTACCGCCCGTCTGGTAACAGGCGGGGCATATGTAAACCCCACTTGAAGCAAGACCGAACAGGGAGCATATGGCGGCCCGTCAGCTCCCGGGTAGGTTGCTTGAGGCTGCCGGTGACGGCAGTCCTAGATAGATGGCCATCCAACGACATAACCCGGCTTATCGTCCTGCTCACATACAACAGCATCCGTAATAAAAGAGTCTAAGATATCCTTCTTAGGCTTTTTTGTTGTTTGAAATGGAAACATTCAGAAAATCCTAATAGGATTTTAAGAATTTGCTAGTATAATGGACTTCAGAAAAACGCATGCCGGCGGAAAACGGTTTGCAGGAAAGGAGCCATGGATTGAAAGAAAAGAAGATGAACATGAGGGAAACGGTCATAGGACTGGGCCTGGTCACGGCACTGGCCTGGTTTACATTCCGTATCCTGTTTAAGAAACATTCCATGGAGATCCTTCAGGAGGCATTTCGGAGGGCGGATATCCGGTATGTGCTGATGGGATGCCTGTGCATGGCGGTATTCATTAACTGCGAAGCGGCCAACATAAGGCTGCTTATGAGGACCTTCCGGAGAACAGTGCCCTTTAGGCGTTCCCTGTCCTATGCCTGCGCGGGATTCTATTTCAGCGCCATCACGCCCTCGGCCACAGGCGGGCAGCCCATGCAGCTTTACTATATGACAAGGGACGGTTTTGGGTTTGCCCAGAGCTCCTTTACCCTTTTGACAGTGGCGGCCGTGTACCAGATGAGCGTGCTCCTGTACGGAACAGCCGTGGTGATCGTCAGGTTTCCCTTTGTGATGGCCCAGTCCGGGGTGATCCGCTGGCTTTTAATATTCGGGATCCTGGTAAACGGGATCTGCTCCTGCGCCATCCTTCTCATTATCCTAAACGGACTGCTGGCTGAGCGGGCCGGCATGTGCATCATAGGCTTTCTGGCCCGGATAGGGGTCATCAGGAACAAAAAGAAGGCGCAGCGCAGGATGGAAGGGCTTATTATGGAGTACAGCAGGGGCGGTGCGTATCTGAGGGAGTATCCGCTGGTGATCCTAAGGATGTTCCTGCGCTCCATGGTCCAGCTCACCTCTCTGTTCCTGGTGCCCTATTTTGCCTGTCTGGCCCTGGGAATAGGTGCTGAACCGGGAAGCTTCCTGGCCATGCAGGCCATCTTAAGCCTGGCTGTAACGGCAGTGCCTCTTCCCGGCTCCGTGGGAGCATCGGAAGGCGGTTTCATGGCCTTATACGGCCCTTTATTTGGGGCCGGTCAGACATTTTCCATTATGATGCTCAGCAGAGGCATCAGTTTCTATGGATTTCTTGTGATCAGCGGCCTGGTGACCGCGTATCTGCAGTTCAGGCCACGCCTTAGGGCGGCAGGCGAGGGAAAACAACAGGTCATAGGGGTTGACATAGATAGATGACCTATATATAATGGGACTATGGATGATAGATCGGTAATCTATATATGCTTATGTGGATTACCGGGTTTTAGCCCTTGATATATAGGTAATCTATATATCGTCCATGGATCAGGTTTTGTTTGGATTCGTGTGTACTTTCGGGGACTCCGAGCGTACACCTGTAAGAACAGGAGGAAGAATTATGGCAGAAGACAAGAACGTTTCATCAGGCAACACATCCATGCTGCTGCTGCAGCTGCTGTCTGAGAGGGATATGTATGGTTATGAGATGATTGAAACCCTTCAGAAGCGGTCGGAATTTGTATTTAACCTGAAAGCGGGTACTATGTATCCTCTTCTCCACACCATGGAAGCCAAACGGCTCCTGGTATCATATGAAAAGGAGGCCCAGGGAAAGGTGCGCAGATACTATTCCATCACCAAAGAGGGCAGGGGTGTCCTGGCTAAGAAGAAGGAGGATTGGAACACTTATTCCAAGGCAGTGGAACATGTGATAGGAGGTGCCCTGTATGGAAATGCATGAATATCTGGATCTTTTAACCGGGCAGATCAGGAATAAGAAAGCAGGGGCATCTGTGGCAAAGGAGATCAAAAGCCATATGGAAGACCAGGCCCAGGTCTATATGGAACAGGGGATGGGGCAGGAGGAGGCCCTGGCAGAAGCAGTGCGCCAGATGGGAAATCCTGTGGAGGTGGGGATCGATATGGACCGGATCCATCGCCCCAGGAATAACTGGAAGCTGCTTGGGGCAATGGCTGTGCTGAGCCTGGTGGGCCTGCTGGTGCAGTACTTATGTATCTACCGGTTTGGAGGTGACCAGCTTGCCGGGACCGGAGGGGGCCATGCATTTATGAGACAATGCCTGTATACTTTCCTGGGCCTTGCGGGAATGGCCCTTCTGTATTTCTTTGATTACAGCATGTTTAGCAGATACGGCGGAGGGATCGGATTTTTATTCCTTGCAGCAATCGCTCTTGCCTGTATCCTGGGCTTTGCCAGAAAAGCCAACGGCGGCCATTCCTACCTGAAGCCCATCATGTACCTGTTCATCCCTGTTTACGGCGGAATCCTGTACCGGTACAGGGGAAGGGGGTATGCGTGCATCGCCGGTTCCCTGCTATGGCTGTTTGCGGCTGCATGGGTCGGTTTTGGAGTGATCGGAGGCGGCATCAGCATTACATTGGATGTGATGTTTGTTTGCTGCCTGATGTTTACAGCAGCTCTGATCAAAAACTGGTATCAGGTAAAGCACAGGTGGCTGCCCCTCTCAGGTCTGGGCATCATGTCCCTGCTTTTGGGCGTACTATCGTTTGTAAACATGGCACCTTATCAGTATCGGAGGATTATGGCATACCTGAATCCCCGGGCTTATGCAAAGGAGGGCAGCTTTGTCACCCTTAAGGTGAGAGAGATGATATCCCAGTTAAAACCCATAGGGGGAATGCAGGGAAGGGGATATGGTCTATCAGAGACCCCGGCCCATGTACTGCCGTGGGGCCAAAGCGATTTTGTGATCCTTCAGGCAGCTTCCATGTGGGGAACCCTGGCGGCCTTTGGACTGGCTGCGCTGCTGATCCTGTTCCTTTCCGGCTTGTTCTTTATGGTAAAGCGGCAGAAGAATCAGCTGGGGCAGATGATCGGGTATGGGTGTGTCCTGATCCTTGTGATAGAGACGGCCACCCACCTGCTTAATAATCTTGGCATACTCTACCTGTCTTCAGCAGGTCTGCCTTTTTTTACCTTTGGCCTGTACCATACGGTTGCCGTCTATGGGCTGCTGGGAATCCTATTCAGTATTTACAGATACCAGGACCTGGTCTGGGAACCGGGGGCAGAGGAGAAAAACAGGGAAAAGGGGATCCTGGCATACCTGGGAAAGTACCGGATCCGGATTGAAAGAACGGATGTATAAAGGAGAATGGGAGTGTAAATAGGGAAATAAGGGTGTAGATAGGGAAATAAGAAATAACAGTAAATTGTGTGAGAATTCTTAAGTTATACCAGACTAATCCCCTTAACCTGTATGATATGTTTGATAAAATTCGGACAATATTGATTATTTTCTAACAATATTGACAATTTTCGGAAAAGGATATATGATTAAAGTGAAACAATCATATGGATGGGAAAAAGGAGGTTACGTTATGGCTAAAGATCCTTTGTTGCTGTTGGACAACAGCACGCTGGCTTATATTCTGGGTAGTGGAGATTACCGTTTTACCAACATTGAGTTTGAAGAAGCCAAGGCGATTATGGAGATGAAAGGAACACCGGATATTGTAAGGGTGTTTGCCAATCCGGAACTGGAACACATCATGTTTGAATATCTGGATATTGAAAAACAGGACTTTGCCTATACGCCGGTAAAGGAGATGCACGTGGGACAGGATGCAATTGCGTTTAAGCTGTATATCACGCCCTCCGGAACCCAGCCCATTGTATTGGGCGAGGATGGACAGCAGGCAAAGAAGATAAAGAATCTGTACATTTACTGTCAGCATGTTGTCCGGCTGAAATAATACATAGTTACCTATCAGACATCCCATGAGATAAAGGCAGCCTGCCCGGAAAGGAGATCCGGGCAGGCTGTATTATGCTGCTTAAACATATTATTTAACGGTGTCTAATTCAAAGCCAAAGTAATTGACGGCATTGTTGTAGCAGATTCCCCTGACGATCTCCTCAAGAGCCTTCATGTCAGCAGGATACTCGCCGTTTTCAACCCATCCGCCCAGAAGTTCGCAGAGAACGCGGCGGAAATACTCATGCCTTGTGTAGGACAGGAAGCTTCTGGAATCTGTCAGCATGCCGATAAAGTTGCCCAGGCAGCCCTGGTTGGCCAGAGATACCATCTGCTCTGTCATGCCTACCTTGTGATCATTGAACCACCAGGCGGAACCGTGCTGGATCTTTCCGGGGAACTTGTCCTGGAAACAGCCGATGATGGTGCCGATGGAAACATTGTCATTGGGGTTCAGTGAGTAAAGGATAGTCTTTGGAATCTCATTGCCTGTGCTCAGCGCATTTAAGAAGTCAGCCATCTGTGCGCTGGGGGCATAATTGTTGATGCAGTCAAATCCGGTATCGGGCCCCAGCAGCTCAAACATGTAGGCGTTGTTGTCGCGCTTGCAGCCGTAATGGATCTGCATGATCCATCCCATTCTGTTGTATTCACGTGCAGCAAATAGCATAAATGCTGTCTTGAATTTCAGTTCCTCTTCCTTGGAGACGGCCTCGCCCTTTAATCCCTTTGCAAGGATGGCGTCAACCTCAGCTTCTGTGGAAGGTACATACATCACGTACTCCAGTGCATGGTCGGATACACAGCAGCCCATGGAGGTGAAGAAATCCATACGGACCTGAAGGGCTTTCTTTAGGGATGCGAAATCCGTTACCTGAATGCCGCTCACCTCGGAGAGACGTGCCATATAAGCAGGGAAAGTAGGCTTTTCAACGTTCATAGCCTTGTCCGGTCTCCATGCGGGCAGTACCTGTACGTCAAAGGAAGGATCCTCAGCAATCTTCTTATGCCATTCCAGGGAGTCGACCGGGTCATCAGTGGTGCAGATCAATGTTACATGGGACTGCTTGATCAGGTTGCGGACCGTCATGGAGCTTTCCTGAAGCTTTGCATTGCACAGATCCCATACTTCCTTGGCAGTGTCGCCGTTTAAATAGCCTTCATATCCAAAATATCTTCTAAGCTCCAGATGGCTCCAGTGATACAGAGGATTGCCGATCAGCTTAGGCATGGTCTCAGCCCAGGCTTTGAACTTCTCCCAGTCTGTGCTGTCCCCGGTCACATACTTTTCATCTATGCCGTTGGAGCGCATCTGACGCCACTTGTAGTGGTCGCCTCCCAGCCATACCTGGGTAATGGTGTCAAATTTCCGGTCTTCATAAATTTCCTGTGGGTTGATGTGGCAGTGATAGTCAAGAATCGGCATATTTGCTGCGAAATCGTGATACAGTGTCTTTGCCATGTCGCTGGATAATAAGAAATCCTTGTCCAAAAATGCTTTCATGTTTGATGGTCCTCCTTAAGAATTAAAAATTTGTGGTTTTTCTTTTTATAAGATCAGAGGCGATCGTGGTCCGGCTGGGCACATTTACGCCGCTGAAAACCCCCATAAGAGTGTTGATGGTGGTGGTGCACAGTGCCTCCACCTTGCTGTCAATGGATGTAATCTCCGGATCCGTGCACCGTGACAGGATGGAGTTATTATATCCAATGATATTCAGCTCTTCAGGTATGGAAATGCCCGCTTCATGGGCATACTTGACAGTGCCCACCGCAAGGGAGTCATCGGAAGTCATGACCGCATCAAAGGAAAGCCCCTGTTCCCTGAGGGATAATAGCAGTTCCTTGGAAGCGCCTATGTCCTTGGGACACTGATGGATCAGTTCATCCTTTGGCTCCACGCCGAATGCTTTTAATGCGTCCTTGTATCCCTCTAACTTGTTGACACCGCTGTAGGAATAGCTGGTATAAAGGTAGAGGATGCGTCTCCTGCCTGCCTGGAGCAGCTGTGTGGCCGCGCCGAACATGGCGGCGTGGTCATCGCATACCGTACTGTAGATATTATCCCCTTCCAGGTAGCCGTTTACCAGCATGATGGGAAGGTCGGCGGCGGCTTCGGTTATATAGGCGTTATCCTTGGAGCGCATCTCCACAAACTTGGAGCCTGCCAATATGATGGCGTCCACACGTTTGGAGCGCAGAAGCTCAAAATACTTCTGTTTGGCATCCAGATCATATCCGGTACAGCACAAAATAGCGTCATAATTGTGGGACCTGAGTCCCCGCTCAAGGTAATAAATAGCACCTGCCAGGTAGGGATCCGAGGAGTCGGAGCACATGATCCCAATGGTCTGCATGGTGTTCAGGCCAAGCCCTCTGGCAAACACATTAGGAGTATACCCCAAATCATCCATAACTTTCAAGACCTTTTCCCTGGTCTTTTCACTGACATTGGCATTGCCGTTTAAAACCCTGGACACAGTGGCTATGGATACTCCCGCATGTTCGGAAACATCATATATATTCATAAAAAAACCTCACATTCTGTAAGCGCTTACAAGCTAAGTTTATTATACATATTCCTCGTCAGTATTGCAATACTTTTCTATTTTTTTATTGACTTATTCCCCGAAAATGGGTAGAATAATTGTAAGTACTTACAAAAATATGACACAGGATTTCAAATAAAATGATAGGAGAATGTGAAGACCATGCAGGATATTGTTAAAATCAACAGGAATGATAATGTTGCCGTTGCACTGCGCCCGGTTTCCATGGGAGAGACCATATGCGTGGAGGGAACGGATGTTGCCGTCACTGAGGACATCCCCCAGGGCCACAAGTTTGCCTTAAGGGATATCAGGTCAGGGGAGGAAGTGGTCAAATACGGCTTCCGGATCGGATACGCAAAAGAGGATATAAAGGCAGGCAGCTGGGTTCATGTGCACAATGTAAAGACTGCGCTGGGAGATGTTCTTACCTATGATTATATACCGGACGGAAGGGATGTGGAGCCCACGGACCATGTTTTCTTTGACGGCTACCGCCGGGCGGACGGCAAGGTTGGCATCCGCAATGAGATCTGGATCATTCCCACAGTGGGCTGTGTCAATTCCATTGCAAAGGCGCTGGAAGCCCAGGCCGGGAAGCTGGCGGGGGGAACGGTGGAGGATGTGATCGCATTTCCACATCCCTATGGATGCTCCCAGATGGGAGATGACCAGGAGAATACAAGAAAGGTGCTGGCTGACATGATCCATCACCCCAATGCCGGAGGAGTGCTTGTGCTTGGCCTGGGATGTGAAAACAGCAATATTCCTGTGCTTATGGATTATATTGGCGAGTATGACAAGGACCGGGTGAAGTTCCTCCAGTGCCAGGATGTGGAGGATGAGATGGAGACGGCCATGGGTATGCTGGAAGAACTTGCCGCATATGCAGGTGCATTTTCCAGGGAGAAGATAGATGCCAGCGAACTGGTCATCGGCATGAAGTGCGGAGGTTCCGATGGGCTTTCCGGCATTACGGCCAATCCGGTTGTGGGAGCATTTTCAGACCTGCTGGTGAGCAAGGGCGGGACTACGATCCTTACGGAAGTGCCTGAGATGTTCGGGGCCGAGACCATCCTCATGAACCGCTGCGCCACACCGGAACTATTTGGTAAGACCGTGGATCTGATCAATGGGTTTAAGAATTACTTTACCAGCCATAACCAGACCATCTATGAGAATCCGTCCCCGGGCAACAAAAAGGGGGGTATCTCAACCCTGGAGGACAAGTCCCTGGGCTGTACCCAGAAGTCGGGAAGTGCGCTTGTAAGAGGTGTTCTGGAATATGGGGAGCCGGTGAAGGTAAAGGGGCTTAACCTGCTCAGCGCCCCGGGCAACGATCTGGTGGCCTCCACGGCCCTGGCAGTGTCCGGCGCCCACATGGTGCTCTTTACCACAGGAAGGGGAACGCCCTTTGCCTCCCCGGTACCCACGGTAAAGATATCCAGCAACTCCAAGCTGGCCGGGCATAAGGACAACTGGATCGATTTTAATGCGGGCCGCATGGTGGAGGATATGACAAAGGAAGAACTTGCACAGGAGCTGCTGGACTATGTGCTGGCAGTGGCTTCCGGGAAAAAGGTGAAGTCAGAGGAAGCAGGCTTCCATGATATGGCTATTTTCAAGCAGGGAGTGACCCTGTAGGGAATAATATAAGGAGCCTGGGCAGGAGTGCGGGGGAAACACACTCTGACGCCTGGGCTCTGTGTTTCCCTGTCCGCTGGGATGCCGCGCTTAAAAAGCAGGATTTCATGTAACTTCCACTTGCATCAGGGTACGGGTTGATGTATACTGAAATCAGATGAATTTCGTATATACGGATATATAATGTATATGCGAATATCAATAAAGCGGGAGGTGTCCATGAAACTGAACAGAACCACACTGCGTACCGTGGAGATATTAAAACTGGTATCAAAAAAGCCGGATGGGATCACGCTGGATGAGATATGTGAAAAACTTGATATGCCCAAGACAAGCGGCTATGACATAGTGACAACCCTGGTGCAGACCGGGATGATACATGTGGCCAGGGAGCAGAAGCAGCGCTACACCATCGGCCTCACGGCATACAGGATCGGTATCAATTATACCAATAACCTGGATTTTATCAGCACCATTGACCCGGTGCTGAAGGCATTTTCAAGGGAGGTGGGAAAGACCGTATTCTTTGGCACACGCACGGACGATGCCATTGTGTACATCTGCAAGTTTGAACCTGAGAACCCCATTATTACCACAGCAACCGTAGGCACTAAGAATCCCATTTACTGCACGTCCCTGGGAAAAGCCATTATGGCATTTACAGAGGAGGAGGAAGTGAGGCGGGTGCTGGAGCGCATAACCTTTAAAAAACATACGGGGCGGACCCTTGGAACCAGGGAAGAGTTTGAGAAGGAGCTGGAACGGGTGCGAAAAAAGGGATATGCCTTTGACGCCAGGGAACTGGAGGAACACATGGAATGTGTGGGAGCGCCGGTATTTGGGCAGGATGGTAATGTAATGGGTGCGATCAGCGTGTCCAGCCTTTATAAACCCACAGAGGATTATGATGCCCTGGGACGGCAGGTGCAGGCAAAGGCAGCGGAGATTTCAAGGCTCCTGGGATTTTTGGGTAAATGCTGAATTCCGGCATAGAAAAACTTGTTTTTTTACCTCTTTTGCTGTTGACAAATGATGCGGTAACGATTAAAATTTAACTATAGAAATCGCAAATATGAAACTGATTCGTATATGCGAATTTTCAGAGAGAAGGAGAAGCGAAATGAAAAAAGAACACGTTTTAGCAAGAATGAAAGAGGATTGTCTGGTTGCTGTTGTTCGTGCAAAGAACTACGAGCAGGGTGAGAAAGTAGTTGACGCTATCATTGAGGGCGGCATTAACTTTATTGAGCTGACCATGACCATGGATGAGGGCGACCCTGTTGAATTCATCAAGATGATGGCTAATAAGTATAAAAACAATGACAAGATCGTGATCGGCGCAGGTACTGTACTGGATCCTGAGACCGCAAGGGCATGCATCCTGGCAGGCGCTAACTATATTGTAAGTCCTGGTCTTAACGTAGATACCATTAAGCTTTGCAACCGTTACAGAGTGCCTATGCTTCCGGGCGTCATGACTCCAACCGAGGCGATCACAGCGTTGGAAGCCGGATGCGATATCATCAAGGTATTCCCAGGCAACATTGTGGGACCGGCAGCGATCAGCTCCTTTAAGGGACCCCTTCCCCAGGGCGAGTTCATGCCATCCGGCGGCGTTGATGTTGACAACGTTGACAAGTGGATCAAGGCAGGCGCATATGCAGTGGGCACAGGTTCCAGCCTGACCAAGGGCGCTAAGACAGGCGATTTCGCAGCAGTGACAGCAAAGGCTCAGGAATTTGTTGCAGCAGTGGCGGCAGCCAGAGCATAATCTATTCATTCAAAAAAAGGAGAATCATACAATGGCAAAAATAGTTACCATGGGCGAAATCATGTTAAGATTATCTACCCCCAACAATGAAAAATTCATCCAGGCAGACGAGTTTGATATCAACTACGGCGGCGGAGAGGCCAATGTGGCTGTATCTCTGGCCAACTACGGACATGATGTTCAGTTTGTGACAGCTATCCCCAAGAATCCAATCGGTGACTGCGCAGTGGCGGCACTGAGAAAATATAATGTAGGAACAAAGCATATTGCACGCAGCGGCGAGAGACTGGGAATCTATTTCCTGGAGACCGGTTCTGCAATGAGGGCTTCCAATGTTGTTTATGACCGTGCAAACAGCGCCATTGCAACAGCAACTCCTGATGAGTTCAACTTTGATGAAATTTTTGCTGATGCTGACTGGTTCCATTTTACAGGTATCACACCAGCTGTCAGCGATGCGGCCATCGCTCTGACTGAGGCTGCTTTAAAGGCGGCAAAGGCTCACGGCGTAACCGTGTCCGTTGACTTAAACTTCCGTAAGAAACTGTGGTCTTCCGAGAAGGCACAGAAGGTTATGACCAACCTGATGCAGTATGTGGACGTGTGCATTGGAAATGAAGAGGATGCTGAGAAGGTTCTGGGCTTCAAGCCGGGTAACACAGATGTTACCTCCGGTGAGCTGGAACTGGCTGGCTATGTTGACATTTTTAACCAGATGGCTGATAAGTTCGGCTTTAAGTATATCATCAGCTCCCTGCGCGAAAGCTACAGCGCATCTGACAACGGCTGGTCCGCATGCATCATGGATGGCAAGACACGTGAATTCTACCACTCCAGAAAGTACAGGGTTACACCTATTGTGGACCGTGTAGGCGGCGGAGACTCCTTTGCAGGCGGTCTGATCTGCGGTCTGGCAGACGGCAAGGATATGAAGGCAGCCCTGGAATTTGCCGTAGCGGCATCTGCATTAAAGCACACGATCCCTGGCGACTTTAACCTGGTGTCACGTGCTGACGTGGATAACCTGGCCGGCGGTGACGGTTCAGGCCGTGTTCAGAGATAATCAGATCAGAAGACAGAGATGATCGGATCGGGTAATGACCGGAAGAAGTGACCGGAGCAAGTGACCGGAACAAGTGACAATCATACAATTGGAAGCGGCTAATCCTGTACAGGAATTAGCCGTTTCTTATAATAGTACGGGTGTCCGAAGGATCAATATGAATAAAAGGAGAGTTATAATGGGAATAAAAAACAGCAGGGATTTTGATCTACTGACCCTGGGACAGCTGCTTTTAAGGCTTTCACCGCCTGACAATGAGCGTCTGTCCAGAGGTGATACATTTGTGAAGCAGGTTGGCGGGGCGGAACTGAACGTGGCGGTGGGCGCGGCTCTTTTAGGCCTTCATACAGGCGTTATATCCAAGCTGCCTGCCCATGACATAGGCAGTTTCATGAAAGGCAAGATCCGTTCCTTTGGGGTCAGCGATGATTTCTTTATGTACGACCAGTCTTCCTCAGCCCGTGTGGGCATTTACTATTATGAGAACGGCGCATATCCCAGAAAGCCAAAGGTCATCTATGACCGCAATAACAGTTCCTTTTTTTCACTGAACATTGATGAGATACCCGAGGAGGTGTATACGGCTTCCAAGTGTTTCCATACAACAGGGATCACCCTGGCGCTGAATGAGAAGATCCGCGAGACCACCATTGAGATGATCAAGCGGTTTAAGGCGGCCGGGACTCTGGTGTCCTTTGATGTGAACTTCAGAGGCAACCTGTGGACCGGGGATGAGGCAAGGGAATGCATCCTGCGCATCCTTCCCTATGTAGATATCTTTTTCTGTTCCGAGGATACGGCAAGGCTGACCTTCCTGAAGACAGGAACAGCCAAGGAGATGATGAAGAGCTTTTCCCAGGAATTTCCCATCTCCATTGTGGCCTCTACGCAGAGGATTGTCCACAGTCCCAAACGCCATACATTTGGATCCGTTATTTATGATGCTGCCAGGGATGAATATTATGAGGAAGAGCCTTACCGGGATATTGAAGTGGTGGACCGGATCGGAAGCGGGGACGCTTATATCTCTGGCGCCCTGTACGGACTGCTAAGCAGCGGCGGTGACTGTTCCAAGGCCATTGCTTACGGCAATGCCACAGCTGCTGTGAAGAACACCATTCCAGGGGACCTGCCTTCGTCCAACCTGGAGGAAATTGAAACCATTATCAAGGCTCACAACCAGACAGGTCCCCAGTCTGAGATGGCCCGGTAGGAAATTGTTGCTAAATTGTAAAAACTTTGAAATATTTGTCACAACGTTAATCCATAATTCAGAATTATTAAGAAATCCTTTATTGGATATGGACGATAAATGATATATACTTCTCATACAAACATTAATAATGCTCTGTGCACCACAAACGGTCATCAGGGCATTACCCATGAAAAGGAGAAGATAATATTGAGAAAATATCGATTATATGCAGCAGGAGTTTGTGCAGCCGTGGTACTTGGAATTGGAGGATGTGCATCGAATGCCAATGCTTCATCCGGAACCACAGCAGCCACACAGGAGAGCCAGGAGGCATCCAAAGAGGAGACAACAGTGGAAGACACCACCGTGGTTGAGTCAGTGACAGGCGCTATTGAGAGTATGGAGGAGAGCCAGGCGGAAGCGCTTCAGTCCATCCGCATTTACGGACCGGTTACAAAGATGGAAGACGGCAGGCTGTCCATTGATAATCAGTCCGGCATGAGCAGCAGCGGGGAGATCATCCTCAATGTATCCTCAGACGCCACATACATACTGGATGCAGTTACCGGGCTTCCTATTAAGGCGGAGGATATTAAGGACGGGGAGACTATCTACGCATACATCGGCCCGGCCATGACCATGAGCCTTCCGCCTATGACCAATGCGGAAGTGATCTTTGCCAACATACCGGCAGACGCAAAGGTACCGGATTTTGTGGAGGTCAAGTCCATGATCACAGATGCCGCAACCTCCAAGTCCGTATTGACGGCAGTGGACGGCACCGAATACACACTGGCTCCGGACTGCAACATATTCCCATATCTTACAAGAAATATTGTCACACTGGACGACCTGACCCAGGGAAGAAAATGCGTGGTATGGTCAGATGATGACAATGCAGCAGTGAAGATCATGGTGTTTGCGGAGTAGATTCAGATTTAATAGGTGAGAAGGGGAGAAGGTGCATCCGTCCGTTCAGGAAATGGGGATGGGGCAGCGGAGGCTGCGGGTCTAGCAGCTCTAAGACTCTGAAAACCGTCTAAGAACAAGAGGCTGGCCGTCTGAAACTCGCGGTCAGCCTCTTCCCGGCTTTAGATATAGAGTTCAGACAAAGGGCGTCAGCCTCTTAACGCCGGTTTTTACGGCCTAAGACCTGCGACCCTGTGGATGCATCCGCATCCCCATCCCCGTTCCCTTCACCTGCAGCGCACTGATCTCTTGCCAGCAATTAACCATTGTGTGATAATTATACAATCAATATGCAATCGTTAGTTAGAGGTGCCGGTATGGTAGAACGATATGCGGTTAATCTTTATTTTATGTTGCGGTAAGTATGTAAGACTGCAGATTTTATGAAAGAGTAAATAAAAACTACTGGCTACGGAACATAGCTAGTAGTTTTTTTGTTGTATTAAACCCGAAAATCCATATATCGCCCGGCAATATCTCCGGTAAATTCGAGTTGCGTATACGGTGTATCGGGATAAATACAGCAGCTCATAGTAACTGTTCCGTGATCAAGAAACAGTTCGATATGGGATACATCAAAAATAACTTCCATCTGCCAGGGGCCTGAAAAGAAGCGTGATGCAAACCGTTCTGAAAAATATTTTCTGTTAAATTCTTTGGAAAAATCATTTCTTCCAGCTGATGAACGGTCAAAGAATAATGAGTTATCTTTGATCCCGAATTGAAGCGTCTGACCGCGGTCATTGGAAAATGAGATTATTCCATCGCCGTTTCCTCTCAGGTCAAGTCCAAATACCTCAGATGTGATGACATCGCGATCATTTAAGAGGCGCAGGTTAGTGATGAGAGATTGAAGACCTGCCGGTGCAGATGCCAATCTGTACCCATCAGGGGTTTTTATTAGGGAGAGTTTACGGGCCAGTGTCATGGCACCACAATATTCATTTGTTGGGCATTGTGATGCATATTTCCAATTGCTGGCCCATCCCATCAGAATCCTATGATCGGAATGATTAAAAGTAACGCCAGCGTAATTATCAAAGCCTTGGTCCAGCCATTGGAATTTTGATTGGGGGTCTGGAACAAACGTATATCCATCAAAAACACCTGTAAAGTATCCTGTTCTTGAGCCGCCATATTCAGCATCCAAGCTCAGACTTACAATGAAAATATCTTTTGTTCCATCAGGTGTTTGAAGTCTGAACAAATCCGGGCATTCCCATATACCCTGATGAGGGAGAAGGCTGGTTCCCTGCCCGAACTCACCGGTTTTATCCCAACGGAGCAGATCATCCGAACGGTAAAATTCTACATGATCACCGCTGGATACTACCATGCTCCAACATTTAATAATCTGGTTTTTAAAAACCTTTGGATCTCGGAAATCTGTTTGATCCGGAGGGCATGGAAGTACAGGATTGTTGAAATATTTTATAAAATTTATTCCATCCAGTGAGTAGGCAATACTTTGATGCTGTTTTCGATCGCTTTTCCCATTTGGTCCTTCCAGATTCTGGGTGTATATAGCAACAACCGGAGAGCATCCCATAGCACCCAGCCCGGATGTATTTTCCGCATCATAAACAGCTGAGCCAGAGAAAATAGTCCCCAAAGAATCAGGATAGAGCGCAACAGGTAGATGTTTCCAATGAATCAAATCTTGGCTGACTGCATGTCCCCAATGCATTGGCCCCCACACAGTTGAGCCGGGATGGTATTGATAAAAGAGATGATATGTTCCATTGGCGAAAAACATACCATTGGGATCATTAATCCACATAGAGGGGGCGGTAAAATGTATCTTTGGTCTGAAATCACGTACTCCCATGGTACTCATATATAAATTATCCCTCCTAAGTACTAATAGATACTGGCCATATTCCAGATATCCAATGAGTTTATTGTTATGTTTCCTCCAAGGGCTTCCAGTGATACCTGCGTACTGTCTTTAGAAGGATACATCATTTGCATCATGGTGATTCTTCCATTTGCAAATATTTCTACCATACATCGGTCAACTAAAATCCGCAGGTCCAGATGACTTTCTTCAACGTCCGGGATATTCATTACTTCCGGATTACGTCCCTCTGCATCAGGAGACAGAGAGGAACGGGTGGTGTCCGCAATCAGATAGTATTCAGAAACAATTGAATCTCCGCGCCGCATACGGGAGCGATTGACGGTAATGTCTGTGTGCTCCATGCCATCTGGTGAGCGGAGTACGCGCAGTGTTAAGCCGCGTGCACTGGTTAAATCTAGTGTCAAATGAATATCCAATGCGTTTCCATTAACATCCAGGATCGTTTCCCGGAACGCAGCAAGATTTAAACTATGGCAGGAAAAATGTGAAGTATGTAAACTGTTTAGTGCTTCAACCGGCTCAATATTGAGATAGCCCTTTTTATTGACTATTACATGATGCATGACTGTCATACAGCCTTGCCTTGTTAGCGTCAAGTTAGCATCGGTGGTATTATAAATCAGGTAAAGACCACCTTTTCCATCTGGTGTAGTGCAGGGCGCCTGATAACTGGAGCAACCGATAGGGCCAAAATTAAACCGCATGTGTTTTTCTGGATAAAATTTATGCAGTATTTTATCATAGGTCCCTAACAGACAATGAGGACCGGTACGATGGCTAAAATGGAATAGTAGATATTTGCCTTCTGTTCCTATCGGCCAGAAATAAGGGCAGGCGCCATCATTGCCTAATTCCAATTGGGGAAATCCGTCTTCTGTCAATTCGCCCATATAAGTCCAACGGGACAAATCTTGAGAGAAAAACAGGTGCTCCACCATTTTGTTATTATAACCTGTATGACGGGCTTCCTCTTCTCCATAGTAGCAGCCGGATAGAGCATAATAGCCTTCATCCTCTTTCCAGATAAATGGATCAAATACGCGGTAGGGCCTGCCATCTGAACTATTTGGAGTCAGGGGTATAACGGGGCAATGCTCATTTTTCTCCCAATTTAGCAGCATAGGATCATGGGAAGTGGCGATCATATTACCAATTCCACGTCCATGGTACATGGCAATCACCCTGTCATTCTCTACAAGTGAAGAACCGCTGAATACTGCATACTCTATATCCGGATAGATGGCTAATGGAAGATCCTTCCAATGCACCATATCGCTACTCACTGTATGTCCCCAGTGCTGTCTGGGATCATTGGGAGGATAAGCTTGATAGAACAGATGATAATTTCCGTTCCAGTAACATAAGCCATTGGGATCGTTTATCTTTCCGTTTGGGGCCCAGAAATGGTAAGAGGGCATATACGGATGATCTTTCATCTCCTGCCTGTACTCTGCAAATTCCTTTAATTGGGCACTGCCTTTTAACGCTTCATACTGTGCTTCGCTTTCTTGGGGATAGTATTCTTGTGGGATTTTAGAAACATATTTCTTTTCATAAGTCTGTTTCATAAGATATTCCTTTCCAAAACAAAGGTTGACAGATAAGATATTACTTAACTCTATTAATATGGTAACATGAAAAAAATGATTTTCAATTGATGTATTATCTAAAATTTGAAATATTATTTGTTAAAAAGATACAAAAATATAATTTTAATTGAAAATAATTGTATATAATATTGATTTCATTACTTAACTGTGTTAAGCTATAAATGAAAATAAATAAAAAATGCAAAATGTTGGAGGTAAAATGAACAAATCTGTCAAGGGGCTGAATAATGAAGATTTGCTGATGTCAAATCGTGCGGTCATTCTTCAATGCTTGAAACGTAATGGTGTATGCTCCAGAGCGGATTTGGCTAAGGAAACTGGACTTACCCAGGCTACAATTTCCAAAATTATGTCCGCGCTGATCGAACTGAATATTGTTCATGAGACAGGATTCATTACCGGAGAGTTGGGTAGACGGTCACGTGGGGTTATACTCAATGCGGCAGATTATAAGGTGATTGGAATCAAGATATCAAGACGTTCGTTCTCTATTGGCTTGTTTGATATAGGAGGACATGACTATGATATTTATAAAGAAGCCATTCCGAAAGATCAGAGTCCCCAGACCAGTATACGCAAAATCCGGGAAGTGGCGGAAGATTATATCAGCCGTAGTAAAGGTATTATAGCTGTAGGAGTTACTGTACCAGGACCATATCTTCGTAAAGAGTCGAAGATTGCTGTTATGACTGAAACAACAGGATGGAATTTTCTTAATCTAAAAAAGGAGTTTTCAGATTTAGGAGGAGTACCTGTTTTTATTGAGCACGATGCCAATGCCGCTGCAATTGCAGAATGGTGGTTCGGGCAATTTGCCATGGCTACAGGAACATTAGTTTATCTTTTGGCAGATGAAGGAATCGGAGCAGGGGTTGTGGTAAACGGCAGTATGTTAACCGGCGCTAATGGAATTGCAGCTGAAATTGGACATATCAGTGTTAATGTGAATGGACAGCGGTGTGGATGCGGAAATTATGGATGTCTGGAAGGATACTGTTCGTCTCTGGCATTTGTGAAAAAAACGCGCGAGCTGTTAAAGGAACATCCGGAGAGTATACTTTCAATTCATTATCAATTGACAGCTGAGCATATATTTGACGCAGCCTACGCAGGGGATGAACTGGCATGCAGTATGGTAGAGTATGCGGGGAGATACTTAGGCTATGGCATAGTTACACTAGTTAATGCCTATGACCCTTCCGCTATTGTCATTGGAAATACAATGGCAAAGGGCGGTACACTTCTTATGGACAGTATACGTGAAGTAGTGAGAGAACGGATTTTGCCAGAGATATACTCCAAACTTTCCATGGACTTTTCAACATTTAAAATTGATCCGGTCTTATACGGTGCAGCTGCTTTAGCTACGGATCGTTTCCTTAAAAATCCGTCAAGTTTCTTGTCGATAGGGAAGCATTAAGGAAATGGTTAACAAGTTAGGAGGGAAAAAATATGAACAAGGGGATTACTGATAAACATGAAGTAAGAGAAAATGGATGGCTGAAAAGAGGATTTAGGCACAGTTGGCAGTTGTATGTTCTATTGCTCCCCTCATTGATATGGCTGGCAGCATTTATGTATGGACCAATGTATGGTCTGCTCATAGCTTTTAAGGACTATAGGGCTGCAGATGGTATCATGGGAAGCCACTGGGCAGGGTTAAAGTATTTCAAGCAATTTTTTTCCACCAATATTGCTCGGCAGGTGATTTCCAACACATTGATATTAAGCCTTCAGCAACTAGCGATCTCTTTTCCTATACCAATTGTGTTTGCTTTGATGGTGAACCAAATAACGCAGAAACATTTCAGAAAATTTGTACAAACAGTATCCTATGCACCCTACTTCGTATCAGCAGTTGTTATTGTATCTATTATGCAGGTAATATTAGCGCCAGGAACTGGATTTGTTAATATTTTGATCCAGAATATGGGAAGTCGTCCTCTTATGTTCATGTCACGTCCGGAATATTTTAGGCCGCTGTATATCATATCCGGTATCTGGCAGATGATGGGATTTAATGCAATTATATATATTGCGGCATTGGCAGGCATATCACCTGATTATTATGAAGCGGCCATTATGGACGGAGCTTCTAAATTAAAGCGTATTCTTTATATTGATATCCCATTGATACTTCCTACAATCATTATAATGTTGATACTTGCAGTCGGGCAGTTGATGACGATCGGATATGAGAAGGCATACCTGATGCAGGCTGGATCCAATCTGGCAACCAGTGAGATTATTTCTACATATGTATATAAAAGCGGACTGTTAAAAGCACAATACAGTTTTGCAACAGCAGTTGGTTTGTTTAACTCGGTTGTAAATTTTATACTTTTGGCCAGTACAAATTTCATTTCCAAAAAAACTACGGATATCAGCTTATTCTAGAGAACATAAAATTACTTCACAATGAAAGTTCTAATCTGTTATACACGGGGGATGGGATAAAAGCTGAATAGGAGGCAGGGCGATGAAAGCTAAGAAAAGAATAATAAAAAAAGGGGATTTGGGATTTGACATTGTAATTATCATACTTTTAACTGTGCTTTGTATTATGATTCTGTATCCTTTGTATTATGTGCTGGTAGCATCTTTTACGGATCCGGATATTGTCAATACGGGCAAAATGCTGCTGTATCCCAAGAAGTTGTATCTGGATGGCTATAAAAAGATTTTTGAGTACAGAGATATATGGAGTGGATACTGGAATACGATTAAATATACGGTAGTAGGTACGGTACTTTCAATATGTTTGACAATTCCTGGCGCTTATGCACTTTCCAGAAGAGATTTAATGGGGCGTAAACAGATTATGTTTTTATTTACTTTTACAATGTTCTTTCAAGGAGGTTTGATACCATTATTTTTGGTCATTAATAAACTTCGTATCTATGATTCAATATGGGCAGTTACAATGCCAACGGCAGTTTCCGTATGGAATTTTATAATTTGCCGTACATTCTTTGAATCCAGCATACCTGTAGAAATTACAGAGGCGGCCAAAATTGACGGATGTAATGAGTTTCAGATTTTTTTCAGGGTAGTAATACCAATATCAACAACAATCATAGCAGTAATGATCTTGTTTTATGCAACGGCGCAGTGGAACTCTTTTATGAATCCTCTTATGTTTTTAAGGACAGGAGATAAGATGCCGCTTCAGGTGGTGTTAAGAAACCTTGTTCTGTCTAATCAAGCTGCTTCTATGAGTGCGGATGCATTGGATGCGGCTATGAGACAAAAGATGGCAGAACAGATGAAATATGGTATTATCGTAGTTTCGGCAATACCGTTATTATGTGTATACCCGTTCCTTCAGAAATATTTTGTCAAGGGAGTGACTGTGGGAGCGGTTAAGGGGTAGTAGCAGAAAAACATATATTGTAGGAGGAAAAGAAATGAAGAGAAAAAAAGTTATGTCACTTGCTTTAACTATGGTTATGGCATTATCGTCTCTTGCAGGTTGCGGAGGAGGAACTAATGCGCTGGAAGGCGGAGGGGGGCCCGCTGCAGCATCCACCTCAGGAAGTGAATCATCAGATGCAGCAGAGATGTTTGACCTGACACCCGGAAATATGCCGATTGTTACAGATTCGGAAAATGCGCCTGTATTCCATATTGTACGGTCGAGAGATCCATTGCAGACTGTAAATACATCGGAACTTCCCATGTCCAAAAAATTAGAGGAAGATACAGGTATCAGGATTGAGTGGGAAGAGGTGCCGACAGTAGGGTTGACAGAAAAAATAAATCTGATGATGACGGGAAGCGATCTTCCTGATGCTTTCTGGGATTGTATCAGTAATGATATGATCAGCATTTATATGGGCCAGGATCTGCTGATTCCCGTAAATGAACTGGAAGAAAAGTATATGCCTAATTTAACAAAGATATATGAAGAACACCCGGAATATAAAGCACTTGCTACTGCTCCGGATGGAAATCGTTATGGGTTTCCATATATCGAAGAAATGTATGGACTTGTCCGCACACCGGGACCATTCTTAATCAATCAGGACTGGCTTGATAAGGTGGGTAAAGAAATGCCTACTACGTTAGATGAGTGGGTGAATTGTCTGAGAGCTTTCAAGGCGGCGGGTGATTTAAATGGAAATGGTATTGATGATGAGATACCGTTTACCTTAGGTTTGGCATCAACCGATATGTATGACTCTTACGATGTGTTCAACCGTTTCTGTATGGCGTTCGGAACTCCCACAACATCCGGAGATGAGCGTGCAGATGATAACATGGTTGTGATTGACGGAAAAGTGCAGTTTACGGCAGCGGATCCGGCCTATAAGGAGACAGCAAAGTTCTTCAATCAGTTATATGAGGAAGGTCTGATTGATGTAAATGCATTTTCACCATCTCCTAATCCACGATATGCTTTATATTGGGATCAGATAAAGGGAGATACCGCATTATATGGCTGTTTTGGTACATGGTCTCCTGAAAATGAAATTCCAAATGCAGATGTAAGAGCACAGTATGCACCCCTTCCGCGTTTAGAGGGTCCGAACGGAAAGATCGGAGAGGTGGTAAACAACTCTGAAATGCAGAGGGCTGCAAGATTTGTGATCACTTCTGCGTGTGAGCATCCGGAAGTGTTAGCACGTATGGTAGACTATATATATAGCCCGGATATGTCTATCAGCTTTAACTGGAGTCCGGAAGGATATGTTTATCATGCAGATGAGACAGGAAAATGGGTATTCCAGTTTGATGATAACGGAAACATTATAATTCCTGAGCCATGGTCTACTATTTCAGAGGTGAGTAATAACACGCGTGGTACTAAGGGACCTACAGCTATTTTTAACAGCTATTATGATGATAAGGTGGAATATGATTATGCAGCACAAAATCTGTTAAAATACCAGAGGGTGAATGGTAAGGATGAGTGGCTTGAGGAGATTGAAAGTATGCCCCCTGTATTAAAAACAGCAGAAGAGATGGCAACTATTTCTCAGATTCAGCCTCAGATCAAGAACATTGTAAATTCATACCGTATGCAGTGGATTTTAGATGGAGACGCGGATGCGACCTGGGATAAATATCTGCAAGAACTTGACGCTGCCGGATTACCCCAGTTAATGGAGCTTTTCCAAACAATCTATGATCGCTATTCTGAGCAGCAATAATTAAACAAGAGCCGGCGAATGATGCAACATTCATTTGCCGGCTCTTGTTAATATTTATAACGATTCCAAACGACCGCTCAATTCCCTCTACTAATCCCCATTACTCTTTACTCAATTCCCGCACTCAATGCTGATCTCATTAAACCGCGCCAAAATATCCTCAATGCACATGGACTGCTTTTCACTGCCTTCCTTGTCTATGATGGCGTGTCCCTGATGCATCATGAGAAGACGGTCCCCGTATTCCACGGCATAGCGCAGGTTGTGTGTTACCATGATGGTGGTCAGTTGTTTTTCTTTTACGATTTTGCCGGTGAGTTCCATGATGGTCTCAGCTGTTTTGGGATCCAGAGCAGCGGTGTGTTCATCCAGGATCAGGAATTCGATGGGGGTCATGGTGGACATGAGCAGTGCCATGGCCTGGCGCTGGCCGCCGGAGAGGACTCCTACCTTTACGTCCATTTTATCCTCCAGCCCTAATCCCAGGGAGTGTAGGGCTTCGCGGTAAGCCTCCACGCGCTGTTTATTGGTTCCGGGGCAAAGGTTGAACGCTTTGCCTTTATTGTCAGCCAGGGACATGTTCTCTAAGATGGTCATGGAAGGGCAGGTGCCCATGGCTGGGTTCTGGTATACGCGGCCTATGCGGCGCTGGCGCCTGTATTCAGGCATTCTGGTGATGTCCTGGCCGCCTATGATGATGCGGCCCTGGTCCAGGGGAATGCTTCCGCAGATAATGTTGAGCATGGAGGTCTTTCCCGAACCATTGCTGCCCACCACGGACACAAACTGATGATCCTTGATGGTGAGGTTAAAATCCTCAAACAGGCACATTTCGTTGACGGTGCCGGCATTGTAATATTTATTGATATGTTTTAACTCAAGCATGGCTCTTTACCTTCTTTCCCCTGGAGGTGCTTAACACCAGGATGATCAGGAACAGGATGGAGGTGATCAGCTTCAGGTCCGAGGCTGTTACCGGGATGGAGATGGTCAGGCTTCCTATTTTGATATCGTTCAGCAAAAGGGCCAGGGATACACAGGCCTTGTAGATGATGGAGCCGATGATGACAGCCGTGGTGGACTTGACAAATCCAAACCGCTTAAACAGCTGGGTTCCGATAATTACATTGGCCAGGCCGATGACAATGGTCCCTGTGCCGATGGAGATATCAAAGAATCCTTTCTGCTGGCAGTATACGCTGCCTGCCAGGGCGGCAAAGCCGTTGGCAATGGCCAGGCCCACGATCTTTACCATTCCCTTGTCCTTGGCCAGAGAGGTGACCAGCACATCATTGTCGCCCACGGCCCTTAACAGATAACCGGACCTGGTTTTCAGATAGGCGTCCAGGAGCAGTTTGCAGACCAGGACAATGACAAGCAGGATGATGGTCACAACATAGGGGGACATGGCAGCAGGCACATGTTCAGACAGGAATGAGTTGCTGAAAATGGTGTCCTTGCTGAAAATGGGAAGATTAGACTTGCCCGCGATCCGCAGGTTGATGGAATAGAGAGCGGTCATGACAATGATCCCCGAAAGCAGGTCCCGGACCTTCAGCTTCACGTGGATCAATCCTGTGATGCATCCTGCCGCAGCTCCTGCCGCAAAGGACAGGATAAGGGCGGCAAATGGATGCAGGAAGCCGTTTGCAATGCCGATGGCAGTGAGGGCGGCGCCCAGGGGAAATGTTCCATCCACGGAAAGATCCGGAAAATCCAGAATCTTATAGGTGATGTATACGCCCAGAGCCATGATGGCATAAACCAGGCCTTCTTCAAAGATACCAAAAATAATCGTTGTCATGATGTTCCTCCCAATCCGTTATGTGTACTCCGGGAGATTCCCGGAATACACGTATGAGCGCTTCTTAAATTATATCTATTGTGTGATTTCTGAGAAGAGCTCTGCTGCGCCTGTTGTCAGATCCTCCGGCAGGGTGATGCCCAGGTTTTCAGCCACCTTGGTATTGCCGTAGAATGCAGCCTCCTTAATGGTTTCGTAATTCAGTTCGCTGGCCTTTTTCTCGCCCTTTAAAACCTGTGCAGCCATCTTTCCGGTCTGTTTTCCAAGTTCAATGTAATCCAGTCCCATGGCAGCCAGGCAGCCGATCTTTACCTGCTCTATTTCGCTTCCAAATACGGGAATATTCTTGGCGGCGGCCTTGTCAAGGATCACAGGAAGGGATGCAACAACGGTATTGTCTGTAAGGTTTGTGATACAGTCCACTTTATTGATCAATGTATCGGCAGCCAGGGAAATGTCGGCTGAGGAGGAGACACCGGTGTCCACGATCTCAAATCCATAGTTTGGTGCAAGCTCTTTGTATTCGGCAATGGCTGATTCGGAATTTACCTCGCTGGTGGTGTACATGATTCCGATCTTCTTTGCATCGGGAAGGATGGCGCGGATCATTTTAAGCTGCTGTTCCACTGGAAGCTTATCGCTGGTTCCTGTGATCTCACCCACGGGGGTTCCGTCCGCATTGGCCAGCTCTGCGGCAACCGGGTCTGTTACAGCTGTGAAGATGACCGGGGTACTTGACTTCTTGGCCACGCCGTATTCCGCCTGTGCCATAGGGGTTGCAATGCCGCACATCAGGTCCACTTCCTTACCGGCGAAGTTGGTTGCGATCTGGCTTGCGGTTCCGCCGTCTGCCTGGGAGTTTTCATAGAGGATGGTCAGGTTTTTTCCCTCCTGGATGCCGGACTCGGCCAGACCGGCCAAAAAGCCCTCGCGGCAGTTGTCCAGGGAACCGTGCTCTGCAAACTGGCCAATGCCGATGGTATAGGAAGCATTGCTTTCTGCCTTGTCAGCGGCTTCGGATGAAGACTCCGGAGTCTCCTTGGCGGAATTCCCGGATTGGGTGTCTGCCGCTGAATTGGTCTCCGCACCTGCCTGGGCAGTGGTTGTATTTTGTGAAGATGATTGTGAAGATGATCCGCATCCGGCTAACAGGGATGCGCTTACGGCTGCGGTTAAAAGCATTGCAATTGTCTTTTTCATAATAAATATCCTCCTGAATATACTAAAATGTTTGATCGTTTCTCAGTTGATTCATCAATAAAATTCCGTTGGAGAAGGCTTTTTCCTGGAACCCCAGGTGCGCGCTGCCTGAAATTACCGGGTGTCAGTGGGGCATAGGTTGGCAAAAAACTGCAGCTGCCATGTATGACAACCTGTTTACTGCATAAAAAAACGCCCCAACTATGGTATTGACCATAATTGAGACGAAATTAAATCCGCGGTGCCACTCAAATTGACTAAAAAGTCCACTTTACACATACTATCATATGTGCCGCATGCATAACGGTTGCGGAATCCGTCGGTCCATACGGAAAAATCTTTCAGGACCGCCCTCAAAAGTCCATTCAGCTGCCAGCCTTATACCGCAATCCCACCACCTGCGGCTCTCTGTGTTAATGCTTTGGAAGCTTACTCCTCTTTCTCTACGGTTTATTTTATTAACCCGTATCTTAATACAATGGAGTGCATTTGTCAATAGGTTTTTTAAATTTTGTGAAAATTACTTTAATTGGTTGTCAAAATGTGGTAGACTGTAGATGGTAAGAAATATAGTGCACACAGCTTCTGGACCACAGATAATGGGTGCCCATAACAAGGAGGAAAACTGCATGAGACGTTTACTTATAGTAGTGGATATGCAGAAGGATTTCGTGGACGGAGCCTTGGGAACCAAGGAAGCCCAGGCCATTGTCCCTTATGTGATCCGTAAGATAAAGGAATACGAGGCAGATGGCCAGGAGGTGGTATTTACCCTGGACACACATTTTGACAATTATCTGGATACCATGGAAGGCAAGAAACTTCCTGTAGTCCATTGCGTCAAGGGAACTCCCGGATGGGAACTTGCCGGTGAACTCAAAGCATTCACCGGAAAGAAATTTGAGAAACACACCTTTGGCAGCATGGAACTGGCGGCGTATGTGGAAAAAGGATCCTATGACACTGTGGAACTGGTGGGACTGTGCACGGATATCTGCGTGATCTCCAACGCCATGGTGATCAAGGCAGCTGTCCCGGAAATGACCATTCAGGTGGATGGGTCCTGTTGTGCGGGAGTAACGCCAAAGAGCCATGAGAACGCGCTGAACGCCATGAAGATGTGCCATATTAATATTGTAGATGGAAATGGATCACAGGATTTGGGATAAACATAAGCAAGGGGGTTTTATTATGAATGACAGGCATTTTGTAATTACGATTGAACGCCAGTACGGCAGCGGCGGCAGGCTTACGGGCAAAAGGCTGGCTGAGGAGCTGGGAATCCATTTTTATGATGAGGAAATACTTAAGATGACATCGGAGACAAGCGCGATCGGAGAGCAGTATTTCCGGCTGGCAGATGAAAAGGCGGGCAACAATCTGCTGTACCGCATTGTAACCAGTATGAAGCCGGAACTGACAGAGCCGGACAGGGACGGACATCATATCACATCACCGGAGAACCTGTTCCGCTTCCAGTCTTCTGTGATCCGCAGCCTTGCAGCTTCGGAAACATGTATCATCGTGGGACGCTGCGGAAACTATGTACTGCAGGACCAGATGGAAAATGTGATCCGCATCTTTGTCTATGGGGACACGGTTACAAGGATCCGCAGGGTCATGGACGTGGATAAGGTGGATGAGGCCGAGGCGCTGCGCCGTATGAGAAGGATCGACAAGGAAAGGACGGAGTATCACCGCTATTTTACAGGCAGGGAATGGATGGACATGGAGAACTATGACCTTCCCATTAACGCCAGCCGTATTGACTATGACCAGATGATCCAGCTGATCAAGGATTATCTGAAGCTGCGGGGATTTCTATAAGTTTATGGAACATGGGGGTTCTGTCTGAGGATCCCCATGTTTTAGATAGAATCGAGGGATAAGATATGAATATATTTGCGGGAATTATGATTCCCTTTATCGGAACCACAGCAGGCGCTGCCTGCGTGTTTTTCCTGAAAAATGCATTAAAGCCAAGGGTGCAGAAGGCATTTCTGGGCTTTGCGTCAGGGGTCATGGTGGCCGCGTCCGTGTGGTCGCTGCTGATCCCTTCCATGAACATGAGTGAGCATCTTGGCAAGATGGCGTTTGTTCCGGCCTCAGCGGGCTTTTTGCTGGGTATTGGTTTTCTGCTTTTGCTGGATGAGGTGATCCCCCATCTGCACATTGACACGGATGAACCAGAGGGGCCCAAGGGCAACTGGAAAAAGAGTACCATGCTGGTGCTGGCAGTGACCCTCCACAACATACCGGAAGGCATGGCTGTGGGCGTGGCCTTTGCAGGACTCCTGTCAGAAAACAGCTCCATCACCATGGCAGGGGCACTGGCGCTGTCAGTTGGCATTGCCATTCAGAATTTTCCCGAAGGCGCGATCATTTCCCTCCCCCTAAAGGAGGCGGTGGGTAAGAAAAAGGCCTTTGTGTACGGTATGCTGTCCGGTATTGTGGAGCCCATTGGAGCCTTCCTTATGCTGGCGCTGTCCGAGGTCCTGGGGCCTGCGCTGCCGTATTTCCTGTCATTTGCCGCAGGAGCCATGATCTATGTGGTGGTGGAGGAACTGATCCCGGAATCGGCCCAGGGAGAACACTCCAATGTGGCGACCATTGGGTTTGCCGCAGGGTTTGTGGTGATGATGATACTGGATGTGGCTCTGGGATAGGAGCTGCGCCATTAGGCAAGACCGCTGCGGTCTTCTGATATGAAACATAAAAGCTGCATCCGCGCAATTGAGGATGCAGCTTTTTTACTTATCGTACAGACCATTAAACCATCAGCCCCTGGAGATCCTCATAAAACCGTGGATATGAGATGGTCACACAGTCGGCTCCCCTGATGTCCGTAGCCCCGTCCGCGCAAAGGGCGGTGACTGCAAATGTCATGGCGATCCTGTGATCCCCGCGGCTGTCAATGGAAGCTCCGTGAAGAGGCCTGCCGCCCTGGATGATCATGCCGTCCTCTGTCTCAGTCACATCCGCGCCCATGGACCTCAGGCTTTCCACCATGACGGCAATGCGGTTGGATTCCTTCACTTTAAGCTCAGCTGCATCACGGATCACAGTCCGTCCTTCAGCCAGGCAGGCCATGGCCGCGATCATGGGCAGCTCATCGATCAGGGTTGGGATAATGGCTCCGCCGATCTCTGTTCCGTGAAGGGCGCCCCAGCGCACCAGGATATCTGCAGTGGGTTCCCCTGCGCCTTCGCTTCGGTTCAGGAGCTGAAGGTCAGCCCCCATATCCTGGCATACCCGAAGGATTCCATCCCTGGTTGGATTAATTCCCACATTCCTGATCAGCACCTGGGAGCCGGGAACCATAAGGCCGGCCGCGATAAAATAGGCGGCTGAGGAGATATCGCCCGGCACCATGACCTTGGCGCCGTTGAGCTCAGAGGCGGGCTGGATCGTGGCTGTTGTGTCCTCAGCGGAGACCTGTGCCCCAAAGAGATCCAGCATGATCTCCGAATGGTTTCTGGAAACATAGGGCTCAGTCACGCTGGTGGGGCTGTCCGCGTATAATCCGGCCAGGAGGATAGCGGATTTTACCTGGGCGGAAGCCACTTTAGACGGGTAATGGATTCCATGTACGGGACCGCCCTTGATCAGCAGGGGAGCGCAGCCGTTACCCTGTAAACTTGTGATATCCGCCCCCATCAGGGACAAGGGGTCCATGATGCGTTTCATGGGGCGCTTCTGAATGGATTCATCCCCGGTCAGTGTCACAGTGAAATCCTGGGCGCAGAGAATGCCTGAGATAAGACGTGTGGTGGTGCCGCTGTTGCCGCAGTCCAGAACACAGTCAGGCTTTTTCAGGCCGTGGAGTCCATTTCCCTGGACCAGGACCCGGTCGCCCCTGTTTTCGATGGAAATCCCCATTTTTTCAAAACACGCAATGGTGGAAAGGCAGTCCGCGCCCTGGAGAAAGTTATGAATTTCAGTCAGTCCCTTTGCAATGGAACCGAACATCACTGCCCGGTGGGAGATGGATTTATCACCCGGGACAGTGATCTCCCCGCGCAATCCATGTGATTTAGTAAATTCCATAAACAGATACCATGCCCTTTCAAAAGATTACATACGGAACATTTCATATTTATACTGATCCAGCCGCTGCCAGGCAGCTTCCATGGATGCTTCATCATAAAAAGCGATCTTCAAAGCGCCCTCACCCCGCTCGCGGTTGTTGTTGATGCCGATGTTCTTGATACTGATGCCTTTGGCAGCCAGAATAACGGAGATCGTGGAGATTGCACCGATCTCGTCCGCCACATCCACTGTGAACTCATAGGATGGCTCCACAGAACCCTTCGCCTTTTCCGTAATGGAATTGCGGTAATCCCTGGAGGTCTCAAACAGCTGGTAAATTGATTGGCCGCTGTGATGTTTTATCTGGTCCAGGACCTGGTTCAGGGAGGCGATATATTTCTCAAGTATATCCGCTATGGGATCCACATTGGTCATGCAGATCTGTTCCCACATCTCAGGGGAGGAGGAAGCAATCCTTGTTATGTCCTTAAAACCGCCGGCAGCCACCTGCTTCATAATACCATCGGAGGTATCGTTATCCTTTACCAGATTGACCAGGCTGGAGGCAATGAGATGGGGGAGATGGCTGATGGCAGCCACCACCTTGTCGTGTTCCCGGTAATCCAGCACCAAAGGTATGGCTCCGATGGTGTGGGCAACGGCGATGATCCGCCGGTCATTTTCACTGAGGGAGGTGCTGCCTGAAGAATCGCAGCCCCTGGGGGGAGTGACTATATAGTAGGCATTTTCCAAAAGATGGTCCGTGGAATTTTCGTATCCGGTTTTCTCAGAACCGGCCATGGGATGACCGCCTACAAAACAGTGGGTCAGTTCCTGGCGGATGATCTCCTGGTGGATTCCCTGCTTGGTGCTTCCCACGTCCGTGATCAGGGCCCCCTGCTTGAGAAACGGACGGATGGCGGACAGATAGCCCGCATTATACTCCACAGGCGTACACAGGAAAATAAGATCGCATTCCCGCAGATGTTCATCGATCCCGTCCAGGATCACATCCACAATGCCCTCCCTTTTGGCCTGCTCCAGGCGGGAGCGGGATCGCATATAGGCCATGATCTTGATGTTCGGCCGGGAACGCTTAATGCCTTTGGCAATGGAACCTCCAATGAGCCCCAGGCCAATAAATCCTATGGTGGAATCGGTCATTGATAATTTGTCCATACGGTATCCTCCGTTAAAGAAGCGTGTACGCTAGAGTACACAAGAGCACTCTCAGGTTCCGGAGTGCTCCAATCTGGTCTATTTTGCTTCAAAGGTACGTCCGGCCAGATCCGCATACGGTTTCAGATCAGCCATCAGCTGTTCAAAGGCCGGGAATGTCAGGGACTGAGGTCCGTCAGACAGTGCCTTGGAAGGGCAGGGATGTACTTCGATCATCAGTCCGTCTGCGCCCACTGCAATGGATGCTTTGGCCAGCGGCTCCACATAGGCCCTTACGCCGGTTGCATGGCTGGGGTCCACAATAATGGGCAGATGGCTCTTTTGCCGGATCACGGGAACCGCGCTGATATCCAGAGTGTTTCTGGTGGAGGTTTCGTAGGTACGGATACCTCTTTCGCACAGTACGATATTTGGGTTCCCTTCGGAAATGATGTATTCAGCAGCATTCAGCCATTCGTCTATGGTAGCACACAAACCACGTTTTAACAATACAGGGATACCGGATTTGCCGGCTTCCTTTAAAAGTTCAAAGTTCTGCATGTTCCTGGCGCCGATCTGGAGCATGTCAACGTACCGGGAGGCAGCCTCAATTGCATGAAGGCTGGTGACCTCACAGATCACATTAAGACCTGTGGCTTCCCTGGCTTCCTTCATATACTTGAGTCCTTCTTCTTCCAGACCCTGGAAGGAGTAAGGAGAGGTGCGGGGCTTGTATGCGCCTCCCCGCAGGAAGGTGGCGCCTGCTTTTTTAACTGCAAATGCGGTTTCCATCAGCTGTTCCTTGGACTCAATGGCGCAGGGACCGGCCATCACCGTCATGGTTCCAGGCCCGATATGGGTGTTGCCCACGGGAACAATGGAATCCTCGGGATGGAATTTCTTGTTGACCAGCTTGTAGGACTCGGTGACAGCCACCACTTTGTCCACTCCCTCGCTGATTTCAATGTTGCTGCCCTGAAGCCTGGTCTTATCGCCCACAACGCCTACAATTGTAACCTGTGAACCCTTGGACAGATGAACCTGAAGCCCTTTGGATTCAATGATATGTGTGACCTTTCTCACTGCTTCCTCGGAAGCGTTTGGTTTCATGATGATAATCATATTATATTACTCCTTATTATGTCATACAGGGAAATACTTCCCGCCTTTTTCAAACACGTTCCAGTGTAAGCCATGTGGGCTTAAATGTCAATACTTTATCACGTTAAACTTTTACGCTTTTATGTATATTAGTAAAAAGGGAGATAAAACAAGGATCAAATTAAAATACCTGGTCCTCCAGATCTTTTATGATATCTGTAGCATACCGCATCAATATCCTGCGGTCCTTAATGATAATGTCTTTTCTCTGTGTTTTTATGGCACCGGCAGTTCGCAGCTGAGATAAGGCGCGTACAACCTGGCTTCGGGATTTACCCACGGCATCGGCCAGCTCTTCCTGGGTGGTATTAGGTATGGTATTATCCATATTTTTACAAATATCCAAATGTATCAGATAATTACATACGCGGCTGATACATTCACCATCCTGGTATAATACTGGTACAAAGGTGAGATAGGCCAAACGTCCGGCAATTTCTTTATCTGCACGTTCTGAAAAATCCTGATTTGAGCGCATTAAATCCCATAATAAAGTTTTTGAAAATACGATGGCTTTCATATCTCCGTAAGCGGGTTCCGTGCGCCAATAGGGAGCTAAGATAAATTCTTCATGCCTGTTGGCGATCGGTATTATATTACCCTTGCCATAACTCATCACATTGTGGATACTGCCGTCATTTCGCACAACACGTATATTTACACGTCCGCAATCAATATAAATAGCCATTCGGTGAGATTTCATATAAGGACCTATGTCCATGCCTTCAGGGAAGGTTTTAAATTGTCCGCCGGCCTCCAAAATCTGATCACGATATGATTCAAAATATCCATTTCGCCAGAAATAGTTATAACTCATTTGTAATTACCTGCATGTCCTTTCAGATTGAGGCCATTATACTATTATTTTTACCTAATGACAATTGAAAAAGGCAGGTAATTTACATTTAAAATCATCTTTATGGCTCGTATGCGTCAAAGGAATCCGCCTGCATCATGCTATAATCTATTTGGTCCATAGGATGCTATTTGGCAGGGGCGGGAAGGGGGTGAATTGGTTTGAGGGTCACAGGACTTTTTTATGGGATTGGGGGAAGCAGCGAGAGAGGATGGCTGGGATGGAGTACGGTCGTGCTGATTCAGGATAACGGACGCAATCTGTTGTTTGATACAGGCGCGTTTAATGACCGTCCGGGACTTTTGATGAAACTGGCTGATCATCATCTGAGTCCCGATGACATTGATTCCGTAATAATCAGCCATCTTCATTTTGACCATATAGGGAATATTGATCTTTTTAAAAAGGCGAAGTGGTACATACATCAGGAAGAAATAGAAGAGAGCGGAAAACCAGACGATCCTGTACCGGAGCCCTACCGATTATGGATACTGCGTCAACCTAATCTGATCGTAGTCCGCAAACCCAGGATGGGGATCATGTCAGGCATAGAAATGATACATACGCCCGGACATACAAAGGGTTCATGCTCTTTGTTAGCGGTATATGACAAAAAAAGGATCTTACTGTGTGCAGATGCGATAAAAAGCAGGGAGGATATTTGGGGTACACCCTTTTATTTATCGTCATTGGGCCGGATGGTTGGCATTGTAGATTATATAATACCGGGGCATGACTGTCCGCTGCTTCCAGATGGAACCCCATTTGCCGACAACATTAACACCGCACATTGGATTAAGACAAATGCGCCTTTGGAGGTATGCAATTATGGAACAAATGGTAAATACAAAGTATAAGATCATCTGTAAACATTTATATACTGCAGATAAAAAAGGGCATTTTTATACGGATGCAGTGCTGTTCATGTCAGAAGGCAAGATCGACTGGGTTGGGGAGCGAAGGGATGCACCACAGGAGCTGCTGAGAGATGGTTATATGGAATATGATGCATCGGACCGGATCGCTATGCCTGGGCTGATCAATGGTCATGGACACAGTAACCTGAATAGTTACCGCGCCATCAGCGATGCGGAAGACTTTACCCAGTGGGCAGAGGAATTGGCTCCCTATACATCCACCCTTACACAGGAAGATATTGAAAAGAATAACGAGATGTCTGTATTTGAGATGCTGAAGGGGGGGACTACCTGTATTTGTGACTGCACCAGATATGAAGCAGGCCTGATGGCAGATGCGTGTTCCCGGGCAGGGATGCGGTGTCTGGCAGGCGGAATGGCTAATTCTCCGGAATACAGAAAAAATGGAAAGCCTAATTATGATTCCATTGTAGACAGTACCCGGCTGTACAAGGAAAAATATCAGAAAGATAATAGGATCCAATTCTTTTTAGGCGCCCATGCAACCTATAGCTGCACGGAACGGATGATCAAGCAGACCTATGAAAAGTCAAAGATGATCGGGAAACGGTTCATAATCCACGCTGCAGAAACGCTGGATGAAGAGATGACTATAAAAGCGCGTACGGGAATGCGTCCTATCCAATGGCTGGCTGATCTGGGAGTATTATCTCCACGCACAGTACTCATACATTGTGTACAAATGAACGATGAAGATATAGCCATACTCAGGCGTACCGGCAGCAATGTTATCCACTGTCCGGTCAGCAACGCGAAACTGGGAAATGGTATTTCTCCAGTTAAGAAGATGCTGGAAAATGGGATTAATGTAGGGCTGGGCACTGACAGTATGCTGAGCAATAATACGCTGGACATGTTCCAGGAAATCAAAATGGCGGCGTTAGCCAGTCGTCTGAAAGGCAAAGATCAGGCATTATCAAATGAAAAACTTGTAAAGATGGCTACTTCAGAATGTGCCAAAGTGTTGGGAATGGGTAACATTGGAGTGCTGGAGCAGGGGGCTGCAGCAGATGTTCTTTTAGTTAAGCCATGGCACCCTTTGGGATATAATAAAGAACGTTTTCTTTCTGATGTTGTATTTTATATGGACCGATCATCTGTTGATTCAATTTTTATTGATGGGAATCTGGTGTATACGGAAGGTAAGGTGATCAAGGAAGACGAAACGTTGATGAAAAAAGCCATCATGGACCACTACAGGAGGAAAGTGTTATGAGTTATTGTAAGTTCGGCATTATAACAAGCCATATGTCCGAAGGATTTTTGGAAAACAGACAGTCTCAAATGGTTTCTACGCCATGGGGAGAGGCAAAGGTGTATACAGGCCTGGTAAATGGAGTAAATACAGCTGTGATACTGCGCTATGGAGATCATGCAGATATGGCGTCCCACTTGGTAAATTTTCGATCCAACATATGGGGATTGAAAAAATTGGGAGTAAAACAGATTATTTCCCAAAATGCAATCGGTTCCTGTAATCCTCATATCCGTCCGGGAGATTTTGTGGTGCCGGATGATGCCATGGATTTTACGAAAAAGCGGGTACTCAGTTTTTTTGAAGATCATGCCTGCTGGGTTAGAGTGGACATGAGTGAGCCCTTCTGTGGGAATCTGCGCGGATACCTCCTTGAAGCCTGCGCTGATGAACGGATACCGGTCTGTTCCACTGGCACATTTATCTGTACTGAAGGTCCCAGGTTTGAGACACCTGCGGAGGTTCGATATTATAATTCCATAGGAGGGGATATAATAGGAACCCCCATGTTTCCTGAACTGGTCCTTGCCAAGGAAGCTGGAATGTGTTATGCATCTCTTTCAATGGTAATTAATATGTGTACAGGGATGGGCCCTGCCATTTATCAAAGCGGTGATGAGGGGCTGATGACAGCCTATGAGAAGAACGGTATGGAAGACAAGGTAGAGCGCGTTTTAAAAAATCTGGCCGGCAGGCTGCCGGAAGGAACGGATTGTTTGTGCGCCGGTTTGCCTGAAAAAGGATTTTTTGGCATAAGGCCGGAGTGGTATTTTTAATACAAATGTTGTTAGGGAAAGAACCCAAAGGAGGATAAAAATGAAAAAAATATTCAGGATGGGATTGGCGTTAGTAACCATGATTTCAATGACAGCTTGCGGCAATTCCGGTACAGGTCAGCCGATTGCTTCATCCAAAGTCCCTGAAACCAGTGTGGCAGCAACAGATAAAGCCACGGAACCCTCAAATGAGGAACTAAACAAAACAACGGACAGTTATGACTGGCCGGACTTTATAACAATGTTGGGAGCTTCCTCAGGAGGGAATGCACAGCTCAGCATGAGTGCGATTGCCCAAATTATTTCTGAATATACGGATTCTACCTGTACAGCCCAGGTTACAGCCGGTTCAGCCCAAAATCCTTACTTAATGGAAGCCGGGGACGGAGACTATGGATTTAATGTGAGTTACTATTTATATTGCGCCAAAAACGGTATAGGGAGCTACAAGGATGCACCGGTTGACCTGGATGCAAAGCTGGTTATGATGTATTCTTCCAGCATTGTTCAGATTGCGTGCCGTAAAGGTTCTGAAATTAACAGTTTGGATGACCTGGTTGGGAAAAAGGTGGTGGTAGGCACCGCGGGCAGCGGAAATGAAAATATGTGCCATGATCTTATGGGAATCTGCGGTTTTTATACGGAAGCAGACGGCTATAAGTTTAAAGCTGAATATTCCAGCCCGGCAGATGGCGTTGAGCTTATTCAAAATGGCCAGGCAGATGCCATGATTATGACAGGGACAGTCCCTATGACTAATTATTCACAGCTGTTTGCCACAAAAGATATTTATCTGATCGATTTTACAGAGGAGCAGGTTGAAGCAATTGTTAACGCTGAAATCGGATATTCAAAAGCAGTCATACCGGCAGGCTCCTATGAGGGGGAGATAAAAGAGGAGCTGTCCAGCGTAGTCAGCGTGGCAGGTTTGGCATGCAAGGCATCCTGCAATGAAGAAGAGGTGTATTGGATCACACGCCTGATTGTAGAGCATTGGGAGGAACTTGAAGGGATGCACAGTCTGTTTGCCGGCACTACGGCCAAAGATGTATTTGAACTGACTTACAATGACCCATATGTGGAAATGCATCCCGGTGCTGTCCGGTATTTTAAAGAAATAGGTTGGGTTACGGAATAATCTATGGTGAAGGGGGATATCATGGCAGATGCTGGTAATAAAACTTTAGGGCAGGATACGGTTTCCTTAAGTTCTGTTGAAACAGTGGATGCAGATACTCAGCAGGAATTACTGGATAAATATGATCGGGATTCTGCGGTAGAGAAGGAAAGTAAGGACTGGAGATATAAGGTATCGGATATTATGGGGGGAATACTCTGCCTGTATGTCTACATTACCTGTGCGGTGGGCGCCCCTGAAGCGCTCATGCACAGAGCCATATTTATGTGCTTTTGTCTTACTATGATCTTTCTGCTGTATGCATTGCGCAAACAGGATACAGGAAGGCTGCCAAGATGGTATGATTTTATAATGATAGCAACGGTCCTGGTTGTATGTGGCTATGTGATCTCAAATCACCGCTCAATTACAACGGGAAGCGGTATTGCTTCTAAATTGGAAATATTTCTTTGCATACTGCTGGTACTGACAGTTATGGAAGCAATACGCAGATCCGGAGGAACCAGTATTGTGATCATTATCGCAATATTTTTGGCATATGCCTATTTTGGAAAATATGCTCCGGGAGCTCTCAAGCATTCAGGCCTTAGCATAAAGCGGATCGCTTCCCAGCTTTTATTGACCAGTGAGGGACTGTTTGGATCTAATGTGGGTACGGTGGCCGGGGTGCTTAGTCTGTTCCTTATTTTTGCAACATTTATGGAAAAAACGGGAACAGGGCAGTTTATCAATGATTTTGCCCTTTCCATTGCCGGAAAGTCTGCCGGAGGCCCGGCAAAAGTTTCCGTAGTAACCAGCGCATTGTTTGGCACAATTAGCGGCAATGCAGTTAGCAATGTGGTAACTACAGGCGCATTTACCATTCCGTTAATGAAAAAGACAGGTTACGAACCGGAATTCGCAGGAGCTGTGGAAGCAGTGTCATCCACAGCCGGTCAGCTTATGCCTCCTATTATGGGAGCCAGTGCTTTTATTATGGCGGATATCACAGGAATCGCTTACAGCAAGATATGTCTGGCAGCCATTGTACCCGTCTTATTATATTATACGGGCTGCTTTGCAATGGTACATCTTAGAGCCTGTAAACTGGGCCTTAGGGGGCTTGCAAAAGAGGATTGCCCGAAGCTGCTTTTGGTTCTCAAAGAAGATGGATATCTATTCCTGCCGTTTATATTTGTTGTAGTTATGCTGTGCGTTGGCTACACGGTTACCTGGGTGGGAGTTCGTGCCATACCACTTTGTGTCCTCATAGCTGCGTGTAAGAAAAAGACGCGTTTGGGTTTAAAAGATATATGGCAGTGCCTGCAATTGTCCGGCAAACGGTTGGTGAGCGTAGCGGCAATGTGCTGTGGTATCAATATGATTACGGCAGTCTGTAATTTGACGGGTATTACTCAGACACTGAGTAACGTCATATTGAAATTGGCTGGGGGAAACTTCACGATTTCCTGCATACTTATTGCAGTTATCTGTATTGTCATGGGGATGGGACTGCCTACCATATCTGTCTATATGCTGCTTTCAACCGTAGCTGCCCCTGCTCTTATCAGTGGATTTAATGTGCCGGTTTTGGCAGCGCATATGTTTGTTTTTTATTTTGGTTTATTGGCTAATGTGACTCCGCCAGTGGCAATACCAGCTTATGCGGCGGCCGGATTAGCAAATGCTGATCCGGGAAAGACAGGATGGCAGGCATTTAAATTAGCGTTGGGCGGCTTTCTGGTTCCCATGATATTCATTAATTCACCTGACCTTCTGTTTTGCGATGGCCTAGTCACTATTTGGGTTATTGAAAAGATCGTTACTGCGGTGATAGGAGTTATGCTGCTTAGCACGGCGGTAGAGGGATGGATGCTTACAAAAATGCAGAGATGGCAAAGGGCCGTTGTTGCAGTGGCCGCCATTTTGATGGTAATACCAACTACGTTGACAGATGTGATCGGTGTAACGGTGATGGTAGTGACAGGACTATCCCAGAATAGACTGTTGATACGGCAGAAGCAAGGTTAATAAAGCGGGGGATAGAAGAATGGTATCCATTCTGCTATTCCCCTTTGCCGGATTCCCCAATGCTATTCATACAATTCCGGCGGGAAAAAGATAAGATTGTACACATAGGCCACTGGATAAATTCCGGTGGCTTTTGTATTTCAGAAATAGTATAATAAGATAGAATAAGGCAATTACATAGAGGGGGTTTTCTTATGAAGAGGCTAGGATTTTATGTGGCAATCCATGTCAAACCTGGGATTTTATTATATCGCAGGATACTATACCATTGAGGAAACCTTGGATAAATCCCTTGAGACAGCAAAAATTATTCAGACAAAATTCAGTTCCTGGGATGAGTTTGTGGAAAGTTACCTGGCAGGGTATGCGTCTTGGTCAGGAACCGATGCTTCTGACCGCAGATATATCTATGAACAGTTGAAGACAAGCGCTTTCAATCCGTTTAGCCTGGACTGGAATATGCCGCTGGAGAAGAGCTGGTAGATGGATGGTTATTGATTCTATTAGCATTTACAAGGCTTTCAAGGGTTTTCAGATTGTTCATATAAGAATGTTGTGCAAATGATATAAAAAGCTTGAAAAATTCTGAAAAATTTAGTAAAATATACGCATGGGCTTAAATATTATGTACAGGAGGGAAATATATGAACGTATATGGGACTGAACAAATCCGCAACGTTGTATTACTTGGACATGGAGGCGCAGGTAAGACGACTGTTGCGGAAGCACTGGCGCTGATCACAGGCATGACGACCCGCATGGGAAAGGTGCCTGACGGCAATACCATCAGCGATTATGACAAAGAAGAGATCAAGAGACAGTTTTCTATTTCCACCACGCTGATCCCGCTGGAATATGCAGGCGAGGACGGACCAATTAAGATTAACCTTCTGGATACGCCGGGATTTTTTGATTTTGTAGGAGAAGTAGAGGAGGCGATCAGCGTTGCTGATGCAGCCATTATCGTAGTAAACTGTAAGGCAGGCATCGAACCGGGAACAGAGAAGGCATGGGAGATGTGTGAAAAGTACAACCTGCCCAGGCTGATCTTTGTTACCAACATGGATGATGACCATGCCAGCTACCGTGAACTGGTAGTGAAGATGGAGACCCGTTTTGGACGTAAGATCGCGCCGTTCCAGCTGCCGATCCGTGAGAATGAAAAATTTGTAGGTTTCGTCAACGTGGTTAAGATGGCCGGCCGCCGTTTTACTAAGCTGAGCGATTATGAAGAGTGCGAGATCCCTGATTATGTTCAGAAGAACCTGACCATTGCAAGAGATGCTCTGATCGAGGCTGTTGCCGAGACTAATGAAGAATATATGGAGCGCTATTTCCTGGGCGAAGAATTTACTCAGGAGGAGATTTCCACCGCTCTGCGCGAGCATGTGATCGAAGGCGACATTGTACCTGTTATGATGGGATCCGGCATCAACTGCCAGGGCTTTAAGGTACTGCTTCAGGCCATTGACAAGTATTTCCCGTCACCTGACCATTTTGAGTGCATTGGCGTGGACGTATCCACAGGCGAGCGCTTTACTGCCAAGTACAATGATGATGTATCCCTGTCCGCAAGGGTATTTAAGACCATTGTGGATCCCTTTATCGGCAAATATTCACTGATGAAGATCTGTACCGGTACCCTGAAAGGGGACACCATGGTATATAATGTTAATAAGGATGCGGAAGAGAAGATTGGAAAGCTTTATATACTCCGCGGCAAGGAGCAGATCGAGGTACAGGAGTTAAGGGCAGGCGATATCGGCGCTGTTGCAAAGCTTACCGTTACCCAGACAGGCGATACCATGGCGGTGCGCACAGCTCCCATTGTGTACCATAAGCCGCAGACCTCCACACCGTATACCTATATGGCTTACAAGGCAGCCAACAAGGGCGAGGATGACAAGGTATCCACCGCTTTGGCACGTATGATGGAAGAAGACCTGACCCTGAAGGTTGTCAATGATGCTGAAAACCGCCAGTCACTGCTCTACGGCATCGGCGACCAGCAGCTGGATGTTGTTGTAAGCAAGCTTCAGAGCCGTTACAAGGTGGACATTATCCTGTCCAAGCCTAAATTTGCATTCCGTGAGACCCTGCGCAAGAAGGTTAAGGTTCAGGGTAAACATAAGAAACAGTCCGGCGGCCACGGCCAGTATGGTGATGTTATTATGGAATTTGAGCCATCCGGCGATCTTGAGACACCGTTTGTATTTGAGGAAAAGGTATTTGGCGGTTCTGTTCCGAGAAACTACTTCCCGGCAGTGGAAAAGGGACTTCAGGAATGCGTTGTGAAAGGACCTCTTGCAGGATATCCGGTGGTTGGATTAAAGGCAACCCTCTTAGATGGTTCCTATCATCCTGTGGACTCCTCTGAAATGGCATTTAAGATGGCAACAATCCTGGCCTTTAAACAGGGCTTTATGGATGCCAATCCAGTGCTTCTGGAGCCGATCGCATCCCTTAAGGTGACGGTTCCTGATAAGTTCACCGGTGATGTTATGGGCGATTTAAACCGCAGGAGAGGCCGTGTTCTGGGAATGAACTCAGACCACAACGGCAAACAGGTGATAGAGGCGGATATTCCGATGTCTGAGCTTTTTGGCTATAACACAGACCTGCGTTCCATGACAGGCGGCATCGGTCTTTACAGCTATGAGTTTACCCGTTATGAGCAGGCTCCCGGCGATGTACAAAAGCGTGAGGTAGAGGCAAGGGCCGCAGCTAAGGATTCTGAGTGATCCGCCTGATGGACAGCCGATTATAGATGTAGCAAAGTCACTGAACAAAGGTGCAAGACTGCCCGCGTTATCTGCGGGCAGTTGTTTTGCCTCAGATTGGATGCAGTTTGATCGGATTAAATGGATTCAATTGCATGTAGCTGCATATCATAAACAAAGCAATATAAAATACTTCAAACTGTTGCAAATGTCACAGAAAAACAGGAACGAGTATGATATATTAATGTCATCAAAAGGAAAAACAAAATTTATAACATAAATTCAAGGAGGAAATAACAATGAAAAAATATGTATGTGATCCATGTGGATGGATATATGACCCGGAGGTTGGCGATCCTGACGGCGGTATTGCACCTGGAACAGCATTTGAGGATATTCCGGATGACTGGGTATGTCCTCTGTGTGGAGTTGGCAAGGATATGTTCTCTGAGATCGAAGAATAAGATACGTTCATACGGAAAACAAAGCACCTCTTTTCGGCTATTTTAACCGAAAAGAGGTGCTTTTTTGGAAATTGTCCTTGAGTATAAACTGGGAAGAGTTTACAATAGAGGAAGAAGTTAAGGATAGAAAACGGTTAACGGTAAGATCGGTTAACAATAGGGGGAAAGGGAAATCTTATTTATGACTGAGGAGCAGAGAAAGCTGTTTGAGGATACATTCCTTTCAAGCGTGCTTGACCGGATGGATACCCATATCTATATAACGGATTTGGAGACAGATGAAATTCTGTACATGAATGAGAATATGAAACATGCTTTTGGGCTTGAGGATCCGGAAGGGAAAGTCTGCTGGCAGGTACTGCAGCACGGAATATCCAGGCGCTGTGAATTCTGTCCCATTGACCGTTTGATGGAAAAGAAGTCTGAAAAGGGATGGGTATGGCAGGAAAACAATACCTTAACAGGGCGCGTCTATCACAATTATGACAGTCTGATCAAGTGGAACGGGAGGACCTATCATATCCAGAACTCAATTGATGTGACGGAATATGACAGGATGTCGAATTCAGCCCGCACCGATGAGCTGACCCAGATGCTCAACCGCCGCGGCGGCAATGAACGCCTGGCCCAGGCCATTGAACAGGCGGCGCGGGAGAATCAGATCCTCACCCTGGTACTGTATGATATCAATGAACTGAAGCAGGTGAATGACAAGTACGGCCACAGCGCCGGAGACAGCCTGCTGCGCTATGTTGCATCCATCACCAGGGAATGCCTGGGCAGGATGGACTTTATGTTCCGTTTAAGCGGAGATGAGTTTGTCATGCTTTTTTATGGGCGCAGCCGGGCTGAGGTGGAAGAAAGCATGAAACGGGTCCTTCAGAGGGCAAGGCAGGACCGGGAGCGGGTAGGCATTGACTACGGCGTGCCTTTCAGCTACGGGATGACCGAGATATATCCGGGGGATAACAGCTCCATGGATGATATGATCGCCAGGGCGGATGAGCAGATGTATATACAGAAAAGGGCTTACCATATCATCCGGGCAAAAAAGAAACTCAGTGAAAACGGACAGAGCACAAGCGCCGATCTTTTTAAATATGACAATGAAACGTTTTATAATGCATTGACATCCAGCACCGAGGACTATATATTTGTGGGCAATATGAAAACCGGTGTGTTCCGCTATCCTCAGGCCATGGTGGAGGAGTTTGGACTGCCCGGTCAGGTGGTTATGAATGCGGCTGCATTCTGGGGCGGCCTGATCCATCCCCATGATGAGGCGTATTTTCTGGAGAGCAACCAGAATATAGCGGACGGCAGGGAAGACTACCACAACATTGAATACAGGGCCAGGAATGTAAAGGGAGAGTGGATATGGCTGCGCTGCCGGGGCAAGATGGTCCGGGATGAGGAGGGAAGGCCGGAACTCTTTGCAGGCATGATCAGCAATCTGGGAAAGAGGAATCAGATTGACCATATGACCGGCCTTTATAATAAGTATGAGTTTGAGGGGGATATAAAAAAATATCTGGTGGACCACAAGGAAGTGGATATGATTGGGCTTATGATCCTGGACCTGGATTCGTTCAAGAATATCAACGATCTCTATGACCGGTCCTTTGGGGATGAGGTCCTGCGGATCACGGCGCAAAAGGTGTCGTCCATGCTTCCGGCCAATGCCAAGCTGTACCGCCTGGATGGGGATGAGTTCGGCGTCCTCTGCCTTGGCAGCAATGAGGAAGATGGACAGGATATTTTCCATAAGATACAGCAGAATTTCCATAAGCAGCAGGAGTATAACGGGAGGAAGTACTACTGTACATGTTCAGCGGGCTTCACCATTTACCCCAGGGACGGGGACAATTACCTGGAACTTCTTAAATGTGCCAACTATTCCCTGGAGCACTCTAAGCTGACCGGCAGGAACAGGATGACTGTATTTTCCAAGGACATCCTTGCCGGACGGGAGCGGCGGCTGGAACTGCTGGAGCTTCTCAGGGAAAGCATTGAGCGGGGATTTGCGGGATTTACCATTCATTATCAGCCTCAGGTGGATACCAGGACAGGTGTGCTGCAGGGAGCGGAGGCGCTGGCCAGATGGCACTGCAGCAAGTACGGGGACATTTCCCCGGGAGAGTTCATTCCCCTTCTGGAGCAGAACGGACTGATTATCCAGCTGGGGCGGTGGATCTTTTGCCATGCGGCTGCCCAGTGCAGGGAATGGTGCGGTTTTAAGCCTGATTTCCGCATGAGCATCAATCTCTCCTATGTCCAGCTGACAGAGGGGGATATCATACCGTATATTGGCGATACCTTAAAGGAGCTTGATCTGGAGGCATCCCATGTGGTCATGGAACTGACAGAAACCTATCTGGCTAAGGCGGATGACCGCATCCTGCAGATGCTAAGGGACATGAAGGCCATTGGCATACAGGTTGCCATGGATGATTTTGGAGTGGGCTATTCCTCACTGTTTTCCCTGAAGAACATTCCGGTGGATATTGTTAAAATAGACAGAGGGTTTGTGAAAGGAGTCACCACAGATATATTCAACGCCACATTTATCCGTTCCATCACAGCGCTGTGCCATGATGTTGGCAAGCAGGTGTGTTTGGAGGGCGTGGAGACCGAGGAGGAATACCTGGCGGTGAGGGAGCTTGGAATGGAGTCCATACAGGGCTTTTATTTTGGACGCCCTGCAGGACCTGTGGAATTTGAACAGAAATACGGATTAAATATATAAACGGACACTGCGCTTGTCCATTTCAATGATACGTTCCTCCTTCATACGCTTCAGTTCCCGGGTCATGGCGCTGCGGTCGATGGAGAGATAATCGGCCAGATCCACCATGGTAAAGGGAAGGCGGAAGGAGGAACTTTTTGCCTGTGCGGCCAGCTGGAGAAAATAACACATCAGTTTTTCGCGGATGGTGCGCTGGGAAAGGACCTCCACCCTGCGGCTTAAGTTCAGGGCGCGCTCGGAGATCATATCCAGAAGGTTCTGGGTCAGCTGATGGTGGTAGGTACAGGCTTTTGTACAGGGGGAACTGATGGTGGCATAGTGGATAAAAAGCACATCACAGGCACTGTCGCTGACCACGCTGATGCCGGCATTCTCGCTGCCCTCATAGGACAGCAGATGGCCAAAGATGTCCTGGGGACCCAGCCGTTCCAATATGGTCCTGGCCCCGTTGAATTCATAGCGCACCACGGAGGCGGTGCCTTTTCCAATGATACCGATGTCATTAAAGCCCTGGTCGTAATCGCAGATGGTCTCGCCGGCCCGGAACTGTTTCGACCTTCCGTCCAGGCAGGTAAGCAGGCGTTTGTATTCTTCCATGGAAATGTCTTTAAATAAGTTTTTCTGAAAATATTCTGTCATCTCTCTTTTACCCTGCCTTGTTTTGTGTTATGATATTCAATATCATAATACTTTTCTGTTGCAAATGCAACATTAATATGACAAAAACTTTTAGGGAGAACAGACATTTGCATATGATACAGGAAGAGAACGAACAGGCGCTCGGGAGATGGCAGAGAAGGCAGTTTTCACACGTGGGGTTGGTGGCCGCCTCCTTTATGCTGGTAACAGTTCTGGCCCAGGTCGTGATGATGTTTTTTGTGGGAATGGTCAACATGTTGCTTGGGGGAGTGATGGATCTTTTCAACGGGCGTGGTCTTGTCCTTATATCAGCCATACCCATGTACCTGGTTGCATTTCCGGTATCGGTGGCTCTGATCCAGCTGGTCCCCAAGTGCGGCGGTTCCCAGAGGCAGCGCTGGGGAATGGGGAAGTTTACGGCCTGCCTTGTGATCACAGTGGGTATGGGGCTGGCCGGCAACCTGCTGGGACAGCTGGTGGAATGGTTTAAGCCCTCAGGTCTGGGAGATGGTGAGTTGGACCGTATCCTGATGAATTCAGGAATATGGATGACTGTTTTATTTACAGTGGTTGCCGCGCCGGTCATAGAGGAACTGCTTTTCAGAAAACTGCTCATGGACCGGCTGCTGGGATTTGGGGAAGGACCGGCGATACTGGTGTCGGGCCTGATGTTTGGAATGGCCCACGGGAATTTCTCGCAGTTTTTCTATGCATTTGGGATCGGCTTGCTGTGGGCATATGTGTATGCCAAGACGGGGAAGGTAAGTTATACCATCGCCCTTCATATGATCTTTAATTTTCTGGGCGGGGCCATATCAGTGGAACTGTCAAAAGGGGCAAAGGGTCTTATGGATCTGCCGTGGTTTCTGCGGAAAATGGAGCATCTGTTAGATCTTGACTTTAGCGGGATCATATCAGCCCTGTCAGGGCTTCTGATCACCGGATACCTTCTGTTTATGGTGGCATGCCTGATCGGTGGCATCACAATTTTAATCCTGTATCGGAAAGAGATCCGTTTTGCGCCTGGAATATGGCCCATCCAGAGGGGAAAGAGATTCAGGACCGTGTTTTTGAATCCGGGAATGATCATCTATTTTCTTATATGTATAGGATTATTTGTATTGAATTGGTAACATGGTATTGCGCTGCGGCCCTTACATCTGTTATACTCAGATGGATGCTTTGCAGTGGTAAAGCTGTGATGAACGACAGTAATGGACATGTGGGATATAAAATGAACCACAATGCAAAAGCTGTTGAAACTACAGCGAAAAGACTGGACAAATCAAAATTTTTGCTTTATAGTATTAAACAATGAACGTAAAAGGGCAGGCGCCATTCAAAGAAGCCGCGCCCTTTTTATAAAAATAAAGTAACCGTCCTGAACAGTTACAAAATAAATAAGACCGGAGGTAACGTAAATGGTATCATTGTATGAAAACGGTATTTACCTGATAAACGGGACAGAGATCGTACCGGAAGCAGAAAGCGGGAAAGTAAAGGCCCTCACCGGTGTGGAGGCGGATAAGGCGGCTGCCAGAAAAGGGACCATTGCCTATTCCATACTGGAAGCCCATAACACATCTGACAATATGGAACATCTGAAGCTCCGCTTTGACAGCATGGCCAGCCACGATATTACGTTCGTAGGCATTGTCCAGACAGCCAAGGCATCGGGCATGGAACAATTTCCCATACCTTATGTATTGACCAACTGCCATAACACTCTCTGTGCAGTGGGCGGGACCATCAATGAGGACGACCACATGTTCGGCCTTTCCGCTGCTAAGAAATACGGCGGTATCTATGTGCCGCCCCACATTGCGGTGATCCACCAGTATATGAGGGAAATGATGGCCGGCTGCGGCAGGATGATCCTGGGTTCTGACAGCCACACACGTTACGGCGCCCTGGGAACCATGGCAGTGGGCGAGGGCGGAGGCGAGCTGGTGAAGCAGCTTCTTCGCGATACATATGATGTGGCTTATCCGGGCGTTGTGGCGGTTTACCTGGACGGGGCGCCGAGACCGGGTACAGGTCCTCAGGATATTGCCCTTGCCATTATAGGGGCGGTGTTTAAGAACGGATATGTAAAGAATAAGGTGATGGAATTCGTAGGCCCAGGTGTTGCATCCATGACAACGGATTACCGCAATGGGGTGGATGTAATGACCACAGAGACCACCTGCCTCAGCTCCATCTGGAAGACGGATGAGGATACAAAGAAATATCTTGCAATGCACAACAGGGCAGAGGATTACAAAGAACTGTCCCCGGCGGATGTGGCATACTATGACGGCTGCGTCTACGTGGACCTGTCCACGGTTAAGCCCATGATCGCACTGCCGTTCCATCCAAGCAATACATATGAGATTGACCAGCTGAAAGCTGATATGACAGATATCCTCAGGGAAGTTGAAACGGAAGCTGCCAGAATCTCCGGAGGCAAGGCGGAATTCACCCTTCTTGACAAGGTGGTGGACGGCCAGCTTCTGGTTCAGCAGGCAGTGATCGCAGGCTGCGCAGGCGGAACCTACAGCAATGTAATAGAAGCAGCCCGGGCCCTTAAGGGAAAGAACTGCGGATGTGATGAATTCTCACTGGCAGTTTATCCTTCTTCACAGCCTGTATTTGCAGACCTGGTGAAGAAAGGGGCTGTGTCGGATCTGATGGATGCGGGAGCGATCATCCGCACCGCCTTCTGCGGACCCTGCTTTGGCGCGGGAGACACGCCCTGCAACAACGGACTCAGTATCCGTCACACCACCAGGAACTTCCCCAACCGGGAGGGCTCCAAGCCGGGGAACGGCCAGATGGCTGCAGTGGCGCTCATGGACGCACGTTCCATTGCCGCAACAGCGGCCAATGGAGGCATCCTCACCTCCGCATGGGAGATGGATTGCTGGGGCAATGTGCCTGAATATGAGTTTGACGATATTTCCTATAAGAACCGCGTCTATATGGGATACGGCAAGGGCGATACGAAGAAGGGCCTGATCTATGGTCCCAACATCAAGGATTGGCCGCAGATGAGTCCTCTGGCGGACAATATCCTGTTAAAGGTATGTTCCAAGATCATGGATCCCGTAACCACCACGGATGAGCTGATCCCGTCCGGTGAGACATCATCCTACCGTTCCAACCCACTGGGGCTGGCGGAGTTTACTTTATCCAGAAGGGATCCTGAATACGTTGGCAGGACCAAGGAAGTGGACCGGCTGGAAAAGGCAAGGGTTAAGGAAGGCCCTGAAAAAGAATTGGAGCTGGAGCCGAAACTTGGGACTATTTTCCAGCTGATCAACAGGATTGAAGGAAACGAACATGTGACCATGAAGGATACGGAGATCGGAAGCATGATCTACGCCGTGAAGCCTGGTGACGGTTCAGCCAGGGAACAGGCGGCCAGCTGTCAGAGGGTGATCGGCGGACTGGCAAATATCTGTAAGGAATACGCCACTAAGCGTTATCGCTCCAATGTGATGAACTGGGGCATGGTTCCTTTCCAGATGGAGGCTGACCCTGAGTTTGAAGTGGGAGATTACATCTATGTGCCGGGCATTAAAGCGGCTCTGGACGGAGATATGAAACAGATCAAGGCGTATGTGCTGGGAAGCGGGGAAGAAGACGCACCGGTTAAGGTTCTGGATTTATATATTGCGGATATGACAGCGGAGGAACGGAAGATCGTGAAAGCCGGATGCCTGATCAATTATAACCGCACAAGGCACTGATGGAAGGGGATATCCCCGCAGCACCAATTTCAGAGAGGAGTAATAACAATGGTCAAGGAAAGCTATCTTGCTCAATTTTATGGAAAATCCCAGAATTATACAGATATTCCGAATAAGTGGTATAAAGAGTACAATGTAAAGAAGGGCCTGAGAAACGAAGACGGAACAGGTGTCCGTGTAGGACTTACCAGAGTGGCCGATGTGGTGGGATATGAGGAGACTGAGGAAGGCATCAAGGCGATACCCGGCCGTCTGCTTTACAGAGGAATCGATGTGCTGGACCTGGTGAACGGCAAAAAGGGAAGCCACTTCGGCTATGAGGAGGTATGTTTCCTGCTGTTGTTCGGCTATCTTCCCAAAAAGGGGGAACTGGAAAAGTTCTGCAACGTGGTGAGACGCTGCTACGAGATCCCGGATGAGTTTGTGGAAATGAACCTGCTGCGCCTGCCGGGAAAGAACCTGATGAACAAGCTTATGGATGCGGTCCTGACCCTGTATAATTATGATGATGATCCGGACAATACGGATGTTTACCAGACCCTGATCAAGGGCGTGAACCTGTTGGCAAAGCTGCCGTCCATTGCCTGTTACGCTTACCAGAGCAAGGTGCACTACTATGACCGTGAGAGCCTTTTTATCCATTATGCAAATCCGGAATATTCCATTGCCGAGAATTTCCTGAGCCTGCTGAGAAAGGATCAGAAGTTCTCCACAAAGGAGGCCAGCCTTTTAGACACCATACTCATGCTTCATGCGGACCATGGCGGCGGCAATAACTCCACCTTCACCAATGTAGTGATCGCATCCACCGGAACAGATATTTATTCCACCGTATGCGGCGGCATCGGCTCCCTGAAGGGACCGCGCCACGGCGGAGCCAACATCAAGGTGGCTGAGATGATGGACGCAGTCCTGGAGGAGACCGGAGGCTATGATGCGGACGATGCCAGGATCCGTCAGGCCGTAAGAAAGATCATGTCAGGCGACCTCTATGACAAGTCAGGCCTTGTATACGGCTTTGGCCACGCTGTTTACACCGTATCCGACCCGCGTGCGGAAGTCTTAAGGGCCTGCTGCATAGAAGTTGCCAAGGAACAGAATCACATGAAGGAGCTGGATTACTATATGCGTTTCGAGCGCATTGCCAAGGAGGTCATGGAGGAGATCAAGGGCAAAGCCCTTCCCACCAATGTGGACTTCTACAGCGGCTTTGCCTATGGCATGCTCCGCATCCCCAGGGACCTGTATACCCCTCTGTTTGTGTGCAGCCGTATCGTTGGCTGGGTAGCGCACAACATCGAAAACAAGCTGTATGACGGCCGTATCATGCGTCCTGCCACCAAATATGTGGGTGACAACATGGATTATGTGGCCATGGAAGAGCGGTAAGGCCACCGTCTTCCTCCTGCAAAGGTTACCTGCGCCGCCGGTATCAGCTTCCACATACTCTGCATCATCAAGACAGCCGGAAACAGTGCCGCACCCCGCCGGTTAAGGGGGGCCGCAGCACTGTTTCCGGCTGTTTTATACCATACGAGGCCGTTTGCTATCTAAAGCCCTTTACATTTTCCGCCTTTCCATCTGTCCCAGGCCCGCGACCTGTTCCCCTCACGAATGGAACTCCCTCCCCGCTGCTTACATCAAATTAAAATCAAATAAACTCAGCTGCTTCATCCCATCCCCCGGTATATGGGCCTGCTCTGTGCGGCATGCGTCCTGGGGGATTTCGGACAGGAAGGGGGATGGCTCCTCGGAGGTGGTCAGAACCAGTTCTTCCTTTGCACGGGTCATTGCCACGTACAGAAGGCGCCGCTCCTCCTCCCAGTCCACAGGGCCGCTGCCTGACTTAAGAGGCATAAGCCCTTGCTTGAGTCCGTACAGGAACACGGTGGGAAATTCCAGGCCCTTGGAGGCGTGGAAGGTCATCAGGGTGACCGCGCTCGATGGACAGGAGTCCTGGCCGCTTCTGGTGACATCATTTCCCTGTCCAAAGGTAAGGGTATGGATCATATCCTCCATGGTCTTGTGGAAATATGACATGCACACCAAAGTCTCCATGGCCTTGCTGTCACACAGCTTCAGACCGTGCCTCCAGTCCTCCAGGATCTTCCAAGGCTTTTCACGCTTTAAACGGCCGGAATATGCCTCTTTTAAGGTCTCATAGTTGTGGGATGATGAAAGCAGTTTACAGCACAATGCCTTTGTCTGTTTCCATTGGGAAGCATTTTCATCCCGGAAATACTGCAGCAGACCATGAAAGAAGCAGATGGTTCCCTGAACAGATGGATCGGACAGATAATCCTCACGCCCGGACACCACATAGGGAATCCCTTCTTTTCTCAGACACTCCTCCAGCAGCTTTGCCTGATGGTTGGTCCTGTACAGGATAGCGATATCTCCGAAACTTCTGGGGGTATCTGAGAAATGGGCGGTATTTGTGTGGGCGTCCAGCATATCGATGCCTCCCACCATGTGTCCGATCTCCTTGGCAATAAAGATGGCTTCCGACAGGCTGGTTTTGGCAGCGGCCACCCGGACCGGGGAGCCGTGGGAGAGCATTGGTTCCAGTTCCCTTTTCCCACCTGGGTTGTGGGAGATGAGGGGAAGGGCGGCTGCCAGGATCTCCGGTGTGGAACGGTAGTTAGGTTTTAAGCGCAGTGTATTTACCTGTTCAAAATCCGCGTTCAGAAAGTCGAAACAATTGCTCTGGGAGCCGCGGAACCCATAGATGGACTGATCCGGGTCGCCGATCAGGAATAATTCCTTGCCTCCCTTGCACCAGGCACGGATCAGGCGGTACTGGACCGGGCTGATATCCTGGAATTCATCCACCAGAAGATAGAAAAAGTGTTTTTTGCGGAGCTGGCTGGACTGCTCTGACTCCAGCCGTTCCAGTACGTTCAGGAGCAGATCGTCAAAGTCCATGATATGACGGTCTGCCAGGAGTGTATCATACAGGCGGAATGCCTCTTCCATGTCAGGGGTCTGGATCCCGGATTTGTGCAGGGATACCATGGCGAGAAACTGGCGGGCAGAGCAGGAGAGGCTCAGCTGTTCCACTGTCTGAGACGCGCATTCCTCCAGCTGGCCTTCATCGGCCAGGACCAGGTCGGTCCCATCCGCCAGCAGCATCCGGTAGCACAGGGAGTGAAAAGTCCCCACCTGCATCTGGGTGAGGCGGCCCTTGCCCGGCAGCTGCTGGTGGATACGCTGGCGCAGCTCCTCGGCAGCTTTGTTGGTGAAGGTGACTGCGGTGATCTCACCGGGTTTTACGCCCCGTTCACCCAGAAGATAAGCAAGGCGGGACACCAGGGTCTTGGTCTTTCCCGTGCCCGGACCGGCGATGACAGCGGTTACAGGGGCGATGGACTGGACTGCCTGGCGCTGACCCTGGTTGAGTCCTGCCAGGGATGGATGGTTGTCAGAGGGATCCAGGATGACGGGGGCAGCAACAGCGGAGGAAATGGGATCCGGTTCACTGGTGCAGGCAGAGAGCATCTGCGGCTGTTTGCTTTCCCCGGCATAAGACAGGTCCGCGGACAGGAGACTGCTGTCATCAGATGGGGTATCCTCTTCATCCAGAATAAATGACAGCTGTCCCTCCACGCTGTCCAGTTCCGCTGCCCCGAACAGCTTCATGGTGCCGTATTCCCCATCATACCCGGGCCTCCATTCCACCTGCCCTTCCCGCAGATGGCGGATGCCCTGGGCTGTGAGCTGGCCTCCGATCCGGCTGATATCATCCAGGGACGCTTTCCTGAGTATGTGGAATTCATCTCCCAGCTCCTCCAGCATGTGCTCATACTGCCGCGCCACCTTGACACTGCCGGAGGAGGTGCCCATACAGCCGGCGATCACTTCAGGAAGGGGTACCAGGTTCTCATAAGGCCTGCCGCCCGGCAGCCGGAAGGTTTCCTGGCGGTCGGCCAGCTGTTCGATCCTGTGAAGCACACCTGTGGTCAGCTTTCTGCCGCACACAGGGCATATACCGTTATACTGCCTGGCCTGGGACGGACTCAGGCACAGGTGGCATTTGCGGTGGCCGTCAAAATGGTATTTACCCTCCTCCGGGAAAAACTCGATGGTTCCGGCCAGCCCCTCGCCTCTTTGGATCGCGCCGTAAAGCCCTTCATAGGACATGGCGATATCAAGCAGATTGGCCTCCCTCCCCAATTTGGCTGGGGAATGGGCATCTGAATTGGAGATCAGCTGATAGGAATCCAGAGCGGACAGGCGCCAGTTCATGGCCGGGTCCGAGGACAGCCCTGTCTCCAGGGCGTGGATCTGGGGCGTCAGCTCCTCATAGCACTCTTCAATGGTATCAAAACCGGAAAATGCGCCGAACAGGGAAAAATGAGGCGTCCAGATATGCGCAGGCACATAAATCGCCTCCGGACACGCATCAAGTGTGATCGCCAGAAGATCATGGCAGTCAAGACCAAGGATGGGACGCCCATCGGAGTGGATGTTGCCAATGGCCTCCAGCCGCCGGGAGAGAACTTCCGCAGCCTCCAGGCTGGGAAGGAGGATCAGGCTGTGAACCTTGCGCACCTTTCCGTTCTTCTTATAAATGGAGCTGATCTCCCCGGTAATCACAAAACGTGGTTTATTTCCGGCGGCAGCTGAGGAATGGCGTATTTCCCATTCTTTTTTGAGCACGTAAAGGCCGGACTCGGCCGGCTCCAGTTTCTGCTCCAGTTCAGCCCTCCATGCCTGGTGGGTAAAATCCCCTGTTCCAACTATATGAATCCCTTTTTTGCGGGCCCAGAGATCCAGATGCTCCGGTGTCAGCTCTTTGCTGGTGGCCCTGGAATAACGGGAGTGGATATGTAAATCGCCTATGTACATTTAATTGCACCTGCTTTCCTTTGATAGTAATAATTATAATGGATTTCTTGGAAAATGGAAGAGGATGAGTATGGAAATAGCGTGTGGGGGGAGAAAATTGAAATTTACATATTCCATGGAACTAAAGTATGATATACTTTAAAAAAGAGGGCATGTATCAGGCGTTTGAGATGAATGTCCCAAAGGGGAATGAAGGAGTGAAATGTGGATGTGGATGAAACTAAAGTGTCTTTTAGGAATAGACGCCGGGCTCCGGGATTTTGATGAAATTGAATGTTCCCTTCACCGGGATGTGGTGAACAGGAACTTCTTTTTTCATCTTTTTATCATTATATATGAACTGGTCATGCTGGTTTCCATTTCATTGCGTCCGGGCGGCCCCTTCTTGAAACCGAGGCGCACCGCTTATTTTCTCATGTATCTCATCCTGATCCTGGTCACATTGTGTGTGATGGCAGGGCAGGCCTGGGTTGACAGAAAGAAGGAGAACAGCCACCGTTATTATTTCTGGATTGAACACGCCTATTTGGTGTTTTTCAGCTTTTGGGGAATCGCCGTCACGCTGAATGACCAGCTGGGGGGGAATGGACTGACGGTCTATAACTATGTGATCCTGATCCTGGCCATCCTGTCCATGATGAAGCCGTGGAAGACGGCGCTGCTGTTTCTGGCGGATGTTCTGGTGTTTAATCTGCTTCTGCCATATTTTCCTGATCCCGCAGGGTTAAACCATACGTATAATAACCTGATGAACAGCCTGTTTCTCTCACTGGTGGCAATTGGGATCGCCACAAGCCTGTATAATTCCAGGATCCAGTCAAAGAAGGATGAGATCACCATCCGAAGGCAGTACCAGCAGATCGAGGCTGCCAATAAGATCTTAAGCAAAGAGGCGCTAACGGACGCGCTGACAGGCATCCAGAACAGAAACAGCTATAAAAAGGCGATACGGACATTAACGCAGCCGGATACCCTTTCACTTGCCTGTGTTTATATTGATGTAAACGGACTGCATGAGATCAACAACCATTTAGGGCACAAGGCAGGAGACGTCATGCTGAAAACAGTTGCGGCGATCCTTTTAAAGAATTTTGGCAGGGAATCCGTCTTCCGCATTGGGGGAGATGAGTTTGTAGTGCTCTGTAGGGATGTTCTGCATCAGACAGTGACGGAGAATTTGGAGGATGTCCGACAGGAGGTGGAGCGTGCGGGCTATTCTATTTCCGTGGGCCTTGAATGGAGGGAGGAGGGTCTGGATATCAATGAGATAATCCAGGCTGCGGAGACAGATATGCAGATGCGTAAAGAGGAATATTACTCCGCCCAGGGGGGTGAGCGCCAGCAGCGGTCATTGGACAGCCAGATGGAACGGGTAATCACTGAAAAAAGGGATGCGGAGCGTTTCCTGCGGGTTCTGGCACCTGTGTTTAAAGGCGTTTATTTTGTGAATCTGGAAACAGATACCCTGCGCCGGATCTTTATTCCGTCCTATTTTGAGAAAATGCTGGAGGAATCCAGGGACAGTTTCAGCAAGGCCCTGCTGATGTATGCCAACCGGATGGTGGAGCCGGAATACGTCCGTTTATTTGAACAGTTCTGCGATTATGGGAATCTGGAGATGATGCTGGACGGGGATGAGATACCTGGATTTATATATCAGAAAAGGGATGGAAGCCGGTTGAAACTCAGGGTTCTGAGATGCAACTCATATTTCAGCAGTTCCCAGGAAACATTGTGGATATTTTCCGATATGGAAGAAAGTTATTAGATTGAAAAACATACCATCAGTTGACAAGGGCCGGGCAAAATCATCCGCCCGGCCTATTTGTCAGATCCTAACCGCTGATTCCCTGCACCTCATCCACCGGCATGGAAAATGCGACCGCATGTTCCCCGGTCTCCTGCAGTACCGTCTCGCAGATCGCCTTGAGTATGGGCTGTTTTCCGGAAACAGGGGTAAGGATAAGGAGGATGGCCTTTTCCTGGGAAAGGGTCAGGCCGAAGAGCTTCTTTCCCTCATCGGTACCGATCTCCCTGGCTTTTACAAGGGTGCCACCGTGGCAGCCGGCCTTTCTGGCAGCCTCCATGACCGGTGTGGACAGATCCGTATTGATAACTGTGGCGATTAATTCGTAGTGTTTGCTGTCTGGCATAGATGTATCCTCCTTAGCACAAGCTGTGATCTGTGTCTGGGATGTATCCCAATCCTTTAGAAAATTGGAAGCAGCAATACTGATTCCTGAAAGCGGGATGGAAAATGCAATTCCATGTCCTGGCTTGTCAAACTCCATCTTGTGTTTTAGAGCCTCCATTGCCTGATGGGCATCGGTGCCGGTTGCGATTCCCAGAACCAGATCCTTTTCCGGTTCATCCAGTCCCAGGCAGTCCATGATGGCGGAGCTGGCAGTTCCGTGTCCCCTGACTGCCAGAAGGATTTCCAGGTGGTGTTCATGGAAAATGGATGCAGCCTTGTTGCCCTTGCCCCGGTCCACAATGGCGGCCATCCATCTGATACTATTCATGTTCATCGGAGTCCTCCTTTTCTAATTCGATAAATTCACTGTTCATATCAACGTAGGACAGCCGTGAATCGCTTTTTGCCCTTTTCGTCTTGATCTCATAGGATAAGCCGATAAATTGTATGATAATAAGGGGCGTCATGGCCACCATGGCCACAATGCCGAATGCATCTGTCAGGATATTCCCGCCCAGCGCTTCGCATGCGCCCATTGCAAAGGGGAGCAGGAAGGTTGCGGTCATGGGACCGGATGCAACACCGCCAGAGTCAAATGCAATGGAAGTAAAGACAGGAGGAACCACAAATGACAGCCCCAGGGCCAGAGCATAGCCGGGTAAGAGCAGGCTCATAAGAGGGAGTCCGGTCATGACCCGAAGCATGGATAATCCCAGGGAAAGAGCCATTCCAACGGACAGGCCTTTCATCATGGTTGCCTCGGATATGGTGCCGCCCGTCACCTCCGCAACCTGCTTGTTTAATACCTGCACGGCAGGTTCCGCCTTTACAATGTAAAAACCAATGAGCATGGCGATGGGGATCAGGACCCACTGGTAGGAAAGGGAAGCGATCTGCTTGCCCAGGTAACTGCCCGCGGGCATGAACCCTACGTTGACCCCTGTGAGGAACAGCGTCAGTCCAATATAAGAGTATAACATTCCCACCAGGATCTTCACAACCTGTCTTTTACGCATTTTTAAGAAAAAGATTTGGAAAATGATAAAGAATATCAGGATGGGGAACAGGGCGGTAAATACCTCCATGGCGTATTCGGGCAGCTCATTCTGAAAGGCCAGCCATAAATCCTGGGAATTGCTGATGGAGGGAATAACCGTTGGCTCATAGGTGCCTGAGGATGACTGGTAGATAAAACCCAGGATCATAACCGAAAGGATGGGACCGATGGAGCACAGGGCAACAAGGCCGAAGCTGTCACTGTCCTGATTTTTCCCCTGGCCGATGGAGGACAGACCCATGCCAAGAGCCATGATAAAGGGAACTGTTATGGGGCCGGTGGTCACGCCTCCGGAGTCAAATGCCACTGCAAGAAAGTCACCTGGAATATAGAAGGCCATGATGAACAGAATGAGATAGCAGACCATAAGAATATGGGACAGGCTCCATCCGAAAAGGGAGCGGAGGAATGCCAGGGCCAGAAACAGACCCACGCCTGCGGCTACGGTGAGGATCAGTACCATGTCAGGTACGGCCGGCGTCTGTCCTGCCAGGACCTGAAGGTCCGGTTCGGCAACGGTTACAATTGCGCCCATGATAATACATGCCAGTATGATGATTGGAAGTCGTTTCGCCTTGGCCAGCTGTGCCCCTACCTTTTCCCCGATGGGCATCATGGCCATATCTACCCCCAGTGTGAAAAATCCCATACCTATAATAAGGAAAGCGGCCCCTGCCAAAAACAGCATCAGCGGGTCCAGGGGAATGGGGGCAATGGTGATTCCAAGTATCAATACGATACAGGTAACGGGCAGCACAGATGATAGGGATTCTGTGATTTTTTCTTTGAGTTTCTGATTCAATAAGTTACCTCCTGTTGTCCGTTATTTTGTTTTAGGATATGCCTTATATAAAGCTTAGCATAGGGACAACGGTCAAAGCAAGTGAATGGGGCGTTAGAAAAATGTTAAGAAAAGATAAAGATTGAATGTGGGGAAAGGGCGTAGTATAATAAATCCATTGTAAAAAAGAAAATGGGAGAACCGGGACATGACATTTTATAATAAGGAAGGAATGCCGGCAGCGTATCTGGATAAGGACAGGGAGCACATCTACCTGTTTGACGGAACGCCAGCGGCCTATATTGTTGAAGGAGCTGTTTACAGTTTTGAAGGATTACAGTACGGTTGGTTTGACAGGGGATGGATCCGTGACCTGGAAGGTTACTGCGTCCTTTTCACAGATGAGGCGCGTATCGGAGGTCCGGCCAAACCTTCCAGACATGAGACGCCGGCCAAGTGGGCTAAGGCGGCTAAGCCCCACCGGCATGCCCGGACAGCCCGGTGCGCCAGAACCCCTTATAAAGCGGCCTGGTCAGAGATGACAGCAGCTGACTTTTTTCGCCTGTAGAGGTTGACACTGTCATGGAAATGTGCTAAATTATGCTTTAGTGCAAATACGCAGAAAGGGAATAGTAGATAACCCTATGGATACAGAGAGCCGGCGGCTGGTGTGAGCCGGTGACAGAAGGTTGTTGAACTGGCCCTGGAGTAGCCTGGCCCAAAGGAGATGTCCCATCGGGATCGGATCTCAGTAGGACAGGACGGAACCCTTACCGTTATAAGAGGAACAAGTGCATGCGTCAGAAGGCATGAACCAGAGTGGTACCGCGCGAGGACATTGGCTTTGCGTCTCTAGAGGATAGAGATGCAGGGCTTTTTTATATCATAGGAGATTTCTCTGGAGTTCCCTATGATATAAAAAACGCTCCGCCGGAACCGCACTGCGGGTAAGAAGTCCCGAATGTTATATGGTTCACCTGCCCTGAGATAACCAATGGAGGAATGAAATTATGGCAACACAGTACAATCACAGCGCGATTGAGAAAAAGTGGCGTGAAAACTGGGAGGAAAAGCCCATCAATGTCAATGATGGCAAGAAAGAAAAGTATTATTGTCTGGATATGTTCCCATATCCGTCAGGCAGCGGCCTTCATGTGGGCCACTGGAGGGGATATGTAATCTCCGATGTGTGGAGCAGATACCAGCTGTTAAAGGGAAAATATGTGATCCATCCCATGGGCTGGGACGCATTCGGCCTTCCTGCTGAGAACTACGCGATCAAGATGGGGGTTCATCCGGCTAAGTCCACGGAAGCCAACATTTCCAATATTAAAAAGCAGATCAAACAGATTGCCGCCATTTATGACTGGGATATGGAGGTCAACACCACGGACCCTGATTTCTACAAGTGGACCCAGTGGATCTTTGTACAGATGTTCAAAAATGGCCTGGCCTATGAGAAGGAGTTCCCTATTAACTGGTGTCCTTCCTGTAAGACCGGCCTTGCCAATGAGGAAGTGGTAAACGGCTGCTGCGAGCGCTGCGGCACTGCCGTGACCAAAAAGAACCTGCGCCAGTGGATGTTAAAGATTACTGCCTATGCAGAGCGCCTGTTAAATGACCTGGACAAGCTGGACTGGCCTGAGAAAGTTAAGAAGATGCAGACAGACTGGATTGGTAAATCCTATGGCGCAGAGGTGGATTTCCCCATTGATGGACGTGAGGAGAAGATCACGGTCTACACCACAAGACCGGACACCCTGTACGGCGCCACCTTTATGGTGCTTGCCCCTGAGCACGAGCTGGCCAAGAGCCTGGCCACGGATGAGACCAGGGAGGCGGTTGAACAGTATATTTTTGATTCCTCCATGCGCTCCAATGTAGACCGTATGCAGGCCAAGGATAAGACGGGCGTGTTTACAGGCAGCTATGCCATCAACCCGTTAAACGGCGCAAAGACACCCATCTGGCTGTCCGACTATGTACTTTCAGACTACGGCACGGGAGCCATCATGTGCGTGCCTGCCCATGACGACAGGGACTTTGAGTTTGCAAAGAAATTCGGCCTTCCCATTGTACAGGTTATTGCAAAGGACGGCGTTGAGATCGAAGATATGACCGAGGCGTACACGGAGGCAAGCGGCATCATGATCAATTCCGGTGACTGGAATGGCATGGAGTCAGCTGTCCTTAAAAAGGAAGCGCCCCATATGATCGAGGAAAAGGGATTCGGCCACAAGACGGTTAACTATAAGCTGCGCGACTGGGTATTTTCGCGCCAGCGCTACTGGGGAGAGCCCATCCCCATTATCCACTGCCCCAAGTGCGGCTGCGTGCCTGTGCCTGAGGAAGAGCTTCCCTTAAGGCTTCCCGAGGTGGAGAGCTATCAGCCTACCGGAACAGGAGAATCACCTCTGGCAGCCATTGACCAGTGGGTGAATACCACCTGCCCGGTTTGCGGGGCGCCTGCCAAACGTGAAACCAACACCATGCCCCAGTGGGCTGGTTCCTCCTGGTATTTCCTGCGCTATGTGGACAGCCATAATAAAGAGGAACTTGTATCCAGGGAAAAGGCAGACAAGTACCTGCCGGTTGATATGTATATCGGCGGTGTAGAGCATGCAGTGCTCCATCTGCTGTACTCGCGTTTTTACACAAAATTCCTGTGTGACATCGGGGCCATTGATTTTGACGAACCCTTTAAGAAGCTGTTTAACCAGGGCATGATCACGGGCAAAAACGGAATCAAGATGAGTAAGTCCAAAGGCAACGTGGTATCCCCTGACGATCTGGTAAGGGACTATGGCTGTGATTCCTTAAGGCTGTATGAATTGTTTGTGGGACCGCCTGAACTGGATGCAGAGTGGGACGACAGGGGGATCGAAGGCGTTTCCAGGTTCCTGAACCGATTCTGGAACCTTGTGATGGACAACAAAGACAAGGAGATAGAGGCCACCAGGGAAATGATCAAGCTGCGCCATAAACTGGTATACGATATTGAGTACCGCTTTAACCAGTTCAGCCTGAATACGGTTATCTCCGGTTTTATGGAATACAACAACAAGATGATCGATCTGGCAAAGAAGGAGGGCGGCATTGACAAGGAGACACTGAGGACATTTGTCATTCTCCTGGCACCCTTTGCTCCTCATATCGGAGAAGAACTGTGGCAGCAGCTGGGCGGCACGGACAGCGTATTCCATGCCCAGTGGCCGGAATGTGACGAGGAAGCCATGAAGGATGATGAGATTGAGGTGGCGGTCCAGGTAAATGGCAAGACCCGTTCCGTGATCCAACTGCCCGCCGACATTTCCAAAGAGGATGCGCTGGCAGCCGGCAGGGAAGCTGTTAAGGACAAGCTGGCCGGTAATATTGTAAAGGAAATCTACGTACCGGGCAAGATCATCAATATTGTCTGCAAATAAAAGCGGTCGCGGATTATGTAACAGAGATTGATAAAAGGAATGGCATGCCGTGTTGTCTGCGGCATGCCATTCCTTGTGCTGTCCTGTTCAACCGGTTCCCTGACCGGAAGCTGAAACCCAGGATCAGAATTTCAGTATCTTGTCCACGTCTGCTGTAAATACAGTGGCGCCTCCAACCTTGACGCCCTTTAATGTATCCACAAACATCTGACCGTTATATTCGGATACCTGGCGTTCCTCCACCCGTTCCGTACAGCTGTTCTTTATATATTCCAGAATTTCCTTTTCCCGTTCTTTTTCAATGCACACCATCAGTGTGATGTTCTTTTTGTTCAGATACAGTCCCTCGGTACAGAACTTGGTAGCCAGTATCCGGTGCCTGATGAATTCCCTGGAAAGCCGTTCGTAGTCAACTTCCTGAATGATGATGATCAATAACTGCATATGCGCGCCTCCTTTCAAGAAATCACCTGAAAATAGGATCCTTGAATGTAATGTTGGATTTATTATAGGCCGGTCTTAGGATATGTTCAAGTTAAATTTTATTAACAATTTTTTGGGTCGGAATCAGGTTCCTTACAAAGAGAATTGTAAGAAAAAAGAAATACCAATTATAACCGGTGCAGGTTATAATAGGAAAAGAAATTTTATGTTAAGAGAGATTCCATATGAAGAGGAGATTCCATATGAAACGATATAGAAGAATGGCGGTCCTGGCAATGGCGGTCCTGGCAGCGGCAGTCCCGGCAGCGGCGCCACCAGGGCAAACAGCCGGTACGGCGTATGCGGCAGTCCTGGTGCAGGGGGTGCAGGGCGCTGATAAGGGAGGAGGCCCCGGGATGGTGGAGATCAGCCGGGATACAAAGGCTCCGGCCGTGGTGGACGGTGTGATTCAGCCCCAGAATCTGGAAGCTGCCAGGGAGGCGGACCAGATGATCGTGGTGGTGGGCACCGGCGGGTGCAATGCAGATACTTACTATTACGCCAAGTCTGAAGATTCCTTTGAACTGGTGTGGAAAGAGGCATCCGTTGTGGGACGGGGAGGCATCACCTCGGATAAAGGGGAAGGGGATGGCAAGACCCCGTCCGGCACCTATGGTTTTACCATGGCCTTTGGCCTGAAGGAGGATCCCGGCAGCATGCTTCCCTATCATAAGGTGGTAAAGGGGGATTACTGGGTGGATGATCCCTCCAGCTCTTACTATAATCAGCTGGTGAATACATCCGTGACTTCCCGGTCCTGGAACTCGGCTGAGAATCTGGCGGCAGCCTCTCCCTACTATAATTATGCCCTTGCGCTGGACTATAATTCGGACCGTGTGCCGGGAAAGGGATCGGCTATTTTCCTTCACTGTTTTACCGCATCAGCGGATAATGGTTCTGCAGGCTGCATCCGGCTTCCTGAATCCAGGGCCAAGGAATTGGTGCAGACAGCCACGGAGAAGACCAGGATCGTGATCGCCGCTGATATAACTCAGCTGAAATGATAAACATATGATTCGGACACAGGGTCCGAATCATTGAGTTGGATCATTTGATATTTTCTAAGGCAGGGGGCGCCTGATCAGCGCGGCCCTGCCATTTTTTTTGACAACATTTTCAGCATATCCAGTTTCTTCTTTTCAGTAGAGGGCATGCCTGAACTTAAGATGGTTACAAGGAGAGCTGTCTCCTTGTCATTAAACTGGATCCCCTTTTGCCTGGCTTCCAGATTAATGGACATGAACGCCTCCATCAGCTTGTTTTTTTCCGTGTGTTCAATGCGGTCCGCAAATTCTGTGAGCAGGGCAAGCTTTTCCTTGCTCATGGATTTCAGGCGTGGATCTTTTTTCCAGTTTGCATCCATACTGTTATGTATCCTTTCTTAAATAAGATGTGATTACGACATGGCTTGGAACGCGGTCATCATCATTTCCATGGTCTCGAAACGGGACTGCTGTTCCGGTGTCAGGAACCTGCGCATCTGGTCCATGGGAGTCTGGCCGTCCATGAAATTCTGGGCCATATCGATCATATCCCGTTCCATGGGATTGCCGTAGGGCCGTATGGCTTTCAGAAGATCCCGCAAAGACCCGGTCCCTTCCGAACTTTCCAGGGAGCATATGCCCATGGAAGCCACTTCCTCGGTTTCAAAAAGTTCAACTGTCTTTCGCAGCTCCTGCGCCTTTACAAAAAGGGATATGGCTTTTTGTTCCTGCACGCCCAGGTAGGGGAGGGCAGCCTTTATCATCTGCAGATGGTGGTCCCCTATGAGATAATCCAAATCAGTAAGTTTATAGTCATCAGATGGGTTCATATCTTTCCACCGGCCTTTTCATTCTTTGCTTAAGTTTATGCAAAGGGACGGCAAACAATGCCACATATTTGAGTTGGGAAGTGATTGGATGCGCCAAAGCCTGGACACTGCATATATTAATAATATGGAAGGAGAGTGAGATCCATGTATAGCCGTTTAGTGATCGATGGAAACGCGGTTTATGAGATAGATGATGAATGTTTGAAAAGAAAGCAGGGCAGAAAAGGATATGGAGGCAAGAACCGGGGAACCGGCAATGCCTATGGATCTCCTGGTTCTGCAGGCTCTGAAAAATAGAAAAAACAGGGAGTGATGAAGCCACTCCCTGTTTTATTTGTCTTTTGTAGAGGATTCTCAGAGGTGGGAATTAGCAGCAGAAGCCGCCACCGCCGCCACCACAGCAGCACAGAAGCAGGATGATCCAAATAAAATCACAGCCGCTTCCACTTCCGCAACCACATCCACAACCGCCTCCGCAGTTGTTGTGGTCAAAGCATCCACCGCCGCCTCCGCCACAGCAGCACAGAATCAGGATGAGCCAGATCAGGTTGCACCCGTTTCCTCCTGTTCCACATCCACATCCACAGTCACAACCGCAGTTTGTTGCTGCTACATCACTCATGTTAGTTCCTCCATATAAAGTTTAATTACACTGTATCATATGAACCCCTGCTTGCTCATGTTTCCTGGTTTTCAAATATTTTTATAAAATTTTAAATGGTACAACCAGCCAATCTATAGTATAATCATGAAAGCATTAAAGAAAAGGGGCTTATAAGATGGATAAGAGCAGATTATATTACCAGACTCCCTATGTGAAGTCTTTTATGTGTACCATAGAACAGTGTGAGAAAAGCGGGAAAGGCACCTGGCTGGCTGTTCTCAATCAGACAGGCTTTTATCCCGAGGGAGGAGGACAGCCCTTTGACACAGGAACGCTGAACGGGGTTGCCGTGCTTTCCGTGCATGAAAGGGGGGATGTGATCATTCATGAGCTGGCAGCGCCCCTGGAACCGGGAACACTGGCAGAGGGCATCATTGACTGGCAGAAGCGGTATGACAACATGCAGCAGCACACAGGGGAGCACATCCTGTCCGGGCTGGTCCACAGGCGGTTTGGATATGATAATGTAGGGTTCCATATGGGGTCGGAGGAAGTGACCGTGGATTTTAACGGCCCCATCACTCCGGAACAGCTGGATCAGCTGGAGAATGAAGCCAACCAGGCAGTGTATGACAATGTCCCGGTAAAGGTTCTGTATCCTGACAAGGAGGAACTGGATTCCTTGGATTACAGAAGCAAGAAGGAACTGACCGGACTGGTGCGGATCGTGGAAATACCGGATGCGGATATGTGCGCCTGCTGCGGAACACATGTAGAAAATACAGGAGAAGTGGGCATCATTAAGATAAGGAGCATGATCCACTACAAAGGCGGCGTCCGCATTTTTCTGCTCTGCGGCCGCAGGGCCCTTCTGGATTACAGGGACAGGCTGAAGGATGAGACCAGGCTTTCCAACCTTCTCTCAGCCAGGCTTGACCTGGTGCCGGAGGCAGTGGAAAAGCTTAAGAACGATCTGCAGGACAGGGAAATGCTCATGGGCCGCCTGTATGGACAGATCTTTTCCCTCAGGACAGAGCAGTACCCGGAGAGAGAAGCGCCCTTGGCTTTATTTGAGGAGGGACTGAATATGGTGCAGATACGCCAGCTGTCCACCCTTTTATATGAGAGGAAAAGGGGAAGCATTGTAATGGTCTGCTCCCCCGGCAATGGAAATGAGGAATATCAGTATGCCCTGGGAAGCGGCTGCTGTGATATGCGTGCCCTGAGCAAGGCTATGAACCGGCGGCTGAACGGCCGGGGCGGCGGAAGCGCCCTCATGTCCCAGGGAACCTTTCGGGCGGACAGGCAGTCTGTGACAAAGGTGTTCCTGGAAGAGAGCGCCCTGTTAATGGAAACGGGCGCCCAGTGAAAATAAAGGATGATAATATGGAACTAAATCGGGATACAATTAAAAAAATCAGAGGACTGATCCTGTTCACCGTGGTCGTGGTGGTGGCAGGGGTCAATTACAGGCGGCTGTTTGATGTGGCGGCAGCTCTGTTTCACATTACATGGCCGTTTATACTGGGGGCAGCCATTGCATTTATCTTAAATGTGCCCATGCGCAACATAGAACGTCACATGACAATATTTGGAAAAAATAGTAAACTAAGACGCCCGCTGAGTCTGGTGATGACCATATTTCTGGTGGCGGGCATCCTGTTTCTGGTTACCTTTGTTGTGACGCCGCAGCTGGTCAAGACATTTTTAAACCTTCAGAGCAGCGTGCCTCTTTTCTTTGCAGGGGTGCAGGCCGAAGCTGAGCGTCTGTTTGCAAGCTACCCGCAGATGCTGGAATATTTAAACAATGTGGAGATCGACTGGCAGCAGATACTGCAGGACATGGTGGCATTTTTAAAAAGCGGTGCAGGCACCATGCTGAACACCACCTTTTCAGCGGCCATCTCCATTGTGAGCGGGGTATCCACCTTTTTGATCGGATTCATTTTTGCCATCTACATCCTTCTACAAAAGGAAACCCTGGGACGTCAGGTGAAAAAATTGCTGAACGCGTTCCTGCCTGAGGCTGTGACAAAACGGGTAGTGGAGATCACTGCCCTGACCGAGCGGACCTTTTCCAGTTTCCTGACCGGGCAGTGTGTGGAAGCAGTGATCCTGGGAACCATGTTCTTTATCGCGCTGAGCCTGCTGCGCCTTCCCTACGCGCTGCTGATCGGGGTGCTCATTGCATTTACAGCCCTGATCCCCATATTCGGTGCCTTTGTGGGGCTGGGAGTGGGAGTGTTCCTGATGCTGATGGTGGATCCCATGGACGCCCTTATTTTTACCATTACCTTTTTTGTGCTCCAGCAGATTGAAGGCAATCTGATCTATCCCTATGTGGTGGGCAATTCCGTTGGGCTTCCCTCTATCTGGGTGCTGGTGGCAGTGACCCTGGGCGGCAGCATGATGGGGATCGTGGGAATGCTCATATTCATCCCTCTGTGTTCCGTCCTATATGCCTTGTTAAGGGATGAGGTGAATGTGAGGGAGATACGTAAGAGGGAACGTGGGTATGGACAGGCCGGGCCTCAGACTGCCCGGGCCGAAACGCAGTCAGTCCTGGATTCGGGAAAACCTGGTGCCAAGGGGATGGCTCCACCCACGGGGACAGCCGGAAACGTGTCAGGAACCGGACGGAAGAAGAAATAAATAACAAAAACAGCCCGGACTTGCCATGAGTTCCGGGCTGTGCAGCTTACAGGAGGAAATCGAAATTTGCGGAGGCGGTTTTGATGGCTGCCATTTGCAGGTTTAAGGAGAACGCAGCATTATGCTTAAATATCATCTGATGGATGAAAGGGAAAAAGAGATCATTAGCAATTGGAAATACGAAGGCGAATACGGATTATATAATATGCCGCCATACCGGGAACAAAAAGAACAAAGGACCGCCTTCGGAAATCCGGAGAGGGTACAAAATTACTATACATACTGTGACGGGGACCGTTTGATCGGATTCACGAGCATTTTAGAGAAAGAAAAGGAAGTATCCATAGGAATAGGAATTGATCCAAAGATATGCGGACGGGGATATGGAGAGGAAATTCTTATGCTGGCCGCTGAAATTTCCCAAACACTCTATCCTGGTAAGCCGTTGTGCTTAGAAGTCAGGACATGGAACCAACGGGCGGTCCGCTGTTACGAAAAAGCAGGGTTTCAAATGGACGGAATGCCCTTTGAACAGTCAACGCCGATTGGAAAGGGAACATTTTATCGAATGGTTAAAGATGCCTTGGGTGAGAATTTAAGATCATGGCCCCGGGACAGGTAAAGCAGCATAAATGACAGACAGCCCGGAACTGTTCTCAAGTTCCGGGCTGTCTGGATCAAAACCTTATTCTCCCTGGTACATATATTTGATTAAACGTTCGATGTCCTCTTTTTCGTGTGCGATCAAGTCTAATTCTTTGATATATCCGTTGGAGAAGATTGTAGCCATTGACAGATACTGGGCCAGTTTTGACTTCAGGTTGATACGGTCGCCTTCCGGAGACACAAGTTCCACGGTTCCCTTGCACTGGTCTACCACTTCAAAAAACTTCTCTACATCAGTTATGTTCTGGATCTTCACGGCAATTCCTCCTGTTTGTAGTACTTTTCCAAATCTGGAAAAGCCTGGTTAATCTTTTAACATATATGATTATATCAAAATATCAACCCCTGCACAATTACAATATTAGATAAAAAAACTAGGATTGGCGGGCTTTTTTTATATCATCTAACAGCAGGGAGGACACTTTTAATCCGCCTCTGCCCCAGCCGATGGAGATATCCGGCTTATTGCTGCCGTGAAAGTCCGAGCCTCCTGTGGAAAGCAGCCCGTAAGCGGAAGCCATGGCCTGAAGTTTCATGCTTTCCAGGCGGTTGTGGGAGGAGTGGTATACTTCCAGCCCCTTCATGCCCATACCGGCCAGGAACGCGGTCAGTTCCTGCGTACCCTTGTCTCCCAGTTTGTACTGGAAGGGATGGGCCAGGGCCACAAATGCTCCTCCCGACAGCAGTGCATCCATAACCTCGCCGGGAGACAGATAAGCTTTGGAAGGACAATACCGCCCGTCATACTGAAGGTATTTTTTAAATACCTGGTCCATGGAGGAGGCAAGTCCCCGGGCCAGAAGCGCTCTGGCCACATGTGCCCTGGTTATGACCGTGTTGGGGTTGCCGGCGCACAGTTCCTCATTGGTAAGAATGATGCCGTCCGCAGCAAAACGCCGGAGCATTTCCCTGTTCCGTTCATCCCTGCGTTCGCGGAACTGTTCCAGGACGTGTTCCAGTGCGGGATCTTCCGGATGGACAAAGAATCCGAGGATATGGATCTCACGTCCCTGGTAGGAACTGGATACCTCGATGCCGGGGACGACCTCCACACCATATTGGACGCCGGCCCGGGATGCTTCGGCAATTCCGGCGGTGGTGTCGTGATCGGTCAGCGCAATTGCGTCCAGTCCGGTCCGGGCAGCCAGCCTGACCACCTCAGACGGTGAGAAGGTGCCGTCAGATGCGTTTGAATGAACGTGCAGATCCACAAATCCCATGGTAAAACCTCCAAATGTAACCAATTTTTAACATCTTGATAATACTTGCTTTATATATAGTAACATGAATTTCACAATAAGTAAAATTGGCGGAAAAAAAACAAAAAAGACGGTTCCATTTTACATAAAGTATGTTATACTACAATCTGTGAATATTTTGATGGACGGAAATGACAGGTGAATAAGATGAATCAATTAGAGAATAACCGAGAACGCAGAACCTCCAACCCTGGCAGAAGCCGGGGAAAGGTTAATAATAATAGAAGTACCGGAGGACACTCCGCTAGAAATACAGGCAGGAGCAGTTCAGGGGGCGGAAGTTCCCGCGGTTCATCCTCCTACCGCTCAGGACAGGCCGGCAGGATGAACGCGGCTCAGAATGCCAGGAGAAACAGTGCCCACAGAAGAAAGAAGGGACCTGATTATAAGAAGATAGCAGCCATTGGAGTGGTGCTCCTTGTTCTCATCACATGTATAGCCCTGGTGCTGAAGGCAAAGGGCAGGATGGGAAATCCGGATGAGACCAGCACGGCGGCTCCTACGGAAACCGAGATCACGAAGGAAGTAAAGGTGGACGGCATTACCATCACCGGCATGTCCAGGAACCAGGCGAGAAATGCGATCTTAAAAGAATATGCATGGAGCATGACGGTTACATACGGTGACAGCACCTATGATGTGACAGACCTGGTGGCTGAAAAAGTAGACGCACTTCTGGAAGAGATATATGGCGGGGAGCCGGAGGAAAGCTATACCCTTGATATGGATGGGATGGAAGATGCAGCCGCCAAGGAAGCAGCCGCCTGCGCAGCCAAGTGGGATAAGAAAGCAAAGAACGGCTCCATTGATTCCTTTGACAAGGAAAAAGGCGAATTTGTGTTTAAGGGAGAGGAGAACGGATTCTCCATTAACCAGGAACAGCTGGCACAGGATATTGTCCAGGCAATGAAGGATAAGAAGTTTGATGCTGCCATCAAGGCCACGGGGAGTGAGACCACACCTGATATCAGTGCCGCTGCGGCAAAGGAAAAATATAAGACCATTAGTACATTTACCACTAAGACAACGGCCAATAAGAACCGCAACACCAACATCAGGCTGGCGGCGGAAGCCCTGAACGGGACCGTAGTCCATCCGGGGGAGGAGTTTTCATTTAACAGCGCAGTGGGACAAAGAACAGAGGCAAAGGGCTATAAAGGGGCCGCTGCCTATAATAACGGGGAAGTAGTCCAGGAGATCGGCGGCGGCGTGTGCCAGGTTTCCACCACACTGTACAATGCGGTATACCGCTCCGGACTTGGGGAGGAGAGCATTTCCTTCAGGCGCTCCCATACCTTTGAACCCAACTACATTACACCGGGACAGGATGCAACCGTGAGCTGGGAACAGCCGGATTTCCGGTTTAAGAACACCACCAGCACATCCATTGGCATCAGGGCCAGTTATGGGGACCAGAAGATGACGGTTTCCATTTATGGCATCCCCATTCTGGAGGATGGAATGAAGCTGGACCTGGAGTCCAAAAAAGTGGAGGACCTGGATCCGCCGGCCCCCACCTACCAGGAGGACCAGACACTCCAGCCGGGGGTGGAGGTTCAAAAGAGCGCCGGTACCATGGGCAGCCGCTGGGAGACGTACAAGGTGATCTACAAGGACGGCAAGGAAGTGTCCAGGGAACTGGACCACAAGACCACATACAAAGGGCATGCTCCCGTTATCCTGCGCAACACCACCGGCGTGGTGCTTGCACCTGAGGAGACCACTCCGCCGGCAGATACAGCGATCCCAACCGTGGACGGAATGCCTGACGGATATGTTCCAGGCGACAATGCTGTTGTACCGCCCGCTGAGAGCACGCCGCAGGAGAACGGACCGGGAGTGGATCCCACCGCGGCACCTACGGCGGCGCCGACCACAGCACCCTCATCCCCGGCACCATCCGCGCCAGGGACAGAGAGCAGCGGTTCCGCCGGACCGGGAGGCGACAATGCGGTGATCGTTGCTCCCCTGAAACAGGAATAATTTAAAATTTAACAAATAGTGTCTATGAGAAAGAGGAACCGTATTTTTGGTTCCTTTTTCTTTGGTTCGGCGCCCAAATAAGTGGAGGGGAATAAACAATTTATGAAAAAGAAAATGAAATCAAAAGAAAGTGATTCCCGAATCCTTGAGCACGGGCTCGAAGCCATTAGAACGGATCCGCAAGAAGAACATCTCCTGTTCGGAAATCAGAGATGGAGGGGCCCGAGAACCCGGATGAGAAGGACGGGGCCGCTTTCAGCCTGTTGGAAAGCCTGATTTATTCCTCCCCCCAGCTGTCATTAAGACAGCTTATAGAAGGATCATGCCGAGTATTGACACGCAAACAGCAGCCCTTTCTTTTTTGTGGGAGTTTATAATTTTTTAATGATATATATTGTATTTTTTGGAGTAATTGCGATTAAGCATTTGCAATTTGTTAAATAATTGCTATAATAGTAGACAGGTCAGTCTGCATAGGGTTTTATGCCCCGGAGGCGGACTCACATGTATACCATTACATATACATATTCACTATTTGTAGGAGGAAATCAAAATGGCAAGAAAAATGAAAACCATGGATGGTAACCACGCAGCGGCTCATGCTTCCTATGCATTTACCGATGTTGCGGCTATTTTCCCAATTACCCCATCCTCACCTATGGCAGAAGCCACAGATGAATGGGCCACAGACGGAAGAACCAATATCTTCGGTCGTGAAGTGCAGATTACAGAGATGCAGTCTGAGGCTGGTGCAGCAGGTTCTGTACATGGCGCTCTGGCAGCAGGTGCGCTGACAACTACCTACACAGCGTCACAGGGTCTGTTGTTGATGATACCAAACCTTTACAAAATTGCTGGTGAGCAGCTTCCAGGCGTGATTCAGGTTTCCGCCCGTGCACTTGCAACCCATGCATTATCTATTTTCGGTGACCACTCCGATGTTTACGCATGTCGTCAGACAGGCTGTGCTATGCTGTGCGAGTCCAGTGTACAGGAAGTTATGGACCTGACTGTAGTAGCCCATATGGCAGCTATCAAGGGCAAAGTTCCTTTTATCAACTTCTTTGACGGTTTCCGTACATCCCACGAGATCCAGAAGATCGAGACCTGGGATTATGATGAACTGAAGGATATGGTTGATATGGATGCCATTGACGAGTTCCGTAAGAATGCCCTGAATCCAAACCATCCCTGCCAGAGAGGATCTGCCCAGAACCCCGACATCTTCTTCCAGGCAAGAGAGGCCTGCAACCCATATTATGATGCGTTACCTGCAATCGTTCAGGAGTACATGGACAAGGTTAATGCTAAGATCGGTACAGACTATAAGCTGTTCAACTACTATGGCGCTCCGGATGCTGAGCGTGTGATCATCTCCATGGGTTCTGTTAATGATACCATTGAAGAGACCATTGATTACATGGCTAAGCAGGGACAGAAAGTCGGCGTTGTTAAGGTTCGTCTGTACAGGCCATTCTGTGCACAGGCACTGATCGATGCAATCCCTGATACCGTTAAGGTTATCTCCGTATTAGACAGAACAAAAGAGCCAGGCGCTTTAGGCGAGCCTCTGTACCTGGATGTTGTTGCTGCTCTTAAGGGAACTAAGTTTGATCAGGTTAAGATCCTTACAGGCCGTTACGGCTTAGGTTCCAAGGATACCACACCTGCTCAGATCGTTGCCGTATATGAGAACACCACCAAGTCTCCATTTACCGTTGGTATTGTGGATGATGTGACCAATCTGTCACTGGAACTGGGCGCACCTCTTGTAACCACTCCGGAAGGAACCACCAACTGTAAGTTCTGGGGTCTGGGTGCTGACGGTACCGTAGGTGCAAACAAGAACTCCATCAAGATCATTGGTGATAATACAGACATGTATGCACAGGCATACTTTGACTATGACTCCAAGAAGTCAGGCGGCGTAACCATGTCCCACCTGCGTTTTGGACATACTCCTATTAAGTCTACCTACCTGATCCGCAAGGCTGACTTCGTTGCCTGCCACAATCCTGCCTATGTACGCAAGTACAACATGGTTCAGGAGCTGGTTGACGGCGGTACATTCCTTTTGAACTGCCCATGGGATAAGGAAGGCCTTGAGAAGCATCTGCCAGGCCAGGTTAAGAAGTTCATTGCTGATCACAACATCAACTTCTACACCATCGATGGTGTTAAGATCGGTATTGAGACAGGCATGGGACCAACACGTATCAACACCATTCTTCAGTCCGCATTCTTTGAACTGACAGGTATCATTCCTGCAGAGAAGGCAAACGAGCTGATGAAGGCTGCTGCAAAGGCAACCTACGGACGTAAGGGCGAAGATGTGGTTATGAAGAACTGGGCAGCTATCGATGCAGGCGCTAAGGGCGTTCACAAGGTAGAGGTTCCGGAGAGCTGGAAGAATTGTGAAGACGAAGGTCTTGACTATGCAGTTGTAAGCCATGGAAGAAAGGATGTAGTTGATTTCGTTAACAATATCCAGTCCAAGGTTAACGCTCAGGAAGGCAACAACCTGCCTGTATCCGCATTTGTAGATTATTCAGATGGTTCCACACCATCCGGTTCTTCTGCATATGAGAAGCGCGGTATTGCAGTTAAGGTTCCTACATGGGTTCCTGAGAACTGTATCCAGTGTAACTTCTGTTCCTATGTATGTCCTCATGCAGTAATCCGTCCGGTTGCCATGACTGCTGATGAAGCAGCTAAGGCTCCTGCAGATATGAAGATGAAGGATATGACTGGTATGCCAGGCTACAAGTTTGCCATGACCATCTCTCCGTTAGACTGTACCGGTTGCGGTTCCTGTGCTAATGTGTGTCCTGGTATGAAGGGCAACAAAGCTCTGGAGATGAAGAGCCTGGAAGAGAACCTGGGCGAGGCAGCAGCATTTGACTTTGGTCAGTCCCTGCCGGTTAAGGAAGAAGTTCTTGCCAAGTTCAAAGAGAACACTGTTAAGGGCAGCCAGTTTAAGCAGCCTCTGCTTGAATTCTCAGGTGCTTGTGCAGGATGTGGCGAGACTCCTTATGCAAAACTGATCACCCAGCTGTTCGGTGACAGAATGTACATTGCCAACGCAACAGGATGCTCCTCTATCTGGGGCAACTCCTCACCATCTACTCCTTACACTGTTAACTCCAGAGGCCAGGGTCCTGCATGGGACAACTCCCTGTTCGAGGATAACGCTGAGTTTGGTTACGGTATGTTACTGGCTCAGAACGCGATCAGAGACGGCTTAAAGGCTAAGGTTGAGGAAGTAATGGCAAGTGAGCAGGCTTCTGATGAAGTTAAGGCTGCATGCAAGGAATACCTGGATACATTTGGTATTGGTGCTCTCAACGGCTCTGCTTCTGATAAGCTGGTTGCAGCTCTGGACGGCATTGACTGCCCAACCTGCAAAGACATTGTAAAGAATAAAGATTTCCTGGCTAAGAAGTCCCAGTGGGTATTCGGTGGTGACGGATGGGCTTACGATATCGGCTTCGGCGGTGTAGACCACGTGCTGGCATCCGGTAAGGACATCAACATCATGGTTTATGATACTGAGGTTTACTCCAATACAGGCGGTCAGTCCTCCAAGGCAACCAAGACAGGTGCTGTTGCACAGTTCGCTGCCGGCGGTAAGGACACCAAGAAGAAGGATCTGGCTGGTATTGCCATGAGCTACGGTTATGTATACGTTGCACAGATCTGTATGGGCGCTGATATGGCTCAGACTGTTAAGGCAATTGCCGAGGCAGAGGCTTATCCGGGACCATCCCTGATCATTGCTTATGCTCCATGTATCAACCATGGTATTAAGAAGGGTATGGACAAGGCTCAGACAGAGGAGAAGCTGGCTGTAGAGTGCGGTTACTGGAATAACTTCCGTTACAACCCAGCAGCTGAGAAGAAATTCTCCCTGGATTCCAAGCCACCTAAGATGGACAATTATCAGGAATTCCTGAAGGGTGAGGTTCGTTACCTGTCCCTGACCATGAAGAATCCTGAGAGAGCAGCTGAGCTGTTCGCACGAAACGAGGCAGAGGCTAAGGAGCGTTACGCTTACTTAGAGAAGCTGGTTACATTATATGGTAATGACTAATCCTGATAGTGAATAGTTAATTCTATAAAACAGGGCCCCGGAGAGCATATTGCTCTCTGGGGTTTTGTATATTCTGTTTCCAAAAGGGGATAATACTGGAAGAAATAAAGATTGACAGAGAGGATGTGTCATACCAGTATGTTAGAAGAGAGAGCCATGGTTCATTTTCTAAACCGTTTTACCGATTATCCCTTTTTATTGAAATGGGAAGGACACGAGGACCGGATCGGTCATGGAAACCCTATATTTGCAGTTAATATCCGGGACAATATTCCGGTAAAGGAATTGACGGACAGTACGTCCCTGGCACTGGGGGAGGCTTATATGAAAGGGAGGCTGGAGGTGGAAGGCGACCTGTATGAGGCGCTGGACCATTTTCTGGGACAGATGGATAAATTTTCAGTCAACCAGACTCGGCTGAAAAAGCTGCTCCATCCCTCCAATTCCAAGAAGAACCAGCAGGCGGAGGTTTCATCCCATTATGATATTGGAAATGATTTCTACAGGCTGTGGCTGGACGAAACCATGAATTATTCCTGCGCCTATTTCAAGACGGAAAAAGATACATTGTACCAGGCACAGGTGAACAAGACTGATTACATTTTGAAGAAGCTGTCACTGGAAAAAGGAATGAGTCTTTTGGACGTGGGATGCGGATGGGGCTTTCTTTTGATCCGTGCAGCCAAGGAATATGGCATCCATGGAACCGGTATTACCCTGAGCAGGGAACAGTATGAAGGTTTTACAAACCGCATTAAGGAGGAAGGGCTGGAAGAACTGTTAACCGTAAAGCTGATGGATTACAGGGATCTTCCTTCAAGCGGCATGAAGTTTGACCGTATAGTCAGCGTAGGCATGGTGGAACATGTGGGGCGGGAAAACTACGGAAGATTTCTGGACTGTATGGATAAGGTCCTGAAGCCGGGAGGTGTCTTTCTCCTTCACTTTATCAGCAGCCAGAAGGAACATGCAGGTGATCCGTGGATCAAAAAGTATATATTTCCCGGAGGCGTTATTCCCAGCCTGAGAGAGATTATTTCCCTGATGGCAGAGCATGATTTCCACATCCTGGATGTGGAAAACCTGAGGAATCACTATAACAGGACATTGCTGTGCTGGGAGAAGAATTTTAAAGAACACCAGGATGAGATAAGGGAAATGTTTGACGAGGAGTTTGTGCGCATGTGGGACCTGTATCTGTGCTCCTGTGCGGCTACCTTTCATAATGGGGTGATCGACCTGCATCAGGTGCTGGTGAGTAAGGGCGTGAACAACAGCCTGCCTATGGTGAGGTGGTATTAGGGCTTCAGCGGACAGAGGCAGATATAGTTTAAAAGAATGAATAATGTTGTACTCCCGGAGTCTCCTCGGCCCCTATCTTTGCGGCTGGGATTCCAGGAGTACACGAATATACGGAGGAGGAGGGTACGGATGGAGACAAAGCAGGATCTGATCCAATATTGCCTGACGTACAAGGACGTTTATGAGGATTATCCGTTCCGTGACCACGAGTGGGCGGTGATACGCCACAGGAAGAATAAAAAGGTGTTTGCCTGGATCTACCGCAGAAATGATGAGGTATGCATTAACCTGAAATGCGCCCCGGAGTGGATCGAATTCTGGCGCAATGCATTTACTGCAGTGAGGCCGGGATATCATCTGAATAAGAAATACTGGAACACGGTGGTGCTGGACGGCACGGTGCCTGACAAGGACATTAAGCGGATGATCGGTGAGAGTTACGACCTGACAAAATGAGGCAAAATAAGAAAATGAAAGAAAAAAGGTATAAATAGTAAAAAATACTTGATTTTAGAGTGTATTTATGATATATTCTTCTGGTCGGGGCATTAGCGCAGCTGGGAGCGCGCCACACTGGCAGTGTGGAGGTCACGGGTTCGAATCCCGTATGCTCCATTAAAGAGAGTACATAAATAGGAGGGGCTTCTGTATATCATCAATCTGTATTTGATGAAAAATTACCCAAAGCTACCCAACTGTAACTATTTTGATTTTAAGCAGCCGTTTAAGGCTGCTTTTTTGTTTTATAAAAAACTTCGCAAATCGGCAATTTTTTGGAGATTATTTCCTGTTTATGGTGCTTTGTATAAATGCCATGGTATCGGACCATTTTAAAATGCTTGTCAGGGATATGCACAATCAGGCGTTTGATAAAGTGAGTGTACAGTATGAGAACTGCTTGAAAACAATGAAAGAGATAGAAAAGTCAATCTACCTATTTTGTTAATGCACATTCAATGATTGGTTTAAACTTCTGGGTGTTGAGCTGCATAATTAATATGATAAAATGTAAATGTAATATGTTTCATTATTCTCTTTTACGGCAATACAATATGTTACCCTTGTTGTAGCACCTGCAACTAGTGAATATTTGCTATCCATTATCTCACTACATTTCAGTTCATCTGCATTATTTAGATTTAGTGAATTATAATTGGACTTATCAACATAATTTTGAAGAGAATCAAATAAAGATGATGCAACAGACACATTCATTGAATTATATGTATTGTCATCTATCTCTACCTTTGCATACGTTACCCTCAGTGGACAAAGGGATACACGGTTTTGCACCACAGATTTGCGATTCTGCGGCGTTACTGTCGCTCGGCGTACGTCCAGTACGCCTCGTTCCAGCGCCTTGCAGAATCACAAATCTGAGGCGCAAAACTCCTTCGGCCCCCAATCACCGTCTTTTGGTGGCTGGCAAGGCAACGGATGGAGGCGTACTGGGCGTACGCCGGCTGACGTTAACGCGGCCAGCCGCCAAAAGACGGCGGTTGGGGCGTGTATCCCCTTGTCTACTGAGGGTAATTGAACACCATATAAGTCTACATAAAACTTAGAATCTATCAGATTTGCTGATTTGGGAAGATCTATTTTTGCAATTTTCTCAATATAATTTTTCTTGAATAAAAGAGGATGAATAAACATCAGCAATGCAATGATTACAATTCCGATAATAATACCTATTTTCTTATTGCATTTAATCATATTTAATTTCGTCCTTTCTTGACGGTGAAACATTAATTATATTTATTACTTCTAGGGGAGACCTATTATATAATTTCTGATTTCCCCCTAGATTAGTTTAGAAGACTCCCAATAATTAAGCCCCATTACTTTTATTCCAACTACTCATAATAAATCGAGGATTGTATATAAATTATTCTGATTCTCTTATTTCCTCCTCTATGGGTGGAAGCTCAAAAGGGATGTTTCCTTCTAAAAAGGTATTCATGTCATCACTTGCAAGCTCACTATCTGTTAAATGGGTTTTGTTAATTAAATATATATAAGCACTTTTATGCAGATAGTCGCTCTCAAAAACAGGTCTGGCGCGATACCCTTCTAATTGCCATCTAGTATCTGACAAATAATCTTTTTCATAATAATAAAGGTATTTTAACTTACGTCCAAAAGAAATGATTATATCATTTTTTTCCCTATCTAATTCAGCAGAAAAACGGTCATCGTAGTATTCTGATGATAAGAATTCATCAACTGTATAGTAATTCCACCATGTAAATTCTTCATCCGGATGTAGATCAAGTGCAGTGTAACGCATTGTGTAACTTATATTATATACACCTTCTAAATAAGATAAATCTATAAACACTCTCTCATCTCCATTTGGTAAATTAACATTTAATTCTTGATCACTTGTTTCTATCACAACCGATTTTTCTTCTGTGTAATCATTAACATTTTGTCCTCTGATTCCTGATTGTGCTTCAGCACAACCAGAAATAAAAATAGCAATTATAAAAGGTACAACGAAATTTGTTTTCAACTTATCTTCTCCTCATTCTTAAAATATAACACTGGTTGTGTTTTGATATAATGAAGGTATTTTACCCAGGCCGTTTTATTGCAGCTATAGTGGTACTTTAGGAGACGGAGAGGTCTGGCGATTGATATATTAGTCTTGCAGATTCAGTATATCACCATGGCAAGTGAGTGTAAATAAAGATCTGTTCAGTTATATCAAACAGAGTAATGGGTAAGGCTGTCAACAACATGATAATAAGCTGATCCTGTAAATAGTCAATCGAACGAAACGAAATAAGACGGACACCATACAACTGTATGGCATCCGTCTTATTTGCAATCGAATCAATATCAGCTCTTCTTATATCCACACTTGGGACATACGCCGTTCTCGTTCAGGGCAATGCCGCACAGCGGGCAGCGGTCCACCTTAAGGGTGGGTTTAAATTCCTCTGACGCAGCATTGACGCCGCTGCTAAAGGTGATCTTTGCAATATTCAGCTTGTCCTTCAGAAGATCATAGACGATCTTGATCATTCCTTCAACTGTCATAGTCTCTTTTGTAACCACTAACCGACATTCCGGATATGCGGTTGCAAGCTCTGTCTTGAATGCCGGTCCCTTCATCTGGTTGTTGGGAGCGCCATCGCGGATACCCTGTGCCTCATACACGCCAAGGATTGCGGGTAGCAGTGGGTCGTCTTCTCTTAAGATCAGGGCATGGTCAAAATTCTTCAACAGCGCCCAGGCTGTTTTTTGAATTTCATTACATGGGAAAACCATGTTAACACCAGGCTCCACTGAATCCTCCACCTCGATTGTTAAAATACCCGTATGTCCGTGCAGATACTGCGCCTCGCCCTTAAAACCGTAGAACCTATGAGCGTACTGCAGATCCAATGTTGTAATACTCCTCATGATATTTTCTCCTTTGTATTTATATTTACGGGGTTACGCGCCCGCATACGCTTGCATCTGATAAATGGTTCTTCCGGACAGTCAATACATCTGCAGTAGAATGTTATGCTTTACGGCATTCGGGGCAGAGATAGTATATCTTCAGGTCATAGATGTCGATCTTGAAACCCACTTGCTTTTCCAGTTCAGCAGTCATATCTGAGAGGTTTAGATCAGCCAGTTTTCCGCAGCGGCGGCAGACTAAATGGTCATGCCTGGTGTTTTTATCATACCGGTCCGGCTGGCCTTCCACGCTGATCTTGCGGATCATTCCCTTCTGGTAAAGACTGTTCAGATTATTATAAACGGTTGCCATGACCACGGCGGGAAATTTCTTCTTCAGTGTAAAAAATATCTGTTCCGCGGTCATGTGTTCATCTGTACAATTAACGATTTCCAATATACTCTGTCCATAGCGAGTCATGTTATATCCCTCGTTTTTTTATAATTGAAGATCTTTAAGGAAGACTGCATCAAGTTCTGCCTTGCAATTTTCATCTTCCTAGAAGATAAAATTAAAATTAGAATAATTCTAATTTCACTATAAAACTTTCTTATATGGTTGTCAAGCTATTATTAGAAATAAATTCCATGAAATATCTTGTTTTTAGGGATTGGACGGGTTATCTGCCAGGGACGGCAGGATCATACTTTTTATCATTGACACAAACAAATGTTCGTGCTATCATATAAGCAGAACGTATGTTTGTATTTGCGGTTAAGGCCATGGTTCTAATAATAGCGTACCGCTCTGAGATATAGGCAGGGTGATTGGATCGGTCAGATTGATATGGGGACAAGTATATGGATGAGGACGCGGAGATAGAAGGATTTCGTAAATTTATGAAAGCTGCGGTGATGGCAGTGAAGGCATCAGATGAAGCCGTGTTCATATGTCCGGTGTGCGGCGGACGGGCGCGGTCTGAAAGGGCTGTAAACGGTCAGATACATGCCATATGTAAAGGATGCAGGATAAATGTTATGGGAGAACCCTTTGTCAATGACAGCGGATGGATCTGCGAATAATGTCATAGATAACAGATTAGAGACGGAGGGGAAGAGATTGGAATCTATTCACCTGCAGGTATTAGTCAGGAGGGATGAGAATGAATGACGGTAGTTTAACAAAAGATAAGGAGGATATATCCATAGAGAACCTATATAATTTTATCAGGGCTTCCCTGCTGGCCCTGCAAGTTACAGATGGTTTTGGCGAAGCGGATTTTATATGCCCCATTTGCGGCGGCATGGCTCATATCAGGAGAATGAAGGGTGAATTGTATAATAAGGGCGATATAGAATGCGGATGCGGCTATTCATTCCATTTTTGATGACATATTGATGACGTCTGCAGGGGACAGTATATAAAGATCCCATCAGCTGTTTGACATTAAGCCGGATCGCGATTAGACTATACATATGATTTATGTCAGTCTGGAAAGGAATAGACTGCCCTATTTAACAAGGGGAATTGACCTGTAAAGGGAGGTACGTATGGATACTGAGTTTATAAATTTAACAGCAGAAAACCTTGCCCATGAGCATTTGTGCTGTATTATCCGCAGCAAAAAGCCGCATCCCGGTATTGACGCAAAGCGGCAGTGGCTTTCAGACCGTCTAAAGGAAGGCCATGTTTTTAGAAAGCTAAACGCGAAGGCTACTGTTTTTATTGAATATGCGCCGCTTGAAACAGCCTGGGTTCCCGTAATCGGTGACAACTATTATTATCTGTACTGCCTGTGGGTTTCCGGCAACTGCAAAGGAAAGGGGTATGGGAAATCTCTGATGGAGTATTGTCTGGATGACGCCAAATCAAAAGGGAAATCCGGTATCTGTATGCTGGGAGCAAAAAAGCAAAAGCATTGGCTTTCGGACCAGGCATTTGCCAAAAAGTATGGCTTTGAGGTTGTTGATACCACGGATCAGGGATATGAATTACTGGCACTGTCCTTGGATGGAACAAAACCCCGGTTTGCCCAGAATGTAAAAAGCCAGGAAATTGAAAACAAAGAGCTTACGATTTATTATGATATGCAGTGTCCCTATATCCGTCAAAACATAGAGATCATAGAACAGTATTGTGAACAGAATGATATTCCGGTATCATTTATTTATGTGGATACGCTGCAAAAAGCAAAAGAATTGCCTTGTGTTTTTAATAATTGGGCAGTATTTTACAAGGGTAAATTTGAGACCGTGAATTTATTATTGGATATTGCCGGTTTAAAGAGAATACTTAAAAAATAAGATATGGCTGCCATCCTGCCAAGGGTTTCGCGGATCGGCAACCCTGTCAAGAGGATGATCCTATGCCGTGAGAATGCACTCCATATTGCAGCTATAATACTTACAGTTAATGCGGCCAAGCGCTATCTTTATTTTCAGCAGTCAGGAGCAGATCCGCAAATCCGTGAGGCGGAGGGAGGAAACGCCAAACCATCGATTGCCATAAAACCATCTAAATGATATCATTGATCATATAGAACATATTCCCATAGGCGCCAAAGAACGTCAGGTTAGGAACCGCAGGGAATGAATGGAGAAGGAGGATTTGTGATGAGAAATGTGTTGATGGCTTTTGTAACGCTGACTTTGACACTGTCGGTAGCCTTTGCGTCCTATGCCATGGATGGATGGCGGCAGCAGGAGGGCGGCTGGTACTATTATCAGAATGAACAAAGGCTGGCTGATCAATGGATCAATGCAAATGGTGACACCTATTATCTTGGCCCGGATGGAAGAATGCTCACCGGAAATCATCTGATCGATGGGTATCTTTACAGCTTTATGTCGGATGGAAAGCTTTTTAAATACACGGGCACGGACGTATGGAGAGACCATAAGGTGATAACAACAGATGGACGGGGAGTCTTGGCTGCCATGGATCAGGAGGATGCGCTTTTCGGATCTACCTGTGTGCAGTGGATGGATCAGACCTATGGAATCCACACAAAATATAAGGATGAAAAAGAGGTGTGGGCGGATCTGCATTTTACTCAGCTGCCATCGGATGAGACGCTTATGGCCCGGGACTGGGGAATAACAGACAAAGAGGGTGGGATTTCCATGGTCAACCATCTTTTTAGTGAAGGGGTGGCAACGGATGACAAAGCAGTGAAAGCATGGGATTTCAGCAGGGCCATGATGCTGTGCAGTTCCATGAGAGGCGCCAGATGGATGGATATGGTTGAGTATAGGACCATGCAGTACGCCATGGCTCCAACGATCCAGCAGTCGTTTTCTTCGTGGGAAGATTTTTTTGATCACTATATGACAGCATACCGTCAGTGGGACAGTTCGGTTGGACATGGGGAGAGCAAAGAAAGAGAAGCCGCCTATGAACAAATCAAAAAAGTTATGGACCAGAATGATGAAGATAAATGGATTCCATGGGATAAAGCACTTGTAAAGTATTGGTGATCAATATGTATGAAAGAATGCTCAACAAACAGGTAAAGCCCACAGTAGCTGATATGACAGGGTATTGCGGCGAAAATGCTGAATTATTTACTTACCTCAATGAATGGTTGGAAAAAACCTTCCAAACAGAACCGCAGGTTGTGTTTCCCTATGGAAATCAATATGGTTGGGGGATTGCTCACAGGAAGAAAAAGAATCTCATCTGTAATGTATTTCCTGAATATAATTCGTTTACCGTGATGACCCGATTATCAAATAAACAGTTTGAGTCGGTATACAGACATGTGAGCCGGTATACGCAGGAATTGATAGATAACAGGTATCCCTGCGGGATGGAGGATGGGTCCAATACAGGGTCCTCTGTGAGAGGAATCATGAGGATATTCAAACAATATTAACTGTAAAATGCTCATCATAACAGATATATAATAACAGGCACAAAAAGAACTGCTGACCATGAAGTGAAGTACAGGGGCAGCAGTTCTTTTTATCCCATGAATGCGGAGTCAAATGCTAAACATAACAGGTAATCCCAGAAAAACCAAGGGATTGTTTTTCTTGTCAGTTTCTCCGGTCTTCCACCATCAATGTCTGGATCGCATCAGAAGATGGATTCCAGTTTAATACATAGAGGGTGTAGATACGTCTGGGCCTCATGCTGATGGTTGTGGTGAGCAATGTTGTTTCCGGCCTGGCGGAACGGGAAACATGAACCGTATAACTTCCGCTCATCATGGAACTGAAGCTGGTTGCCTGTTTAAACCGGACAGAGTTGAAGTAGATATTTCCAAGGGCAACATTGACGGCACCGCTGTAATAGGCCAGGTTACATACACGAAAACATGCGTTCGCGTTGGACATAGGGCAGGTGGTATCTGCAATTAAGGTCAGATCCAGCCCTGTGGAGGAATTGATAATTGCAATGGTAGCCATCCCATCCCCAATATACATGGATTTCCGTACATAGGTGTATCCGTTCCCCACCACCGCAAAGGTATGGTATCCCTGTGAAACCTGCTGATAACGGGTCAGTTCAGGAAAATTAAGGTTAGAATAAACAGGGCGGTTGTCAATGTAGATGGTAAATGCATTATATCCCGTTGCCGCATTCAGAAAACGGATCGCGCCCCGTACCCACTGATCGTTATTGCAGAAAAGGCAGGGCATGGGTGTTGGAACAAATGGAGGATAAATAGGGCGGTCGGGATAAGGCCGATCGGGGTATGGCCGGTCAGGAAACGGGCGGTCGGGGAATGGCCGGTCGGGAAATGGCCGGTCAGGATAAACGGGTGGCATAACTGAAAAATCCGGGTCGATATCTTCATCATCCGAAGGGATCATTACATCATAGTCTGGCACTGAAAAGTCCGGGTCAACGGAAAATGCCGGATCGACCGCAGTGTCTGGGTCAACCATAAAGCCGGCGTCAAACGAATCATTTGTAAGTTGTGCAGCGGTAAGTGGTATTGTTTTAAATAGGTTCATCGTATTTCCTAGTTGTTCTTTTAATTTAGTATATTCAATAGTTATAAATGAGTGACCGTACATGTCTGCTGCACACGGTTACGGATGGCGTTTGATTGATAGGTTGATTGATAGGGTCAGCACTTTTGGAGAGGGGAGAAAACATCACGGGGAGGGAACAGGAGTATAGTTTACCGGTTCCTCCGTTACATGATCAAAGCGGTAGGCTGAGAATATCAAACCTAACAAAAGAAGATTGAGCATGATGCTTAACCGTCCTTCTGAAAGCAATGGCATATTAGGAAATTGGCCGTATTGATATCCAAAATTCCCCAGCACATAAAACACTCCCTGCCAAAGCAGGCACTGGCCGCAGCAAAATCCAAGGGATGAAGCCAGCAGTCCGCGTATGCGTCCGATGCAGGAGAAAAGGATCAGATAAAATAATCCGATGCCCCCCACAAGGAACAGGCCTGGAATCCATCCAAAGAGGAGGATGGCCACTGCGATTATATAGTTGTTGTAATAGTGTATGGGAAGGATATCCCACAGGGTTACATTACCTGCGTGGTACTGGAGGTAACGGGGCATATATCCCTGTTCCCAAAGCGCGTTGGACACTTCATGAAGCTCCAGCTGCCGGCGTACGGTCCGTGTACCGGTGATATCCAGTCCGACCTGCCTGAAATCCCGGGATTCAAAGTACCATGCACCGGAGCCGTATTCCATCATTTTCTCCGCAGACAGTTCCAATCCATGGGTGAGCGGCGTTTTTGACAGGAGTTCCTGGATCAGGATGCCGTTATAAGTATCATCCCATGTGCTGTGAACCGCTGACTGCGGGGAAAGAAATGCTGCAGCATTGTTCCGGCCGGTGCCTGTGAGGAGCACAGGGCTTCCTATCAGTACCAGCCCGGCCAGAAAGCCGATGCAAGGTGCATGGCGTTTTCCGGAAAAAACCGAGTTCCGGGCCATATAACACAGGGTGGCAAGCATGCTGAGAAGTGACATAATGGGAACTGTATCATATAATTGCAGACAGGATGTATATACCAGAAGCATCCAGATGCCGGCACACAGGGAAGCGGTGATGAGAAACTGCCTTTTATGTAAACGGGAACAATACAAAATCACTGTGATCACCGGCGCGGAAAGCAGTATGGCACAGTAAGCGATTGTGGAATTTCCTATCACATACCCATGATATTCTGAGAGCAGGAAGATCCCTGCCCTGGCGGCCAGATACAGGGGGCATACGGATAATACAAGAATCTTCCGGTATCGGATCAAAAGAGGATATCCATGTAAAGCAACCAATATCAGCAGTGCAACGCCCATGATATAATAAATAAAGCGGTTTCCGATCTGGACCGGCCGCCATTGCATGAATATGGCAAATGCAAGTCCTGTGAGCAGCAGCAGGGCGGTGGCCGCTGTGAGCAGCGGGGCTTTCTGAAGCTTGTGGACTTCGTTCAGTCTGGTTCCGATGGCGGCTGCATCACCCATACAGCGCAGGGCCTGAGCTTCTGCTTCCTTGGGGGAAAGCCCCTGGGATTCGTAGTCCTCCATGCGGTCCTGAATATGTGATTCCAGTTCCTGACGGATGGAGGGCCGAAGGGGCTTGTAGGAGATCTGTTCAGTTACTTCTTTAAGAAAGTGGGAAGTAGGGGAAGGGGAGGAGTTCTTATCCAAAGACAACACCCCCCATCACCTGGTTGACGGCGGTCTGATAGATTTCCCACTCTCTGGCTTTTTCTTCCAGCAAAAGTCTTCCGGTGGGAGTAATGGCATAATATTTGCGGATCCGTCCGCTGTCCGCTGTCTGCCGGTAGCTGCTGACAGCTCCCTGCTCCTCCAGATTGTGCAGGATGGGGTAGAGGGTGCCCTCCTGAAGCTGAAATACATTCCGGCTCTGCTGTTCCAACTCCCGGATGATCTGATACCCGTACATGCTTTCCTGTTCCAGAAGCCTCAGCACCAGCATGGAAGTGCCAAGAGCCATATAGCGTTTGTCCATAGAGTGACCTCCTTGTTTGTAACCTGCTATGATCCGTTTCCCATTCATATCGTTGGTGTGCCAATGAAAGAAAATAAAAGGCACATACATAGATAATCCAGGTATATGTTGCATTATACCTGGATTATCTATGTATGTCAAGGGAGAATCCTCGTTCAATCGCGGCCGGGCATATTGATAATTTGTAAAATACAGTGTATGCTTATGTTAGCGGGTGAGTTTTAGACAAAGGGCCCATCTGATGCAGGTGAATACGGATACCGATTGTTTCAGATCGTATTATCTGAACCAGATAAGGAATCTCAATGTTATGATAGTCACTGCAATGACGCTCATGACAGCAAGGCCTTTCAGGTCATTTATCATATCCTTTTTCATATGGATCCATCTCCTTTCCGTACTTTTGTATGATTTTAATATATACCTGGTCCATATTAAGATTCCATACACATAAATGGTCCAACTCATTAATATTTTGTTGATGGAACACATTCACAACTCAAATTTCCGGGGCACCATCTGAGCATGGTGTTCTGGAACATTTCTATAATCCATGGAAATGGTAAACCGGAGGTTAAAATTGAAAATTGAAATTGATATGCCCTCATCTGTTGTATGTATATTACAGGAACTGGAGCAGAAAGGGTATGAAGCATATATTGTGGGGGAGTGTGTCCGGGACAGCCTTTTGGGAATCTGTCCTGAAAATTGGGAGATCTGTACCTCAGCTCCCAAGGAACAGCTGGCCGGTATATTTTCCCAGGGGAAAATGGTTCCCGGGGACAGACGGAAAGCCCCGGGATCCTGCAGATACCAGCCATGTGACCGGGTTGATGTGGCCGGTGATATGACCGATCTGAAGAGAGAGCTGGAGCAACGCATTTTCACCATTGAAGCCATGGCTTATGGGCTGGGGGTGGGGCTGATCGATCCCTTTGACGGTAGGCAGGATCTGGCGGACCAGAGGATCCGGTGTATAGGAAAGCCGGAGGATGTATGGAAGGCGGAGGAGATCCTGTCCTGCGTCCGCCTCGCAGTCCGGCTGGGGTATGGGATCGATAAAGATACCCTGGACTCAGCCGTTGCCCACAAGGACAGGCTGATAAAAGTTCCCGGACCATGGGTCGGGGATGAGATCATAAAGATGTTCTCCGGTAATATAAGTGACCTGGTGTATCAAATCAGATGTGCCCAGCCTATTTTCATGGAGGTCCTACCGGAGCTTAAGCCCATGGTGGGATTTAAACAGAACAACCCATACCATGCCTATGACGTATGGCGGCATACGCTGGAAGCCCTGTCCGTGGCAAACGGTGATCTGATCGTCAGGCTGGTGGTCCTGTTTCATGATATTGGAAAACCCCATTGCTATACAGAGGATGAGAAGGGGGTGGGACATTTCTATGGACATGGATCTGTTTCTGCCTGTATCACGGATGAGGTGTTGGGCAGGCTGCAGTTTGACCGAACTTTAAGGGACAGGATCGTGGAATTGGTCAGGTATCATGATGTGGACTTGCATGAAAACAGGAAAAGTGTGCGGACCTGGCTTAAGAGAATGGGAGAGGATCAGTTTCGCAGGCTTCTTGAGGTCCGCCGCTGCGATGTGACGGGCCAGAACCCCAGGTACATTGCCGAGAGAGTGGAGAAGGTGGAGAGGATCAGGGCAATTCTGGATGAGGTGTTGATCCGGGACCGGGGATTTACCATCAAAGATTTCTGAAGCTGCCAAAAAAGGCGGCTTTTTTCTTGTCCACGGCAAAAAAGGTATTGATCATAGGCAAACAGCGCATAATGTGACCAGATATATACTGGAGGTCTGGCATGAAACATATGTATAAGGAATTGTTTTTGTTTAAATGGGCGCTTCTGCTGCTTTTTATCACCGTGGTCGGTTCCGTGGCCGCCAATCTTGCCCTGCCCATGTATCTCTCGGAGGTGATCAATACCGCGATTCCGAATGGGGATAAGGTACAGGTGGTATCAATTGGAGGAACCATGCTGTTGTTTGTGCTGCTGGGGGTTGTGTGCAGTGTGGGAACCGGTTTTTTTGCTTCCCTTGCATCCGTTGGCTTTGGGAAGATTGTGCGGAGTAAGATATTCCGAAAGGTACAGTTCTATTCCCAGACAGAATTTGACGGTTTTTCCACCTCATCCCTGATCACAAGAACCAACAATGACGTTGTCCAGGTCCAGACTTTCATGAATATGCTTCTTAAGGTTTGCCTGATGGCTCCCATCATGTGTATTGGCGGGGTGGTGCTGGCCCTGGCAAAAAGTGCGACCATGTCCATGATCCTGATCATTTCCCTGCCTGTCATGATCGCCTTTGTCCTGATCATAGCCCGCCTTGCATCGCCTTTGTCCAGAAAGATGCAGGAAAAGCTGGATGAGATCAACCTTGTCACCAGGGAGAAGCTGACAGGGATCCGTGTTGCCAGAGCCTTTGGGACGGAACAGTTTGAGGAACAGAGATTCCACAGGGTCAATGATGAATTTATGCTCAATACCATCCGCATGAACAGTATCATGGGGATTATGATACCCGGGCTGAGCCTGATCCTGTACGCGACCATGGTTGCCCTCATTGCCTTTGGGGGATACCAGATCATCAATATTCATACAGCGATTCCCATTGGGGACATCATTGCTGTGATCCAGTATGTGATGCAGATTATGATGTCGGTGATGATGCTGTCCATGATATTTGTCATGTATCCCAGGGCAGCGGTTTCTGCGGGCAGGATCAATGAAGTGTTAGAAACCTTGCCCGCCGTGTCCGGACGTGATGATGGGGTGACAGAAACGGACAGAAGGGGATATGTATCCTTTCGGGATGTGACGTTCACCTTCCCCCACGCAGAGGCTCCGGCCATTGAGCACATATCATTTGATTCAGCGCCCGGGGAGGTTACGGCAATCATAGGTTCCACAGGAAGCGGCAAATCCACTCTGGTGAACCTGATTCCCAGATTTTATGATGTGCAGCAGGGAGAGGTGCTGGTAGACGGGGTGAATGTAAAGGATATGGAGCTTAGGACACTTCGCGGTAAGATCGGTCTGGTGCCCCAAAAGGCATTTCTTTTCAATGGAACCATTGCTGAAAATGTGGGATACGGCCTGGAACATCCGGATCAGAGGGATGTGGAGCACGCGGTATCCATTGCGCAGTCCTATGATTTTGTCACTGCCAAGGAGGGCGGGTTTGAGGCACCCATATCCCAGGGCGGTTCCAATGTATCAGGCGGACAGCGGCAGCGTCTGGCCATTGCAAGGGCCATTGCCAGAAAACCGGAGATCTATCTGTTTGATGACAGCTTTTCAGCGCTGGATTATAAGACAGACGCGGCCCTGAGAGCGGCTCTGTTGACAGAAGCCGGTGACGCCACTGTGATTTTGGTGGCGCAGCGGGTCAGTACCATTAAAAATGCGGACAGGATCCTGGTGCTGGAGGATGGCCGGTGTGTTGGCCAGGGCAGGCATGAGAAACTGATGAAGAGCTGCGAGGTATACCGGGAGATTGTGTATTCCCAGCTCACCCAGGAGGAGGCAGGGAAAAATGAAACCAAGCAGCCATAATAAAAAGCCGGATCCCAATGCTGTTTTCAGGCGCCTTCTTCGTTTTATGGGACCCTATCGCAAAGGTCTGGCCGTCTCGGTTGTCTTTATCATCCTCTCATCCCTTTTTAACAGTTTCGGCCCATTTGTGCTGGGAATGGCAACGGATGCCCTGGCAGGACTTGTAACAGGAGGGGAGCCGGTCTACGGTGAGATACGCAGGTTTGCTGTTATACTGATCCTTCTGGCTTCCATTTATATTCTCTACGCTGTTTTTAAATATATCAGTACGGTCATCCTGGTGAGGGTTTCCCAGAAGACCATCCGCGATCTGAGGAACGGCATTGACCGGAAGTTTGTAAAGCTTCCCCTGAACTATTTTGATACAAATACCTACGGGGATGTGCTCAGCCGCATCACCAATGATGTGGATACCATATCCAACAGTTTGCAGCAGAGTCTGGAGCAGATCGTCACAGCTGTGACGTCCGTCCTATGTATTCTGGCCATGATGCTCTTTATCAGCCCGATCCTGACGTTGATCGGTATTGTGACCGTACCCCTTGCCCTTGTCTTTTCCATGAAGATAGCAGGGGCTTCACAGAAATATTTTAAGAACCAGCAGGAGACCTTGGGGGAACTGAACGGGTATGTGGAGGAAATGTACACAGGTCATACCATTGTCAGCGCCTACGGCACGGAGGAAGAGACCATTGATGAATTTGAGGAAACTAACAGGACCTTGTATGACAGCGGCTGGAGATCCCAGTTTATGTCCAGCACCATGATGCCGGTTACCCAGGGAATGGCAAACCTTGGGTATGTGTTTGTGGTAATCGTGGGAGGTGCCTTTGCAATTGACGGCAGAATGACGATCGGTATGATCCAGTCATTTATCCAATACCTGAGACAGTTTTCACAGCCCATTAACCAGACGGTGCAGATCGCCAATGTCCTCCAGTCCACGGCAGCGGCAGCGGCCAGGGTGTTTGAATTTATGGATGAGACCGAGGAAGTCGCGGATCCTGAACACCCCGTGGTTTTGGAATCAGTGGACGGCTCCGTGGAATTTAAGCATGTAAAATTCGGATATCTGCCATATCACACCCTGATGCATGATGTGAGCCTTAGGGTGGAACCAGGAAGCAAGGTCGCTATTGTGGGGCCCACCGGCGCGGGCAAAACCACGCTGATTAATCTGCTGCTGCGTTTCTATGATGTGAATGACGGAGAGATCCTTGTAAGCGGCATTCCGATCAAAAAGATGCGGCGTATGGATCTTCGGGCTGTTTTTGGCCTGGTCCTCCAGGATACGTGGCTGTTTACAGGCAGCATCATGGAAAATATCCGTTATGGCAGACTGGATGCGGGGGATGAAGAGGTGATGGAAGCGGCCAGGGCGGCCAGGGCGGACACCTTTATCCATACCCTGCCGGACGGGTATCAGTTTGTACTGCAGGAGGGAGCTGCGAACCTGGCCCAGGGTGAACGGCAGCTTCTGACCATTGCCAGGGCTATTTTGTCAGACAGTCCCATCATGATTCTGGATGAGGCGACCAGCTCCGTGGATACACGCACGGAAGTACTGATCCAGGAAGCCATGGCAGTCCTGATGAAGGGGCGGACCAGTTTTGTGATCGCCCACAGGCTTTCCACCATCAAGGATGCGGACATGATCTTATACATGCAGGAAGGGGATATTAAGGAGGTGGGGACCCATGGGGATCTGATAGCCCGGGATGGTCTTTATGCAAAGCTGTATAACAGCCAGTTTGCAAATGAAAACGGTTAAAATCCATGGATATTTGCCAGGATACCAAAGCGGCTTGCCCCTTTGGATCTAATGCATTATAATAGAAGAGCATGATTTAAGAGGCGGCTGTTACCAAAGGTAAGGGCGCCTCTCAATTTTGTGCATGAAATGAGAGGATAAAGGAACTAAAATTTCGTATGATAGAGGAGCGGGATATTTATGGAATGGGTGGGCAGGTTTAACCAGGCGATGGAGTATATTGAGGAACATATTACAGAAGAGACTGACTACGAGGCCCTTGGAAGAATCGTGTGCTGTTCCGCCTATCAATTCCAGCGAATGTTTGCGTTTATGAGCGATATCCCCTTATCTGAATATATCCGCCGCAGGAAAATGTCCCTGGCAGCAGTGGATCTGCAGAGGGGACGAAGGATCATTGACATTGCCCTGAAGTACGGTTATTCCTCCCCCACGGCCTTTACCCGCGCCTTCTGTACGGTCCATGGCATGGCACCCTCCCGGGCAAAACAGGAGGGGGTGATGTTAAAGACATATCCGCCCCTGAGTTTTAAGCTGGTGGTAAAGGGGACGGAGGAACTGAATTACAGGATCGAGCGCAGGGATTGCTTTAGGGTTGCCGGTATATCCAGAGTGCTGGCTAGAGATATGGAGGAGAACTTTAAGACCGTGCCGGATATGTGGGACCGGGCAGTAATGGACGGTACCATTGACAGGATGTTTTCAATCATGGACCGGGAACCGGGAGGATTGCTGGGGCTGACAGCCTGCGGCAGCCGCGAGGTATGGAAATACTATATTGCGGTTCCCACCACACGGACGGGCCATGGATTTGAGGAATACACGGTCCCCTCCTCCATGTGGGCCATATTTCCGGGGGAGGGTACCAACCGCACATTACAGGATCTGGAGCGCCGTGTGGTAACGGAATGGCTTCCGAATTCCGGTTATGAATACGGAACAGCCCCGGATGTGGAACTTTACATACATGCTGATCCTGACCATGCCCAATATGAATATTGGCTGCCGGTGACAGTTGGAAAGGAGCGACCGATATGACGGAGTCAACTATAAAAGCAGTGCTGCCCCGGGATATAAAAAGGGTCTGGGACACTGTGACCTCCCTGGACCATTATGAATGGAGAGGAGATCTGGACAGGATAGAGATACAGGATGATAAGACTTTTATAGAGCATACAAAAAGCGGGTATTCCACTGTCTTTACAGTGACCGCATGCATACCCATGGAGCGATGGGAATTTGATATGGAAAATGATAACATAAGCGGGCACTGGATAGGCATATTCTCAGAAAACAGCGGGCAGACAACTGTTGATTTCACGGAACAGGTGACTGTTAAAAAGGCAGTCATGAAACCTTTTGCAAAAATGTATCTGAAAAAGCAGCAGAGCGCATATATCAGGGATCTGAAAAAGGAGTTGGGAAAATGACGACATGCGGACGGCTGATATCCGCACAGTCGGGGATGGGAAGGGAATCCGGAGATTTTTAAATAAAATCGCCGACAGATAAGATAATCATGATTCATCCGGAGCATACTAACAGGGATAAATCCATGCGATGAAAGGTGAGATCATGAAATTTGACGCAGTGTATTATGAACCGGACAGTCTTTCCTACCCTTTGGGACAGAAGTTAAAGGATGATTTTGGGGACCTGCCCTGGATCCCCATCCAGAGCCATAATTCCATTAAAGAAATGCAGGAAAAACCAAATGCAGAGTTTGGCCATATGAAGCGCAACCTGATAATCGGTATAAGAAAGACACACAAATATGTGGAGAATCACAAGGTGTCGGATTATCTTGTGCCATACACTTCCTCCGGCTGTACGGCCATGTGCCTGTATTGCTACCTGGTGTGCAATTACAACAAATGTGCCTATCTGCGCCTGTTCGTAAACAGAGAGCAGATGCTTGACCGTATCCTTAAACGGGCCAGGACCAGCGAGCAGCCCCTTACCTTTGAGATAGGGAGCAACAGCGACCTGGTGCTGGAAAATACCATTACGGGCAATCTGCAGTATACCATTTCCCGTTTTGCACTGGAGGGCGCAGGTAAGCTTACATTTCCCACGAAGTTTCATATGGTGGATCCGATCCTGGATCTGGATCACAGGGAAAAGGTGATCTTTCGCATGAGCGTGAATCCCCAGTCCGTCATCAGCCGGATCGAGTTAGGCACATCCAGCCTGGCCCAGCGCATAGAGGCTGTCAATCGCATGTGTGACCATGGGTATCCCTGCGGACTTCTGATCGCGCCGGTCATCCTTACGGAAAACTGGAGAGAACTTTATACCGGCCTGCTGGAGGAACTGGAGGCCGGGCTGACAGAACGCATGAAAAAGCAGATGTTCCTGGAAGTTATCCTGATGACCTACTCCTATGTGCACAGAGCCATAAACAGCGAGGCATTTCCCAATGCCCCGGACCTGTATGACAGCGGCATGATGACAGGGCGCGGCAGAGGCAGGTACTGTTACCGCAATGAGGCAAGGGCGGATGCGGAACTGTTTCTAAGGGCTGAGATCAACCGGATTCTGGGCCCGGTCCCCATCCTCTATATAAGCTGACGGGAGAGCGGGGGCTGCCGTGGACGGCCGGACCAACCACCAATGGGAAAAGCTGTCCTGAACTGTCACAAAATGTTAATATAATATTCAAAGTTTTGTATTTGACACCGTATGAAAGCAATGTTATAATACATTCTAATAAAAGGGAGTAGCGAACCACCTTTGTATGACCAGTTGGAAGCAGATGTTCACAGGTGGATTTTAAATCGTCTTCTTGGTGCTGAGAAGCACCCGTATAAAATGAAATGTGCAAGACTTTTATTGTGGCAGATGCCGACCACGATAGAAGTCTTTTTAAATATCGTAAACGAATCCTAACACCATCTGCCGCGCACATGTTTTAAGTGTCAGATGACAGAAAGGAGATTGTTATGGAGAAAAAGAACATGTACAAGGAAATACCGGAGGCGATCGCGGCGGCCAACAGGGCGCTGGCAAGCCTGGAGGAGGCAAGGCAGTACCTGTCAAAGGCAGCTGGCTGGGGCATATGGGATATGCTGGGCGGAGGATTGTTTGGCACCTTTATGAAGCATTCCAGAATGGATGAGGCAAGGCAGTCCATGGAGTCCGCCAGGCTGCAGCTGCGCAGGCTGAAGCGGGAACTGCTGGATGTGGACCTTCCGGGGGAATTTAAACTGGATGTGGGGAATTTTCTGACATTCGCAGACTATTTCTTTGACGGAATCGTGGCTGACTGGATGGTACAGTCCAAGATCAACGAGGCATCAGACCAGGTACGTGAGGCTGTGGACAGGGTAACACGTATACGCGGCCAGCTGTATGATCTTCAGTCATCGTTGGCTGATCCACAGAAAGGAGAGGATGAATAATGGGTTGTCTGGGAAATGTGTTATGGTTTATATTCGGAGGCTGCATCAGCGGTCTCAGCTGGCTCCTCACAGGGTGTTTGTGGTGCATAAGCATCATAGGAATACCGGTGGGTATGCAATGCTTTAAGTTCGCGGGATTAAGCTTCTTTCCCTTTGGAAAAGAAGTCGTATACGGAGGAGGGGCGGGTTCTCTGCTGCTCAATATTATCTGGCTGGTGGTATCGGGTCTGCCCCTGGCTATTGAATCAGCCATCATCGGAGCACTGCTGTGCATGACCATTGTGGGGATCCCATTCGGGCTGCAGCAGTTTAAGCTGGCAAAGCTGGCGCTGATGCCCTTTGGTAGCCGGGTCGTATAAAGGACTGATGATTTTTGCTTCCGGTTTTTGTTTCCGGCAAAAAACAGAGGACATTCAGATGCATTTCTGCTATACTAGCACATAGAAGGGAGCCGGGCAGCACACCGCCCGGCTTTATTGACAGGAGATTGACAGGAAGAGGGTGTTGGATATGCCGGGGAAGATTACCATGGATGATATCGCCTCCATGGCAGGTGTCACCAAAAGTACGGTATCCAGGTATTTTAACGGAGGAAGCGTAAAAGAGTCCACCAGGGTAAAGATCCAGGAGATCATAGAGGAGTACAAGTATGAGCCCAATGCGTTTGCAAGGCTGAAGGCAAGGGAAAGCAATGTAATAGGCGTGGTGCTCCCCACCCTGAACTCCAAGATCACGAGCAGGGTGGTCACAAGCATCGGCCGCTTTCTAAGGGAACAGGGATATGAGGCGCTGATCAAAGATTCGGATCACAGTGTGGAACTGGAATTAAAGAACATACAGCGCCTTATCACCCTGAAGGTGGATGGCATTCTGCTCAGCGCAATTACCATTACAGAGGAACACAGGGAACTGATCAGGAACAGTCCCATACCGGTGGTGGTGCTGGCCCAGGATTATGACCAGGGAAATTGTGTTGTCTATGATGATTATGGGGCAGGGAAGGCCATGGGCTCCTATATCGGAAGAGAACATCCTGTGCGTGTGGGATATCTGGGGGTGTATGAGTCTGATGAGGCCGTGGGCATTACCAGGAAGAGAGGAGTGCTGGACGGCCTGAGAGAGTGGAACGTGGACAATGTATCGGCAGTGTCGGGGGATTACAGCTATGAGAGCGGAATCAGGATGACTGAGGAGCTTTTGGACCAGGGTCCCCTTGACGCCTTGATATGCGCCACGGACCGTCTGGCTTTTGGCGCGTACAGGGTGCTGGACCAGCGCGGGCTCAGGGTGCCGGAGGATGTATCCGTGGTGGGCTTTGGCGGTTATGATGAAAGTACCCTTTTAAAGCCGGAACTTACAACCCTGAAATTTGACTCTTACGGTCTGGGATACCTGGGGGCGGAGACCCTTCTTAAGATTATAAAGGAGGAACCGGTGCCGAAAAAACAGATCGTAGATTACCATATGATTGAGGGGGGAAGTGTAAAAAAAAGGAAATGAGTGCAGAGACTTTTTTGCGTATCATTGATGACTGTACAATGTGCACAAAAAAGCCCTGCATTTTTTTACACATAAAAATGGAACCGGTGCCAAATTTCAATTGACATATAGGGCAAAAGGTATTAATATTTAAGTATGGAACCGATACCAAAAACCTTCGGAGGATGGGCAGAACGCCTCAGGGGAATCATGTCATGGACGCATGACGGACGCCCGCGCAGATCCGCCAAGGACGATTGAATGTAAAGGAAGGGGAAAGATTATGGATTACGCAAAAATAGCAGGTCTGGTAATTCAGTATGTAGGCGGTAAAGAGAACATCAGATCAGTTGCCCACTGCGCTACAAGGCTGCGATTTCAGCTGAGAGATAACGGACTGCGCAACGAGGAGGCCATCAGTGATATTGAAGGGGTGAAGGGAGTATTCCTCACACAGTCACAGTTTCAGATCATTTTCGGTTCGGGCACCGTAAACCTGGTCTGCGCAGAAGTACAGAAGCAGCTGGGTGTCATGGAGGAAAAGCCGGAGGATAAGAATGAGGAAAAGGGAAATCCGGTTCAAAGATTTATTAAAATGCTCAGTGATATCTTTGTACCCATTATTCCGGCCATTGTTGCAGGCGGTCTGCTGATGGGCCTTAACAACCTTTTGACATCACCTCTGATCCACGGCCAGGCGGTCATTGCCCTGTTTCCCCAGTGGCAGGGACTGGCCACTGCCATTAATACGTTTGCCAATGCACCCTTTGTATTCCTGCCCGTACTCATAGGCTTCAGCGCCACAAAGAAATTTGGGGGAAACCCGTTTCTGGGAGCCGCCATGGGAATGATCATGGTCCATCCGGATCTGCTGAACGCTTACCAGATCGGAATCGCGGATCCTCCCATGTGGAATATATTCGGATTTCAGATAGCGGCCATCGGATACCAGGGAACCGTGCTTCCCGTACTTGCAGTTTCATGGATCCTGGCAAATATTGAAAAGAGACTGCGCAGGGTGACGCCGTCCTGGCTGGATAACCTGACCACGCCGCTGCTATCCATCCTTATAACCTCCTTTCTTACGTTCATTTTCGTGGGACCGGTCCTGAGGGAGGCGGGCAATCTGCTGGCGGCCGGGATCACATGGCTTTATAATACCTTGGGGCCTGTGGGCGGAGCCTTATTCGGTTTTGCCTATGCACCCATTACCATGACGGGAATGCACCACAGTTTTATTGCCATCGAGACACAGCTTCTTGCCGACAGCGTTCATACCGGGGGCAGTTTCATCTTCTCCACGGCCAGCATGAACAATGTGGCTCAGGGCGCGGCTGTGCTGGCCGTACTTCTGATGACAAAGAATGACAAGATCAAATCCATCTGTTCCGCCTCCGGCATATCCGCACTTCTGGGGATCACGGAGCCGGCCATGTTTGGTGTGACCCTTAAGTTAAAATATCCATTCTATGCGGCCATGGCAGGTTCCGCAGTGGGAAGCGCCTATCTGGCGGCGACCAAGACCTTGGCACAGGCACTGGGAGCAGCCGGCCTTCCCGGATTCATCTCCATGAAACCGGATCATTATATGAACTTTGCCATCGGGATCATTCTCTCCATGGGAGTATCCTTTGCATTGACCATTGTATTCTGGAAAAAGTTTGGGCTTGAGAAACAGGACAGCACAAAGGCTGCGCCTGTATCAGGGTTACCGGCACCTGAGACACCGGATACCCAGACAGCCGTACTCTATGCGCCCATGAAAGGGGAGATGATTCCCGTTGAACGGTCCGAAGATGAGGTGTTTGCCTCAAAGGCACTGGGAGATGGAGTGGCGATCAACCCGGAGGACGGCATGGTGTATGCTCCCTGTGACGGAACGGTCACACTTTTGTTCCCCACCAGGCATGCCGTGGGTATCAGGACAGAATCAGGTGTGGAGGTCCTCATTCACATAGGGATCAACACCGTACAGCTGGACGGCCAGGGCTTTGAAGCCTATGTGGCTCAGGGAGACACTGTAAAGCAGGGGGATCAGCTGATATTGGCAGACCTGGATCTCATCCGGGAAAAAGGGCTGAATCCACAGACCATGATGATATTACCTGAGGGAGCAGGTCTGAGGATCCGGCGATCCGCTGATTCACAGGTAGACAAAGATACCAGGGCGGTTGCCGTATATAAATAAAAATGACTGCAGACAGTCGGAGCACAGGCGCCAGGAGGAGTTTGCTTTGAAAAAGTATCATAAGGTTAACAAAGAGGATTATGAAAAATGGTATGGGGAACATCAGGCATACAGGGACCGGGTAAAGTCTGACCCGAACCGTCTGGCATACCATCTGATGCCGGAGACCGGCTGGCTCAATGATCCCAACGGGCTGTGCCAGCTCCATGGCCTGTACCATATTTATTATCAATATACCCCCTTTGAACCCACCGGCGAGATCAAGCTGTGGGGGCATTATACCACAAAGGATTTTGTCCGTTATACCAGCGAGGAACCGGTACTATTTCCTGACCATGATTTTGATGCCCATGGAGTTTATTCCGGCTCTGCCTTTGTGGAGGACGGCACTATCCACTATTTTTACACAGGTAATGTGAAATGCTTTGACAGGGATGATCATGATTATATTATGAGCGGACGGGAGAGCAATACCATCTATTTTAGCAGCAGGGACGGATACGAATTTTCGGAAAAAATGGTCCTGATGACCAACCGTGACTATCCTGCGGATATGAGCTGTCATATACGCGACCCTAAGGTTTTTTATCACGGATCCGCTTACTATATGGCTCTTGGAGCCAGGGATAAGGAAAGCAAAGGGATGGTCCTCCTTTACCGGTCGGAGAACCTGAAGGACTGGGAATATTATAACAGGATCACCACAGAGGCGCCCTTTGGTTATATGTGGGAATGCCCGGACCTCTTTTGGCTGGACGGCCAGCTGTGCCTGATCTGCTGCCCCCAGGGAGTAGCTCCTAGAGGCGTGGACTTCTGGAATGTGCACCAGTGTACGGTTATGGGGCTGGATTATGATTTTGGGGCAAATACTTATCGTATGAATCGCTTGGAGGACAACCAAGAAAAAATATCCATGGTGGACAGGGGCTTTGATTTCTATGCTCCCCAAACCTTTGAGGATGAAACGGGGAGACGCATCCTCATTGGATGGATGGGGATACCGGATGCGGATTATACCAACCCCACCACACAGGCCGGCTGGCAGCATGCCCTGACCATTCCCCGTGTCCTTCACTGGGCCGGGGGACGCCTGATCCAGACCCCGGTGGAGGAGTTGAAACACATGCGCTGCCATGGGAGGACATATGATCTGGGACAATTGAATGAGGCCGGGGAAAAAGAGATCGTCTACGAGGCATGCTTTCAGTTTGGCGCATGTGACCGGGTGACCCTGACCCTCCGCGCCGGAGTTACCCTGAACTATGAAAACCGTCTGCTGACCCTGGATATGGGGGGGAAGGGCAGCGGGAGGACAAACAGGAGCGTAATGGTTGATGATCTGAGGGAACTTCAGGTGTTTTCCGACACTTCATCCCTGGAAGTGTTTGTCAACGGGGGGGAGGAAGTCTTTACCACCAGAGTATATGGGATGGAGGGAAGCATCCGGGCAGATGGAGCATGTTCAGGATGCGTTGATCTGTATGATCTATCCGGATTTATATATGAGTAGAGACGCGATGGGCTGAGGTATTACAAGCAGAAGAATTATAAGCAGAGGTATTATAAGCAGAGGTATTCCGGGGATATGGCTTTGGGCCATATCCTTTCTTTTGCAATTAACCGGGCTATATGCTAAAATATGAATCATAATGTGGTCCCGGGAAACGGAAAAAGAGGAGGTATTAATGAAAATTCGGATAAAAACGAGGATCCTGTCCGCTGCACTGTGTACAGGTTTAATGCTCACTGCCTGCCAGTCAGGGACGGGAAAGACCGAGTCTGCGCAGCCGGCAGCGGTGACAACGGAGGAGAGGAATATGCCAATGGAGGAGACTGCTTTGCCAACGGAGGAGACTGCTTTGCCATCAGAGGAGACGTCTGCCAACCAGTCAGGCTCAAAACAGCCGGAATCCGCCGGCGATTTATGGGATCTGCCAAAAGAAGCGTCAGGACAGTCCGGCGAAGCGCCAGGTGCGGATGACAGTGGGGCTCTTTCCTCCCATGAAATGCAGGAGATAAAGATTGGGCTGCCGATGAATGAAAACTGGTACAGTGATCCGGTGTACAGCACGGAGGAGGGCGGCGTCCGCCAGGTCATGTTCTATGATGAGTTTTCAAGATCAGATGTCATTGTCCGGGCATGCAGGACAGAGGATGGAGATCCATCGGTCTTTTATTATATGTTTGATGAGCAAAAGAAGCAGACTTGGATGGCTACGGCAAAAGATGGGGCAAGGATTGAGATCACCCTGGAGGTTACCATAGAAAATTCTGATATACATGGCGTTCTGGCCACATGGGAGCATGGCGGGATCCGATATGCACTTTGGGAGGATGATGCCAAAGATGCGGTGGATTCAGCGGCAAAGATGGCGGTTGAGATAGCAGAAAGAAGTGCTGTCTAAAGCACCTGATCGTTTTCCGACCGCTGATAGGAAATAATGTCATTGATATCACAGTCCAGAATCCGGCACAGGTCATTGATGGTGGTTGTGCTCAGAGGTTTGTTCTTGCGCAGCCGGTCAATGGTGGAGCTTGATAGATTATGATTATAAATCAGAGTGTAGGTAGATTCCTCAGAATGTTTTAAAGTGGTCCAAAAAGGTTCATATGTAATCACGGTGTATCCTCTCTTCTTGTGATATATTTATAGAATAAAATACGGCTAAAAATATGACCATAGTCGCTTAAAAAACTATAATCAAGTTTAACGTATAAAATAGTCCTCTGGCTCAAAGGGTGCGGAATTTACCGCAAAAAAAGGTGAAAAAAGCCTTATTTCATAAGCTTCTATATAGAGAACGGAGAAATAATGGGGATTCCCCTTGAGTATGGATAAAAAAACATCTTCTCTTTTAAGGAAAATGTAAGACAGAGTAAGAGGAATAGGACTTGCATTTTTCCGAAAAGTTTGTATAATAAGATAACGGACTGAGACTAAGCAGCGTGGAAGATGCAGCTTATGAATCGAATCCAGGAGGCGGAGTAAGATGAAGATTAGAAAGGTTCTGGGCAGTTTTGCATGGGTATTGCTGGCGGCACTATTGATCATGGTGAATGCGGCAGCGGCCAGTTCTGAGGGTATGTTTGACCAGAAGGAACATTCCAGTGTTTCATCAGTGATTAAGTGAAGGAAAGCAACAAAAGGAAAAGTAACACAAGAAAAACAACATAATAAAGGCAACATAGTAAAAGGAGACCGGTCATAACGCCACGGCCTCCTTTTATGTTCAGGAAAGTCAAGAGGGCGGTGTCTCTTTTATACTTGATAAGGTGATCGTGGGTATTCACGGGATGGGGCAGCGGACATTATCCCGGTGACAGCAAGTTTTGCAATGTAGTCGGCAAAAAGGGACATGGATTATTGGCTTTTTGGGTGATAAGATAGGGTCATGAAATACAAAAAGGTTTAAAAAGTCAACAGTGGGCAATACAACAGTGGGCAATATCATTCATTCAGGAGGGAAAGATCATGCATTTATTAGACAGTGAACTGAAGAACGGGGCACAGTGGGAAGCTGCCGGCATTCAACTGCCGGAGTTTGACAGGGAAGCCATGAAAGCAGCAACCAGGGAGTGCCCTCAGTGGATCCATTTTGGAGCGGGGAATATTTTCCGCGCATTTCCGGCAGCTCTGCAGCAGAAGCTATTGAATAAGGGCGTTGAAAAGACAGGTATCATTGTGGCTGAAGGATATGATTATGAGATCATTAAAAAGGCATACAGGCCCCAGGATGACTTAAGCCTGCTGGTGACCCTGAAGGCTAACGGAACCATTGAAAAGACCGTGATCGGCAGTCTGGCCGAATCCCTGACAGTGGACCGCCAGGACGAGGCGGACTGGAGCCGTTTAAAGGACATTTTTGCCAGTCCCACACTCCAGATGGTCAGCTTTACTATTACGGAAAAGGGTTACAGCATCACTGCCGCCGATGGATCCTTCCGCCAGGATGTATTGTCTGATTTTGAAGCAGGTCCTGACAAGGCGGACAGCTATATCGGCAAGCTGGTATCCCTGTGCCACTGGAGATACACCCACGGCGGGGCACCCCTGGCCCTGGTTAGCATGGACAACTGCTCCCATAACGGCGACAAACTGCTGGCAGCAGTGGATGCCTATGCCAAGGCATGGGATGAGAAGGGACTGGCGGCAGAAGGATTTCTGGCATATATTGAGAATCCTGCAAAGGTATCGTTCCCATGGAGCATGATTGATAAGATCACTCCTCGTCCTGATGACAGCGTTAAGAAAATGCTGGAGGAAGCTGGATTTACAGATACGGAGAGCATTATCACAAGCAAAAATACATACGTGGCTCCTTTTGTCAATGCGGAGGAGGCAGAATATCTGGTGATCGAGGATGCTTTTCCAAACGGACGCCCTGTTCTGGAGCAGGCCGGAGTCATGTTCACCACAAGGGATACGGTTGAAAAGGTGGAGCGTATGAAGGTATGTACCTGCCTGAACCCGCTGCATACCACCCTGGCTGTGTACGGATGCCTTCTTGGCTACACCAAAATCAGCGAGGAAATGAAAGACGAGGATCTGGTAAAGCTGGTGAAGATCATCGGATACAAGGAGGGCCTTCCCGTGGTCACAGACCCGGGCATCCTTTCACCTGAGAAGTTTATTGATGAGGTTCTGATGATCCGTGTGCCGAACCCATTCATGCCTGACACGCCACAGAGGATTGCCTGCGACACCTCACAGAAGCTTTCCATCCGATTTGGGGAAACCATTAAGGAATATATGGCAAGACCTGAGCTGGATGTCAGATCCCTCAAATTCATCCCCATGGTGCAGGCCGGATGGTGCCGCTATCTTTTGGGCGTGGATGATGAAGGAAATGCCTTTACCGTAAGCCCGGATCCTATGTATGAAGGTCTGGCGTCAAAGCTTAGCAGTGTCAGGATCGGAGAAGCGTGCGATGTGCACATGGTCCTGCAGCCCATTTTAAGCGATGCCAAAATATTCGGCGTGGATCTGTATGAGGCCGGCCTGGGAGAATATGTGGAGAGCATATTCACTGAACTGATCGCAGGAAAAGGAGCCGTAAGGGCAGCCCTTAAAAAGCATTTGGCAGAGGTTCGATAGATAATAAGACAGAGAATGTCCCATAGAACGGCTCATAGAAGGGTCCAGAAAGAAATCCCGGCAGACCGGAGTGATGATCACTTCCCGCCGGGATTTTTAGTCTCATATTTTTACAGAAAGTGGGAGAAATTAATCAAAACGTAACAAAAATGTCATATTTTATGTACAAAACTTAAAGGATATGCTATTATAGTGGGAACGAACTTGAAGTTTTGCCGGCTTCACCGGATTGACAGGCGTTTGCCTTTTACATATAGATACCTAAGGGGACAAGGTCACACAAGCCCACCTTGTCAGCTGGGGTAAAGAGATAGGAAAGAGAAAGACAGAGGTTACGTATGAAAAGGTGGATAGCAGCAGGAATGATCGCACTGGTTCTCACCGGGTGCACCAGATATGAACCATCGGAAGAGATGACAAGGGTGGAGGAGAGCACTTCGGAATCAGGAGCCGAAGTACGGACAGAGGCCACAGAAGAAGCGGCTCCCGCGGAGGCGGAGGTGATTTCCATATCATCCTATCCTCCCAGGAATCCGGTTAAGGTAAAAGGCATCTACGTGTCGGCTTATGTGGCTGGGACTGGCGATATGATGGACCGGATCATTGAGGAGATCGACAAAACGGAGCTCAACGCAGTGGTCATTGATGTGAAGGACGATCAGGGAAGGATCACCTTTGCCATGGATTCGCCCACGGTCAATGAGATCAATGCCTGTCAGCCCTTTATCGGTGATCTGCCGGGGCTGGTCCGGAAGCTGAACGAACATGACATCTATCCCATTGCAAGGGTGGTTGCATTCCGGGATCCGTATTTGGCTGAACAGAAGCCTGAGTGGAGCCTGCATGTGGAGGATGGAAGCATTTACCGGGATAACAAGGGCCTTGCGTGGGTAAACCCATATAAACAGGAAGTGTGGGATTACCTGGTAGAGGTAGGCAAAAAAGCCGGGGAAATGGGATTTAAGGAAATCCAGTTTGACTATATCCGTTTTGCCGTGGACAGGACTATGAAGGATGTGGTGTTTGACGAGGCGGATACCAGGGGACGGGACAAGACGCAGGCGATCACGGAATTTGTCAGCTACGCATATGACGAGCTGGCCAAAGAGGGACTTTTTGTGTCTGCGGATGTGTTTGGAACCATCATGAGAAGCGAGGAGGATGCCGCGGCTGTGGGGCAGGAGTATGGGGATATGGCGGAACATTTGGATTATATCTGTCCTATGATCTATCCCTCCCATTACGGGCCGGGAAATTTTGGTATTGAAAATCCGGACAAACAGCCGTATGATACGATCAGGCATGCGCTTAAGGATTCCATCGAGCTTCTGGCAGAATCCAGACAGGAACATAAGAAACAGGCGGTTGTACGCCCGTGGCTCCAGGATTTTACCGCATCCTATCTTAAGGATTATATGAACTATGGGGATCAAGAGGTGCGTCAGCAGATACAGGCAGTCTATGATTCCGGATATGATGAGTGGATCCTGTGGGATGCAGGCGTTTCCTATCACTACGGAGGCCTTTTGACCCCGGAGGAGGCAGCGGCAGAGGAGCAGGCCATAGAGGAGTCCAGGGCATCTAAGGCGCCGGAGAACGCCGGTTTGCCGGATACGGAGACACAGGGGCCGGAAAGCGGACCGTCACAGGATCCCGCGGCCCGGTAAAAACAGAAGACAGGGCAGCGGTACCGTTTTGAAAAGATTCAGATGGAGGAAGGACAGCATTGTTTGATTTAGAAGAAGAACTGAAGAAACTCCCGGCCAGCCCGGGAGTTTATCTTATGCATAATGACAGGGATGAGATCATCTATATTGGAAAGGCGATCAGCCTGAAGAACAGGGTGCGCCAGTATTTCCAGAGCAGCCGCAACAAAACAGCCAAGATCGAACAGATGGTTTCCCATATCGCATGGTTTGAATATATACTCACGGACTCGGAGCTGGAGGCCCTGGTGCTGGAGTGCAACCTGATCAAGGAGCACCGGCCCAGGTACAACACCATGCTAAAGGATGACAAGAGTTATCCTTATATCAAGGCCACCACAGGGGAGGACTATCCGCGCCTTTTATTTGCCAGGGATATGAAAAAGGATTCCAGAAGCAAATACTTTGGGCCTTATACAAGTGCTGGCGCAGTGAAGGACACCCTGGACCTGATCCACAAGCTGTACCGCATCCGCACCTGCAGCAGAAGCCTGCCCAAAGATATCGGAAAGGACAGGCCCTGCCTCAACTACCATATCAAGCAGTGCGATGCCCCATGCCAGGGCTATATTTCCAGGGAAGATTACCAGGCCAACTTCAGCCTGGCCCTGGATTTTCTTAACGGAAAATATGATCCCCTGATCAAAACCCTGGAGGAAAAGATGCAGAATGCATCGGAAAACCTGGATTTCGAGAGGGCCATTGAGTACAGGGAGCTCCTTAGCAGCGTGAAGCAGGTGGCCCAGAAGCAGAAGATCACCAGCAGCAGTATGGAAGACCGGGATATTGTGGCAATGGCAAAGGACGAAAAGGATGCGGTGGTACAGGTGTTCTTTATCAGGGAAGGCAAACTCATCGGCAGGGACCATTTCCATGTATCAGCCACCATGGCGGAGAACGAGGGGGAGATCCTGGACAGCTTTGTCAAGCAGTTTTACGCAGGGACGCCTTTTATTCCCAGGGAGCTGTGGCTTCAGCATCCTTTGGCTGATGAGGAGGTGATCAGCCAGTGGCTAACTGCCAGACGGGGCCAGAAGGTGCGTATTGTGGTGCCGAAAAAGGGGGAGAAGGAGCGCCTGGTGGAACTGGCTGCAAGGAATGCGGAGCTTGTATTGTCCCAGGATAAGGAGCGGATCAAGAAGGAGGAGCTGCGCACCATCGGCGCCATGAACCAGATCGGCGAGCTGATCGGCATTGGGGGAATCCGGCGTATGGAGGCGTTTGATATCTCCAACACCAGCGGAGTGGAGTCCGTGGGTTCCATGGTGGTGTATGAGGATGGAAAGCCAAAGCGCAGCGATTACAGGAAATTTAAGATCAAGACCGTTCAGGGACCCAATGATTATGCTTCCATGGAGGAGGTGCTCACCAGGCGCTTTTCCCACGGGATGCGGGAGGTCAGGGAGCTGGAGGACAAAGGCGGCGACCTCAGTATGGGAAGCTTTACCCGGTTCCCGGACCTGATCATGATGGACGGCGGAAGAGGACAGGTAAACATTGCCCTGGAGGTCCTTGACAAGCTGGGTCTTTCCATTCCCGTGTGCGGTATGGTCAAGGACGATAACCACAGGACCAGAGGGCTTTATTTCAATAATATAGAAGTTCCCATTGACAGGCACAGCGAGGGGTTCCGCCTGATCACAAGAATACAGGATGAGGCTCACCGGTTTGCCATTGAATACCACAGAAGCCTGAGAGGAAAGGGGCAGGTGAGATCCATCCTGGACGACATTCCCGGAATCGGCCCGGCCAGAAGAAAAGCATTGATGCGCCATTTTAAGGATATTGAGTCTGTCCGCGGGGCAGGGGTGGAGGAGCTGGAGCAGGCTCCCCAGATGAACCGGCGCTCTGCCCAGGCCGTGTATGACTTTTTTCACAAACCTGCTGATGAATAGAAATATCCAGAATATGGAAATGTGCAGGAGAGAAAACACATGACAACCAGGTCAATTTGTGATAGTATGATAGAAATAGAACCAGCCTAAGGGGGTATTACCATGCATGGAGTAACCATAACGGAATTAATTGAAAAGATGAAGCTGCGCAACACCACTCCGGATATTGATACGGACAAGATCGTACTGACCCATCCGGATGTTAACCGTCCGGCCCTGCAGCTGACAGGATTCTTTGATCATTTTGACAGAGAACGGGTTCAGATCATTGGATATGTGGAGGAAGCATATATTAATACTATGGACCGGGAGCAGAAGCGCAGGATGTATGATAAGCTGACATCCAGCCAGATCCCTTGTCTGGTGTTCAGCCGCAGCCAGGAGCCGGATGAGGACCTGCTGGAATACTGCAACTACTACGGCGTGCCCTGTCTTGTGTCCGATAAGACGACTTCGGCCCTGATGGCGGAGATCATCCGCTGGCTGAATGTTAAGCTGGCTCCCTGCATCAGCATTCACGGCGTGCTGATCGATGTATTTGGTGAAGGCGTGCTGATCATGGGCGAGAGCGGCATTGGCAAGAGTGAGGCTGCCCTGGAGCTGATCAAAAGAGGCCATCGCCTTGTGACAGATGACGTGGTGGAGATCCGCAAGGTCAGCGATGACACTCTGGTGGGAAGCGCGCCTGATATCACAAAGCATTTTATTGAACTGCGCGGTATCGGCATCATTGATGTGAAGACATTGTTTGGTGTGGAGAGCGTTAAGGATACCCAGAACATTGATATGGTCATTAAGCTGGAGGACTGGAGCAAGGATAAAGAGTATGACCGGCTGGGTCTGGAAGACAACTATACGGAATTCCTGGGCAACCAGGTGGTGTGCCATACCATACCGATCCGTCCGGGACGCAACCTGGCTATTATCGTGGAGTCTGCGGCTGTCAACTACCGTCAGAAGAAGATGGGCTATAATGCTGCCCAGGAACTGTACAAGAGAGTGCAGGCCAATCTTGGCAAGGCCAGCGAAGACTAATTAATATGAATGTTTAGCGAGGACTGGAATTTGAATTTGGAACAAATAATAAAAGACGCATTTGTGTCAAAACAATCCGTGTGCATGCCCATGGAACCCATGAGCAGGCACACCTCTTTTCGGATTGGGGGACCGGCCGAGTTGTTTGTGTGCCCTGCCGTGGAGGAGGATCTGGCTGAAGTCCTGCGTATATGCAGGGAGAGCCGGGTCTTATGGAGGATCCTGGGAAATGGCAGTAATCTTCTGGTCAGTGACAAGGGCTGTGAAGGTGTGGTCATCTCCACGGAGCAATTGAGCGGACTTGGGGTAAATGGGAATCTGCTGCGGGCAGGAGCGGGGCAGCTCCTGGGACGGGCGGCCCATCTGGCCCTGGAGCATTCCCTGACCGGAATGGAGTTTGCCGCAGGGATACCGGGAAGCGCAGGCGGCGCATTGGTGATGAACGCGGGGGCATATGGTTCAGAGATGAAGGATATACTGAAGTCGGCCAGAGTGATGACCGGTGAGGGCCGTATACTTGACCTGCCCGCCGGGGATCTGGAACTGGGATACCGTACCAGCTGCATTCCTTCCCGCGGATATATTGTGCTGGAAGCTGTCTATGAACTAAGGCCCGGGGACAGGGGCGCCATTGAAGAACGGATGAGGGAACTGGCAGCCAGGCGAAGAGAAAAGCAGCCCCTGGAATACCCCAGCGCTGGCAGCACCTTTAAACGGCCCCAGGGGTATTTTGCCGGAAAGCTCATAGAGGATGCAGGACTCAGGGGATATCAGGTGGGGGGAGCCCAGGTGTCTGAAAAGCACTGCGGGTTTGTGATCAACAAGGATCATGCCACAGCCGGCCATGTGATGGAACTTTGCAGCCATATCAGGAAGACCGTGAAGGAGATATCCGGTGTGGAGCTGGAAATGGAAGTAAAGCGCTGGGGTGAATTTTGACGATCCGGAGTGTAATGAGATGACTGAGGTAGAAAGATGAAGCTTGTGATTGTAACGGGAATGTCCGGGGCAGGCAAGACAATTGCTTTAAAGATGCTGGAGGATATGGGATTTTACTGCGTGGATAACCTTCCCATATCCCTGGTGGATAAATTTGCCCAGCTTGTGTCAGGGGGCGGAGATATCGCCCAGGCCGCCCTTGGGATCGATATCAGAAGCGGCGAGGAGCTGAACCATCTGGACGAGATCCTGCGGGGATGGAAAAACACGGGCCTGGACTTCCAGGTCCTGTTTCTGGACGCCAATGACGCAACGCTGATCAAACGCTATAAGGAGACCCGCCGCAGCCATCCGCTGGCAGGCACGGGACGGCTGGATAAGGGGATTGAGAAGGAACGGGTCAAGCTGGCTTTCCTGAAAAAGGACGCGGACTTTATCATTGACACCAGCAAACTCCTTACCAGGGAACTGAGGCAGGAGCTGGAGAAGATTTTTCTTCAGGACAGGGAGTACAGCAACATGTTTGTCACGGTCCTGTCCTTTGGCTTCAAGTACGGGATACCCGAGGATGCGGATCTGGTGTTTGATGTGCGTTTCCTTCCAAATCCCTACTATGTGGAGGAACTGCGCCCCCTTACCGGGGAGGACCAGGTCATCCGTGATTATGTGATGCAGGGCGGGACCGGACAGGCGTTTCTGGACAAGCTGTACGATATGGTGGATTTTCTGCTGCCCAATTATATTGGCGAGGGGAAGAACCAGCTGGTGATCGCGGTGGGGTGTACCGGGGGCAAACACCGTTCCGTTGCCATGGCCAATGCCCTTTACGGGCACCTTGCTGCGTTTGGGGAGTATGGGATCAAAATAGAACACAGAGACATTGACAAAGACAATAAAAGGAAGCAGTGATAGAATGTCGTTTTCTTCCAGAGTAAAAGATGAGCTTTCCAGACAGGTTCCGGCAGCGAGACACTGCCAGATCGCTGAGACAGCCGCAATTTTAAGCCTTTGCGGGCGTGTGAAAATATCGGCATCCGACCATTTTACCATTGAAATCCATACGGAAAATGTGGCAGTTGCAAGAAAGTACTTTACATTATTGAAAAAAACATTTAATATAAGTACTGATGTTTCAATTCGCAGAGGTGGGAATCTTTCGCGAAACCGGACATATATTGTAGCAGTCAGGGAACATGATGATGCACTTAAGGTACTTCAGGCGGCCAAGCTCATTGATGACCAGGGGGAGATTCGGGAGAACCTTTCACTGGTGCGCAATGTGGTGGTTCAGAATGCCTGTTGCAGAAGGGCGTTTATCAGAGGAGCATTTCTCGCGTCAGGGTCCATCAGCGACCCGGAGAAATTTTACCATTTTGAGATCACATGCTCTTCCATGGCAAAGGCTGAGCAGCTTAAAGGCATCATAGCCGCTTTTGATATGGAACCAAAGATCGTGCTGAGGAAAAAGTACTATGTGGTTTATATCAAAGAGGGGAACCAGATTGTGGACATCCTTAATGTGATGGAAGCACCTGTGTCACTGATGGAGTTTGAGAATATCCGTATTCTCAGGGAGATGCGGGGGAACGTGAACCGTCAGGTGAACTGTGAGACTGCCAATATCAATAAGACGGTGTCTGCCGCGGTAAAGCAGATGGAGGATATCCGCTATATCCAGGACACCATAGGTCTTGAGGGGCTTCCCGAAGGACTTCAGGATATGGCCCGTATAAGGCTGGAACGTCCGGAAGCGACCCTGAAGGAGCTGGGGGAGGCTTTGGAGCCGCCCGTGGGCAAGTCGGGGGTCAATCACCGGCTGAGGAAACTGAGCCAGATCGCAGATGATATGCGGCAGCAGTTGCCGGGGAAGTAGTACGGCGTGTATTCATTAATGTATCATTAAGTACAATTCAGTATGGGCACCGGAATGGCAGCTGTGGGAACCGTAGCATGGTTCCGGCCGGCTGTGTACCATTCAAAGGAATGAGGAGGATAATTATGGTAAAGAAATTGATCACAGTTGAATTGTCATCAGGACTGGAAGCAAGGCCGGCAGCAATGCTGGTGCAGGTGGCAAGCCAGTATGAGAGCAAGATTTATCTGGAAGCCGAGGCTAAGCGTGTGAACGCCAAGAGCATCATGGGTATGATGACGCTGTGCCTGACTGCAGGCAAGGCCATTACGGTAGAGGCTGAGGGTGCGGATGAGGAGCTGGCGGTTTCTGAGATTGAGAAGTATTTAAAAAACCAGGAATGACCATCCCTTTGTACAGAGTATAATCATAGATAACAGCAGGACCAGGCGCATCACTTTTGCCTGGTTCTTTTCATTTGGCGGATTCTATGCTAAACTATAACACATATGACATGTATTACGGATAAGGAGAAGATGGCAGATGGCATTTACCCACTTACACGTCCATACGGAATACAGCCTGTTGGATGGCTCCTGTAAGATCAAGGAGCTGACCGCCAGGGCAAAGGAGCTGGGCATGGACAGCATGGCTGTCACGGACCACGGCGTGATGTATGGTGTGATTGATTTTTATAAAGCAGCAAAGGAAGCGGGGATCAAACCCATTTTGGGGTGCGAGGTCTATGTGGCTCCCAGCTCCCGGTTTGACAGGGAGACGGTCAGCGGCGAGGACCGCTATTACCACCTGGTGCTTCTGGCTGAGAACAACAAAGGATATGAAAACCTGATGAAGATCGTGTCCAAGGGGTTTGTGGATGGATTCTACTATAAGCCCAGGGTGGACTATGAGGTGCTGACAACCTACCATGAAGGCGTGATCGCTCTCAGCGCCTGCCTTGCAGGGGAGGTGCAGCGCAACCTTGCAAGAGGGATGTATGAGGAAGCGGTGCGGGCCGCCGGCCGTTATGTGGAGATATTTGGAAAGGATAACTTTTTCCTGGAACTCCAGGACCACGGCCTGCCGGACCAAAGGCTGGTCAACCAGGGCTTGATGCGTATGAGCAAGGAGACAGGCCTGGAACTGGTGGCTACCAATGATATCCATTACACCTTTGCCGAGGATGAGAAGGCCCATGATATTTTGCTGTGCATCCAGACCGGCAAAAAGGTGGAGGATGAGGATCGGATGCGCTATGAGGGCGGGCAGTTCTACTGCAAATCCGAGGAAGAGATGCGGGCCCTGTTCCCCTACGCTCCCGAGGCCCTGGACAATACCCATAAGATTGCCCGGCGCTGTAATGTGGACATTGAGTTCGGGGTAACAAAGCTCCCCAAGTATGAGGTCCCTGAGGGCTTTGATTCCTGGGGATACCTAAATCATCTGTGCCGGGAGGGGTTTAAGACCAGGTACCCGGATGATGACGGGACCCTGAGCCAGCGCCTGGATTATGAGCTGGATGTGATCCGTACCATGGGGTATGTGGATTATTTCCTGATCGTCTGGGATTTTATCAACTACGCCCGTTCGCAGGATATCATGGTGGGGCCCGGCCGCGGTTCAGCTGCCGGCAGCGTGGTGTCATATACACTGGGCATTACAAACATCGACCCCATGCGCTACAGCCTTCTGTTTGAGCGTTTCCTTAACCCGGAGAGGGTATCCATGCCTGATATTGATATTGACTTCTGTTACGAGAGACGCCAGGAAGTCATTGACTATGTTGTGCGCAAGTACGGCAAGGACCAGGTGGTGCAGATCGTCACCTTTGGTACCCTGGCTGCCAAGGGTGTGGTCAGGGACGTGGGAAGGGTCCTGGGCCTTCCGTATGCCCTGTGCGACACCATCGCCAAGATGATCCCCAATGATCTGGGTATGACACTGGAAAAAGCCCTGACCATGAATCCGGACCTTAAAAAGGCGTACAATGAGGACCAGCAGGTCCGCTATCTGATCGATATGTCCAAGCGTCTGGAGGGGCTTCCAAGGCATACCTCCATGCATGCGGCCGGCGTGGTGATCGGCAGCAGGTCCATTGATGAGTTCGTACCCCTTTCCAGGGCGGCGGACGGTACCATCACCACCCAGTTTACCATGACCACCATAGAGGAGCTGGGGCTTCTTAAAATGGATTTCCTGGGCCTGCGCACCCTGACCGTGATCCAGAACGCGGTCAGGCTGGCGGAAAAGGATTACGGGATTTCCATAGATATTGACCAAATTGATTTTAATGACAGGCAGGTATTGGAATCCATCGGCACAGGCAGGACGGAGGGCGTGTTCCAGCTGGAAAGCGGGGGGATGAAGAGCTTCATGAAGGAGCTTAAGGCCGAGAACCTGGAGGATATTATTGCAGGCATCTCCCTGTACCGTCCGGGTCCCATGGACTTTATCCCAAGATACTTAAAGGGCAAGAACGATAAGGCCAGCATCACCTATGAGTGCCCCCAGCTGGAACATATACTGAGCCCCACCTACGGCTGTATCGTGTACCAGGAGCAGGTAATGCAGATCGTGCGTGACCTGGCGGGATATACCATGGGGCGGAGCGACCTGGTCCGCCGCGCCATGAGTAAAAAGAAAACATCGGTCATGGAAAAGGAACGCCACAACTTTGTGTACGGCAATGAGGAGGAGGGCGTAAAGGGATGCGTGAACAACGGCATTGACGAGAAGACGGCCAATCACATCTATGACGAGATGATCGACTTTGCCAAGTACGCATTTAACAAGTCCCACGCAGCGGCCTATGCGGTGGTTTCCTACCAGACGGCCTACCTTAAGTATTATTATCCGCGGGAGTTCATGGCGGCATTGATGACATCGGTCATGGACAATGTGGGGAAATTCTCCGAATATATCCTCACCTGCCGCAGGATGATGAATATCCCGGTGCTTCCGCCGGATATCAATGAGGGAGAGAGCGGTTTTTCCGTGTCCGGGGACGCCATACGATACGGCCTGTCCGCCATTAAGAGCGTGGGAAAGCCGGTGGTGGATGCCATCCTGGCGGAGCGGGAGAAGGATGGTCCCTTCCGCTCCATGGAGGATTTTGTGGGCCGGATGACCATGAAAGAGGTGAACAAGCGGACACTGGAGAACTTTATCAAGTCGGGAGCGCTGGACACCCTGCCGGGAACAAGGCGCCAGAAGATGGCGGTGGCGCCCACCATGCTGGATGAAAAGGCCAGGGAGCGCAAGTCCATGTTTGAGGGCCAGCTGAGCCTGTTTGACATAGCGGGCGAGGAGGACAGGAGCGAATACCAGATTACCTTTCCCGATGTGGGGGAATACTCAAAGGAAGAACTTCTTGCATTTGAAAAGGAGATCCTGGGCGTGTACATCAGCGGCCATCCCCTGGACGATTATGAGGAGGCGTGGCGTAAGAACATATCGGCAACCTCGGCTGATTTTATCGTGGACGAGGAGACGGAGAAAGCCGGGGTGGAGGACGGCACCCGGGCTGTCATAGGAGGACTGGTGGCCGGAAAGACGGTGAAGACCACCAGGACCAACCAGCTGATGGCCTTCATTACCCTGGAGGATCTCATGGGCTCGGTGGAGGTCATTGTGTTCCCCAAGGATTACGAAGCCAACCGGGAGCTGTTCACAGAGGATGCCAAGCTCTTTATCCGGGGCCGTGTATCCATCGGGGATGACCCGGTGGGAAAGCTGGTGTGTGAACAGGTTGTGCCCTTTGAACATACGCCCAAGGAGCTTTGGCTTCAGTATGAGGACAAGGAAGGATATCAGGCCAGTGAACCCAGGCTTTTGAATGTGCTTAAGACCAGCGAGGGAAAGGACCGGGTCATCATTTACCTTCAAAAAGAGAGGGCGAAAAAGATGCTTCCGGCCGCCTGGAGCGTCCAGGTCACGGACCGGCTCGTAGCTGAACTTAAAACCGAACTTGGTGAAAAAAATGTCAAAGTGGTAGAAAAAGGTCTTGAAAAGCTGGGAAAAATGCATTAGAATAGCGTTGGGCATAACATGAGAGAATGAATAAGAGTGACATTGCACAGGCAGATGAGAGCATGTGCTTAATACAAGGAGGTAAATTGCTATGGCAAAGGCAGTGAAAACCATTGGAGTACTCACAAGCGGCGGAGATGCGCCGGGTATGAACGCGGCGATCCGCGCAGTGGTTCGTGTGGCAATCAACAAGGGACTTAAAGTAAAGGGGATCATGCGCGGTTATGCAGGACTCCTGGAAGAAGAGATCGTGGACATGGAATCCACAAGTGTATCTGATACCATCAACCGCGGCGGTACCATCCTTTACACAGCCAGATGCAAGGAATTTACCACACCGGAAGGTCAGCAAAAGGGGGCTGAGATCTGCCGCAAGCATGGGATTGACGGTATGGTTGTGATCGGCGGAGACGGTTCCTTCCGGGGCGCAGGAAAGCTTTCCTCCCTTGGGATCAATACCATCGGGCTTCCGGGAACCATTGACCTGGACATTGCGTGTACAGATTACACCATTGGCTTTGACACGGCTGTGAACACTGCCATGGAGGCCATTGATAAGATCCGTGATACTTCCACATCCCATGAGCGGTGCAGTATCGTGGAGGTTATGGGAAGGAACGCGGGCTATATCGCCCTGTGGTGCGGTATTGCCAACGGAGCTGAGGACATTCTGCTTCCGGAACGCTATGACGGGGATGAGCAGGCCCTGATCAACAGGATCATTGACAACCGCAGGCGGGGCAAGAAACATAATATCATTATCAATGCGGAGGGGATCGGCCATTCCGGTTCCATGGCAAAGCGCATTGAGGCAGCTACCGGCATTGAGACCAGGGCAACGATCCTGGGACACATGCAGCGCGGCGGCACACCCACCTGTAAGGACAGAGTCTATGCATCCATCATGGGCGCCAAGGCGGCAGAACTTCTGGCAGAGGGCAAGAGCAACCGTCTGGTGGCATATAAGCACGGTGAGTTTGTGGACTACGATATTCAGGAAGCCCTGAACATGTCAAAGGATATCCCGGAAGAACAGTATGAGATCGCTAAGATGCTTGTTAGATAGTCTGTATGATGATGAGAAAAACCGAATAATTGAGAATGGAAGGTCCGCGCCTCTGAAATGATTATGGGGGCAGCGGACTTTTGTGGAGAGATAAGATGATGGATACAAAGGTGCTCTGCGGAGCCAATTCCTATGAGCAGAAATATTATTTCAACCAGGATTTTTCCTCCCTTCCACAGTCCATACAGGACGAGCTGCACATCATGTGCGTCCTGTACACAGAGGATGTGGGCGGGATCCTGACCATGGAGTTTGACGACAGCGGCAGCCTGGAATTCAAGGTGACGGCTCCTGAGGAGGACTACCTCTTTGACGAGATCGGAAGTGTCCTTAAGATCAAGCAGTATCAGGAAGAAAAAAGGGAGCTGCTTAAGGCTCTGGAACTGTATTACAGGACATTTTTCCTGGGAGAAGAGATCACGCCGGATGAAGATGGGGAAGAATAGATGAAATTAAGAATTGGAAACACCCTTCTTGAGAATAATGTAATACTGGCGCCCATGGCAGGAGTGACGGACCTGCCATTTCGTTTGCTCTGCCGTGAGCAGGGAGCCGGCTGTGTTGTGACTGAGATGGTCAGCGCCAAAGCTATCCTTTACAATAACAGGAATACAAAGGAACTGCTGCAGATCCATCCCCAGGAACGTCCGGCAGCCGTACAGCTGTTTGGCTCCGACCCGGAGATCATGGGGGAGATCGCTGCCAGGATCGAGGACGGGCCCTATGATTTTATTGACGTGAACATGGGATGCCCTGTGCCGAAGATCGTAAATAATGGGGAGGGCTCCGCCTTGATGAAGGACCCCAAGAAGGCGGGTGAGATCCTTACAGCCATGGTCAGGGCAGTGAAAAAGCCGGTGACGGTGAAATTCCGGAAAGGGTTTAACGACAGCTGCGTCAACGGGGTGGAGTTTGCCAGGATGGCTGAGAGCTGCGGGGTGGCTGCAGTGGCTGTCCACGGGCGGACCAGGGAGCAGTACTATTCAGGCAGGGCCGACTGGGATATCATCCGCCGGGTGAAGGAGGCGGTGAAGATCCCTGTAATCGGAAACGGGGACATTTTCACTCCCCAGGACGCCAAGCGCATGATGGAGGAAACAGGCTGCGATGGCCTGATGGTCGCCAGGGGAGCCAAGGGCAACCCATGGATATTCAGACGGATCAACCACTACCTGGATACAGGGGAACTTCTGCCTGAACCTTCTATAGAAGAGATACGCGAAATGGTCCTGCGCCATGGCCGTATGCTGGTGGAGTATAAGGGGGAGTCCACCGCCATGCGTGAGATGCGGGGACACATGGCATGGTACACCAAAGGGATGCCTCACTCCGCGGCCCTGAGAAATGAGATCAACCAGGTGGAAACCCTGGAAGGGCTTGCCGAACTGCTGAATCAGAGGATCCCGGTAAATACAGGGGGAAAAGATGGAAACCATTCTTGACAATCATCATATTTTCTTATATAATACACAGAATGTGTGGACATTGAGAGAGATACTTAAGTGAAATCAAACATAAATTATATGAAGTAAAGGAAGGAAGCAGGTAAGATGGCGGATAAGAAACACATATTAACCTATGCCGGACTCAAACAGTATGAGGATGAGCTGCAGAATCTGAAAGTTGTAAAGAGAAAAGAAGTTGCGCAGAAGATCAAGGAAGCAAGGGAACAGGGCGACCTGTCCGAGAATGCTGAGTATGATGCGGCTAAGGATGAGCAGAGGGATATCGAGCTTCGTATCGAGGAGCTGGAAAAGCTGCTTAAGAATGCAGAGGTTGTGGTTGAGGACGAGATTGACCTTGACAAGATCAACATTGGCTGCAAGGTAAAGCTTCTGGACGTGGAGTATGACGAGGAGATGGAATTCTATATTGTAGGTTCCACAGAAGCCAACAGCCTGCAGAATAAGATCAGCAATGAGTCTCCGGTGGGCCGTGCCCTTATAGGCAAGGTAGTGGGAGACTGCGTTGACGTGGAGACACAGGCAGGAGATATCCAGTACAAGGTACTGGAGATCCAGAGAGTGTCATAGAGGACACGGTTTAAGAATAGACGAACACAAAGGAGTGCGAAACGTGGGAGAGCAGCAGAAGGTTAACCAGACGGAACAGGATTTGAATCATGTGCTGAAAGCGCGCCGGGAGAAACTGGCCGAACTTCAGGCAGCTGGAAAGGATCCTTTCCAGATTACAAAATATGATGTGACTGTCCACAGTATGGATGTGAAAGATAATTACCAGCAGTGGGAAGGAAAGGAAGCAGTCATCGCAGGACGTATGATGTTCAAGCGTGTGATGGGCAAAGCTTCTTTCTGCAATGTACAGGACTTGCAGGGAACCATCCAGGTCTATGTTGCCAGGGACAGCATAGGCGAGGAACCTTATAAAGATTTTAAGAAGATGGATATCGGAGATATCGTGGGCGTTAAAGGAACTGTGTTCACAACCAAGACAGGTGAGATCTCCATTCATGCCGCTGAGGTGACCCTTCTCACCAAAAGCCTTCAGGTGCTTCCGGAAAAGTTCCACGGACTGACTGACACGGATACCCGTTACCGCCAGAGATACGTGGATCTGATCATGAATGCGGAGGTAAAGGATACCTTTATCAAGCGTTCCAGGATCATTTCTGCGATCCGCACCTATTTAAGCGGCCAGGGCTTTATGGAGGTGGAGACCCCCATGCTGGTTGCCAATGCAGGCGGCGCTGCGGCCAGGCCCTTTGAAACCCACTTTAATGCGCTGGATGAGGATCTGAAGATGCGCATTTCCCTGGAGCTTTACCTAAAGAGACTGATCGTGGGCGGACTTGAGAGAGTGTACGAGATCGGCCGCGTATTCCGCAACGAGGGGCTGGATACCCGCCATAATCCTGAGTTTACCCTGATGGAGCTGTACCAGGCATATACGGACTATAACGGTATGATGGAGCTGACGGAGAACCTGTACCGCCATGTGGCCCAGACAGTCCTGGGCACCACAACCATTACCTATAAGGGTGTGGAGATGGATCTGGGCCGGCCCTTTGCGCGTATCACTATGGTGGAAGCTGTTAAGAAGTATGCGGGCGTGGACTTTGATGAGATCCACACCCTGGAAGAAGCAAGGGCCATTGCCAAGGAAAAGGGCGTTGAGTTTGAAGCCCGCCATAAGAAGGGCGATATCTTAAACCTGTTCTTTGAGGAGTTTGCGGAGGAACATCTGGTACAGCCTACTTTTGTGCTGGATCATCCGGTGGAGATATCCCCTCTGACCAAGAAAAAACCGGGCAATCCCGATTATGTGGAGCGTTTTGAGTTCTTTATGAACGGCTGGGAGATGGCTAACGCCTACTCAGAGATTAATGATCCCATTGACCAGAGGGAGCGCTTTAAAGCCCAGGAGGAGCTTCTGGCACAGGGAGACGAGGAGGCAAACCATACGGACGAGGACTTCCTGAACGCCCTGGAAGTGGGTATGCCGCCTACGGGAGGAATCGGATTCGGTATTGACCGTATGGTCATGCTGCTTACCGATTCACCGGCGATCAGGGATGTGCTGCTGTTCCCAACCATGAAGACCATCGGCAACGGGGAGCCTTCCAAGAAGGCTGAAAAAACCGATGCCATTGCAGAACTGTCTGCAAAGACAGGGGAAACAGCTGCGCCCATTGATTTTTCCAAGGTTAAAATTGAGCCTCTGTTTGAGGAGATGGTGGATTTTGAAACCTTTGCAAAGTCCGATTACCGCGCTGTAAAGATCAAAGACTGTGTTGCAGTGCCTAAGAGCAAAAAGCTTCTTCAGTTTACATTGGATGACGGAAGCGGAACAGACCGCACGATCTTAAGCGGCATCCGTGAGTACTATGAGCCGGAACAGCTGATCGGAAAGACAGCCATCGCCATTGTAAATCTTCCTCCCAGGAAGATGATGGGAATTGATTCCTGCGGTATGCTCATTTCCGCAGTGCATGAGGAAGACGGACATGAGGGTCTGAATCTGCTGATGGTGGATGACCGGATACCCGCAGGCGCAAAGCTGTACTAGAGCGTGTTTGAAAATTCATTCCCGCCATCTGCCCTAAGGAATCCCCCAGGCTCTGCCCGGTACCCCTTAGGACAAAGCACGCCCCGCTTCGCGGCATACTTGGCCCCAATTCAGTCAGCGTAGCCCACTACGCCTCCTTCATCGGGGCCAAATCTCCCACAAAGTATAACGTACAGCTGTCAGAAAGCAATTTTCAAACACACGCTAGTGCTCCATGGTTTCCGGTCTGATGAAGCACTGGACGTAAGAATATAGAAAACAGGTATCTGATGAAGGAGGACGGACGGTCCATCAGATGCCTGTTTTTGCGTATGCTAAAATAAAAAAAATCATCTTATTATTTACAAAATCATAAAAATTCATTTAAGGTGTCGCAAAACAGAAGAACTTGTGGTATACTAAATTGATATGTTATGAGATTCATAAGGAGTGCCTGTATGCTGAATGAAGAGAAGGTCAGATATATGACGCAGCTGGCCATATTTGAAAAAAGGGTGGGCAAAAAGATATTTCCCATTAACCGCTATTTTAAAAAGGATTATGTAGGCGGACAGATGTTCCGCTCATTTTTTGGGTATACCTTCTGTTACCTTTTGTTTCTTCTGATGTGGGTCCTCTACAAACTGGACGAGCTGCTCAATGAGATGAGCATTGATGAGATACTGGATGCCGCAAAAAAGTGGGGCGTTATCTATGCGGCGGGCCTTGTGCTTTACCTGATCGTCACCTGGATCGTGTACTCCAAGCGGTATGATTACGCGGCCCGGTCGCAGACCATGTACACCTCCAAGTTAAAGCACCTGATGAGGCGTTACGAGAAAGAAAGGCCCGAGAGAAAGAGGGATAACAGAGGAGGAAGAGCTCGATGACAAGTCTTCTGCTGTGGAAAGAGCATTTAAAAAGTTTTTACAACAGGTACAGTTACGCCGTACAGCCGGTGATCCGCTTCCTGTTCGCACTGTGTACGTTCTTAAGTCTGAATGCCAACATAGGCTATATGAATAAACTTAAGAATCCTCTGGTGGTGATCCTGGTGTGCCTGGTAAGCGCCCTGCTGCCATACGGAGCCATTGTGTTCCTGGCCGGCTGCCTGCTGGTGGCCCATGTATACGCGGTATCCCTGGAGATGGCCCTGATCACACTGGTCCTGATCCTGACGGTTGCCATTCTCTATTACGGCTTTAAGCCCGGGGACAGTTACCTGATCGTGCTTACACCCCTGGCATTTCTGTTTAAGATCCCCTATGCGGTTCCGCTGCTGGTGGGCTTGGGGGGAAGCCTGGCATCCTTCATCCCGGTTGGATGCGGCGTGTTCCTGTATTACCTTATCATGTATGTGAAACAGAACGCAGGCGTCCTGACCAATGACGCCGCGGTGGACATTGTACAAAAGTACAGTCAGATTTTAAAATCAGTGATTTTTAACCAGACCATGATGGTGATGATCGCTACCTGTGCGGTGGGCATTATCATTGTGTACCTGATCCGCAGGCTTTCCATGGACTATTCATGGATCGTGGCCATAGCAGCCGGTTCCGTTGCGGAGCTTCTGGTGATCTTTGTGGGAGATTTCGTCTTTGGGGTCACCGTTGCTGTGGGACAGCTGATTCTGGGCATACTATTGTCAGCCGTCATTGCGGCAGTATATAATTTCTTCATTTTCACAGTGGATTATACCAGGACGGAACATGTCCAGTTTGAGGACGATGATTATTATTATTATGTAAAAGCAGTGCCCAAGATGAATGTGAGCACACCTGATGTAAAGGTACAGAAAATAAGTACCAGAAAACGCAGCACAAGGGAGAGAAACGTGTATTAATGAAAAAGATTGAATGTAAGGAGGTGGGGACATGGCGGAAATGCTAGGACAGATGTCATCATGGCTGTCTTTGCTGCCAAGGATATCACTGGGAAATATACTGGAGATCGGGATTATTTCTTTTCTGGTTTACGAAATCCTGTTTTGGATTAAGAATACCAGGGCCTGGAACCTGTTAAAGGGTCTTGTGGTCATTCTGATATTTGTGGTATTTGCCGCCGTGCTGCACCTGACAACCATATTATGGATCATGGAAAATGCTGCAACCATTGCAGTCACCGCCCTGTTGGTCATCTTCCAGCCTGAGCTTAGGAAAGCCCTTGAGCAGCTGGGAAGCCACAATATTTTATCCAATATCCTGTCCTTTGATGAGGGCAAGGAAAGCCAGAACTTTAACGATAAGACCATCAACGAATTGGTAAGGGCAACCTTTGAGATGGCCAAGGTTAAGACCGGCGCCCTGATGGTGATCGAGAGAGGGTCCTCCTTAAAGGAGATCGAGAGGACGGGGATCGAGATCAACGGTCTGGTTACAAGCCAGCTTCTGATCAATATCTTCGAGCATAATACCCCGCTTCATGACGGGGCTGTTGTGATCCGCGGAAACCGTATCACTGCGGCAACCTGTTACCTGCCGCTCTCCGACAATATGACCATCAGCAAGGACCTGGGTACACGCCACAGGGCGGCGGTGGGCGTCAGCGAGGTGACGGACAGTGTGACAATCGTTGTCTCAGAGGAGACAGGAAGGGTGTCCGTGGCGGCGGAAGGTTACCTGACCAGGATCTCTGACGCGGAAGGTTTAAAAAATGTTCTTTCTTCCATCAAGGAGGAAAGTGTATCATTGAACCGTTTTAAATTATGGAAGGGAAGACTGAAGAATGGAAAAAAAGCTGTCTAATAACCTGGGGCTTAAGATACTTTCCGTTTTCCTGGCATTCTTTGTATGGCTGGCGGTGGTGAATATATCCAATCCGGAAAAACCCGGGTCTCAGGAAGTGACATTGGAAATCCTCAATGATGATGTTCTCGAAGCCAGCGGTAAGACATATGAATTGATGGGGGACAGAAGTACGGTCACCATCAGCTATAAAGTCAGGACACTGGACAGTGCCAATATAAAACCCACCGATTTCCGGGCCTACATTGACCTGGCCGATATGTATGAACCCACAGGCGCCGTACCGGTAAAAGTGGAAGTAAAGAACAATAAGGTGCAGTCGGTGGTTGCCAAGCCCAGTGTGATCAGGGTGGATACGGAGGATCTGCAGAGAAAGCCGTTTGATCTGGAGGTCAAGGTAGAGGGTGAGCCTGAAAGCGGTTATGACATCGGCATACCTACCATTTCCCCCACCTATGTGTATGTGAGCGGTCCTGTATCCGTGGTGGGCCGTATCAGTACAGTGGGAATCAGGATCAAGGCGGAAGGAGCCAACAGCGACCTTTCCGGCACGGAACAGGTGCGCTGCTTTGACGCAAACGACAATGAGCTTACCCAGTTGGACGACAGGGTCACCTTCAGCCGTTCCGAGATTGACTATACCCTGCCCATCCTTAAGAAAAAGAACCTGACCCTGATCTTTGAGACAGAGGGAAAGGTAGCCGAGGGCTATCGGTATACCGGAATTGAGAGCAGCAGTAATTCCGTGGAGGTAAATGGCCTTAAATCTGATCTGGCGGGAGCGAATTCTGTCACCATACCAAAGACAGAGCTTAATATGGACGGAGCCACAGGCGACAAGGAAGTTACGATCGACCTGAATAAGTATCTTCCGGAGGGGGTTACGCTGGCTGATCCGGACAGCAATGAGATCAAGGTTGTGATCAAGGTGGAGGCGCTGGAAAACAGAACCTATGAACTTCCTGTGAGCCAGATCCAACAGGTGGGGGCGTCCGGCCAGTATGAATATGAGTATGACAGGGATTCGGTCAATGTCATCATCCGGGGCCTGAAGGAGGACCTGGACCAGCTGACGCCGGCCGATATACAGGCAGAGATGGATGTGAGCGGCATGGAACCCGGTATCCACATAGGCGTTGTTTCCTTTGTATTGGGAGACGCCTATGAACTCATGAGCAGCAACAACATCCAGGTAACGGTCACGGAAAAGGGGCCTTCCGGGACAGGGGAAACCACCCAGGGGGAAAGCCAGCCGGAAACAGAAGATGAGGAATCCCCAAAGGAGACAACAGGGGCTTAAGACATGGGGGAAACATAGTAAGCCCATGGGCAGTATCAGAATAAAGCGGCGCTGCACAAAGAGGTGCGGCGTACAAGGAGAGAGGTAACATGGTAAGTGCATCAACAGTTATAAAGAATCCGTCCGGTCTGCATCTGAGACCGGCAGGTATCCTCTGCAAGGAGGCGCTGCTCTATAAATCAAAGGTATCTTTTAAGATACGCACCACCACGGCCAATGCCAAAAGCGTCCTCAGTGTGCTTGGCGCCTGTGTGAAGTCTGGAGACGAGATCACATTCGTCTGCGAGGGACCAGATGAGAAGGAAGCATTGGCAGCCATGGTGAAGATTGTGGAGGACGGATTAGGAGAGTAAGGCGCAGCCTGAGGAAAACGACCGCTATCTGATCTTCCGAAGGCTGTGAGTATAAATGAATGTTAATAAGGAGGTACAAGAGTATGTACAAGGGAACAAGCGCTTCTGCAGGAATTGGTATTGGAAAAGCTGTAATTGTGGAAGAAGCTGAGCTGGTGATCACCAGACAGTCGGTGAGTGATGGAGAAGCTGAGGTAGAGCGTTTTAAGGGAGCGCTGGAGCAGACCATTCAGGATACGGAGCGTCTGGCTGAAGATCTGGCCACCAGAGTGGGGGAGAAGGAAGCTGAGATCATGCAGGGGCATATGATGCTGCTGGCAGATCCCATGCTTACAGGTGAGATTGAGAATTCCATTAAGAACGATGGGGTAAACAGTGAATTTGCCATTGAGAACGTGTGCAATATGTATGCGGACATGTTCGCTTCCATGGGAGATGAGCTGATGCAGCAGAGGGCAACGGACATGCGCGACATCAAGACACGTATGCAGAGGACCCTGATGGGGATCCAGTCCGTGGATATCTCCAAACTGGCAGAGGGGAGCATCATTGTTGCAAAGGATCTGACTCCCTCCATGACAGCAGGCATTAATCCGGCCAATGTGACCGGTATCGTCACAGAACTGGGGGGCAGGACCTCCCACAGCGCCATTCTTGCAAGGGCGCTGGAGATACCCGCAGTGGTAGCCGTAACAGGCTTTATGGACAGTGTTAAGGACGGGGATGCCATTGTTCTGGACGGCAGCACCGGCGAGGTACATGTAAACCCGGAAGACTCTGTTAAGAGTGAATATGAGGTTAAGCGGGAAGCGTTCCTAAAGGAGAAAAAAGAGCTGGAGCAGTATATCGGAAAGGCTTCCGTGACAAAGGACAACGTGCAGGTGGAGATTGTGGCCAATATCGGCAAGCCTGAGGATACGGACAAGGTTCTCCAGTATGACGGAGAGGGGATCGGTCTGTTCCGCACCGAATTCCTGTTCATGGACCGGACTGCCATGCCCACAGAGGAAGAACAGTTTGAGGCATATAAACAGGTTGCTTCCGCCATGAAGGGCAAGCCGGTGATTATCCGTACCCTGGATATCGGAGGAGACAAGGAAATCCCTTACATGGGCCTGGAAAAGGACGAGAACCCATTCCTGGGCTACAGGGCGATCCGTTTCTGCCTGGACCGCAGGGAGGACATCTACAAGCCGCAGCTGCGTGCACTGCTACGCGCCAGCGCGTTCGGCAACATCAGGATCATGGTTCCCCTGGTAACCTGTATCGAGGAGCTGCGTGAGGCAAAGGCCCTGGTGGAAGAGGTTAAGAAGGAACTGGACGGCCGGAACATTGCGTATAATAAGGACATTCAGGTAGGTATCATGGTGGAGACCGCGGCTGCATCCCTGATTGCAGATATCTTTGCAAAGGAAGCGGATTTCTTCAGCATCGGCACCAATGACCTGACCCAGTATACCATGTCTGTGGACCGGGGCAATAAGAAGGTGTCCTACCTGTATTCCACATTTAATCCGGCTGTGTTAAGAAGCATCCGCCATATCATTGCCTCCGGGCGTGAGGCCGGCATCATGGTAGGCATGTGCGGCGAGGCTGCCAGCGACCCAATGATGATTCCGCTGCTTCTGGCATTTGGATTAAATGAATTCAGTATGAGCGCATCCGCTATGCTGAAGGCCAGAAAGATGGTTACAGAATACGACACCCGGGAGCTGAAGGCAGTGGCGGACAAGGCCATGAGCTTTGACACAGCGGCTGAGGTGGAGCAGTACATGAGAGAATTTGTGGAGAATGGAACAGTATAATGCTAGTTTATTTTGTTTGTTATGTTATAAGTTTCATATTGGCCCGGCAGCATTTTTACATGCTGTCTGGGCTGGTTTTAATTACAGCAGCCCTTTGGCTGTACTACAGGGATTACGCGGCCAGCAGGAATGTCATTCATCTGCGGGGCTTGTTCTGCCTGTTTTTTGTGGGAGGACAGGGGATTTCCTGCTTTAAGCTGAGCCGCCTTCAGGGGGATTGGAGCATAGAGACCTGGATCTGTCTGGGACTGGCGGTGGCCGCGTTCTGGGCGGTGTTTGAGGTGCTTACCAGGCTGTTTGACGGCTGGAGTGCAGATGACATGGAATCCGTGTACCGCTTTTACGCCTCCGCCGAATCGCCTTTCCAGGCCAAACGGCTTTTACATTCCATGGCCGGGCTGGTAGCCGTGTCCTATGCCGCCTTTTTCTTTGAAGCCTGGAAGCTGGGATTTGTGCCCTTGTTTTCCTATGGGGTCCCCCATGCATATTCCTATTTTCATGTGAGCGGGGTCCATTACTTTACAGTGTCATGCGTGCTGGTCCCCAGCCTATTTGTGGTGTACAGCCTTATGGTTTCCAGAAGGGGGAGAGGGCTGTCCAGGGACAGGGGCTTCTGGCTGGGAGCGGTCTGCGTGGTTCTGGCTCTGGCAGTGCCTGTGCTGTGTGTGTCCAGGTTCCAGCTGATCCTGGCAGTGGGCATGGCTGCATTTACCTATATATCCATGGCCGGAAACATCAGGCCCGGATATGTGGTGATCCTGTTTGGGTGCATGGTGCCGGCCTATCTGGCGCTCACCGTGATGCGCAGCCACAGCGTGGAATACCTCAATGGCATTTTTGAGATGAAGAACAGCCATATGCCCATCTTTGTCACCCAGCCCTATATGTATATTGCCAATAACTATGATAATTTCAACTGTCTGGTGGAGCAGCTGCCCTCCCATACCCTGGGACTGCGTATGCTGTTTCCGGTGTGGGCATTGACAGGGCTTAAATTCCTTGTGCCTTCACTGGTTAATTTTCCTTTGTTTGTAACAAAAAAGGAGTTGACCACCCTCACACTGTTTTACGATGCCTATTATGATTTCGGCGTGATTGGAATGATGCTTCTGGGAGCCCTTTTGGGAGCGGCATGTTATTACCTGGTGAAGGCCAGGAGGAACCTGCGGTGTCCGGCAGGCCATGTGTTTTATGCCCAGATCGCCATGTACATGATGCTGTCCTTTTTTACCACATGGTTTTCCAATCCGGCCACATGGTTTTATCTGGTGGTCACAGGCATTATTTACATTTATGTAAGGTCATAAAAATAACCGGACTATAAGAAGTATAAAAAATATATAAAATATTATTGACTTTTATCTTAAGATTTGTTATTATGCTGTTAGTGAAGTAAATCTTTGGAAGTCAATTGAATAATTAATAAGGATTGTTACTGTTCGGCAGGCAAAACCAGGTTTGTTAAGGGGATGATTGATATACGCATTTTGTGCGGATATCTCTTTAGCAAAGTTGGTTTTTTTGTTTTAATCAGGAGCAATTATGAAAATATCGAAGATAATCAATAATAATGTTGTGAGTACCTGGGACGATGAAGGCAGGGAAATCATCGTCATGGGGAGAGGCGTTGGTTTTAAGGCCAGGGAAGGCAGTTCCATTGATGATGAAAAGGTGGAGAAGGTATTCCGCCTGGACAGCCAGAATACCATGGATAAGTTTAAGGAACTGCTCGTAAACCTGCCCATGGAACATGTACAGATATCGGCTGAGATCATCAGCTATGCAAAAGGGGTGCTGAACCGCCCCATTAATCCAAATGTGTATATCACCCTTACGGATCATATAAATTTTGCACTGGAGCGTTTTAAACAGAAGATGATGTTTACCAACCCGCTGATCAGAGAGGTGCGCAGCTTTTACCATGAGGAATACCTCATAGGCGAGTATGCCATTGCCATGATCGACCGGGATCTGGGAATCAAGCTGCCGGTGGATGAGGCGGCTTCCATTGCCCTCCACATTGTCAATGCGGAATATGATGCGCCCATGGGTGATACAATAAAGATCACCAACCTGATCCAGCAGGTATCAGAGGTGGTGGAGGAGTATTTTAATATAAAGCTGGATGAACAGTCTTTAAGTTATGAGCGGTTCATTACACACCTGCGTTTTCTGGCACAGCGGGTATTTACAGGGGAGCATATGGATCTGGATAATCTGGAGTTCCAGAAAGTGATCGACAGGTTATATCCGGAAGAATATGTCTGCAGCCAGAAGGTACGGGAGCTGATCAAGAGGCAGTATGGGCATCAGGTCACAGAGGAAGAAGTAGCGTACCTGGCCCTGCACATCAAGCGTATCAGAACAAAGTAACAGTCGGGTCCCGCCAAGCGGGGCATAAGAAAGGAGTAATAAGGATGTTTGGTTCACTTAAAAAACTGTTTGGGGGAGAAGAACAGGCGGAAAAGATCATTGCAGCGCCGGTGAGCGGAAAAGCCGTTCCCATGAGCGAGGTAAGCGATCCCACCTTCAGCCAGGAGATCCTGGGAAAAGGGGCGGCGATCATCCCTTCCGAGGGGAAAATCGTGGCGCCGGCCGATGGCCTGGTTACCATGGTATTTGATACAAAGCATGCCCTGAGCGTGCAGACGGAGAGCGGCGCTGAGCTGATCATCCATATCGGTCTGGACACGGTCCAGTTAAAGGGACAGTACTTTGAGGCACATGTAAAGGCCGGGGACAAGGTAAAAAAGGGAGACCTGCTTCTGGAATTTGACATGGATAAGATCAAAGAAGCGGGATATGATGTAATTACGCCTGTTATCGTATGCAATACTCCTGAGTTCCCAAAGATGGAATGTCTCAGCGGTATGGATGTAAAAGCAGGTGAGACCACGATCATTAAGCTGTAATTAAAGGTGGGGATGAGTTGATAGAGCGCAGCTTTATCTTAAAGGATGAGATGGGGCTTCATGCAAGGCCGGCCGCAATACTCATGATGAAAATGCTTCAGGTCCAGTCCACCGTGGAACTTTTGTGCAACGGAAACAGGGCGGACGGCAAGGACGTCATGAGTATCATGGCCATGAACACGGTGGCGGGAGATGAAGTGGTTTTCCGCATAGACGGACCGGATGAGGCCGAGGCCATGAAGGCGGTGGAATCTGTCCTGGCCGGATAAGAGCCGGGATAGGGAGAAAAATGATTTAAACCTGATTCCAGGTTTAGATAAAACAGTCATGAACAAATAAATCAGAGTTTTCCTATAGAAATTATATGATAGGAGAGCTCAAAATAAGAAAGGGGATTTATGTTATGATGAAATGGCTACAGAAACTAGGTAAATCTTTAATGCTTCCAGTTGCCGTATTACCGGTTGCAGGCATTCTGTCCGGTATTGGTTACTGGCTCTGCCCGGCTGTTATGCAGGGCGGTGAGATTACAGGCGCAATCCCGATGATTGGATATTTTCTGACGCAGGCAGCGCTGGCTTTGATTGACGGCGCAATTATCGCGCTTTTGTTTGCAGTAGGCGTAGCGGTCGGCATGTCGGATGACCATGACGGTACAGCGGGTCTGGCCGGTCTTGTATCCTGGCTGATGATTACCCACCTGCTCTCACCGGGAGTTGTTCAGACATTGGCCGGTATTGCACCGGACAGCATTCAGGGTATGGCTTTCGCTAAGATCCAGAACGCCTTGATTGGTATCATTGCCGGTGTGATCGGCGCTACCTGCTACAATAAGTTTAAGAATACAAGGCTGCCGGACTGGCTGGCGTTCTTTTCAGGCAAGCGCTGCGTTGCAATTGTTACGGCTCTGTTTTCCGTCATCGCAGCTGCAATTTTGTTGTTTGTATGGCCAATCGTTTTCGGCGGGCTGACCACTTTGGGACAGTCAATCGCAAAAATGGGAGCAGTAGGCGCGGGTATCTATGCATTCTTAAACCGTTTGCTGATTCCGTTCGGCTTACATCACGCCTTAAACAATGTATTCTGGTTTGATACCATTGGCCTTGGCGATTTGTCCCATTTCTGGGCTGGGGATACGTCTGCTAACGTAAGCTGGAGCCTGGGCATGTATATGTCAGGATTCTTCCCATGTATGATGTTCGGTGTTCCAGGCGCCGCATTGGCGATTGTTCACTGTGCAAAAGATAATAAAAAGAAAATCGCTATCGGCCTTGTGGCTTCCGCAGCTCTCTGTGCATTTATCTGCGGCGTAACAGAACCATTTGAATTTGGATTTATGTTCCTTGCACCTGTATTGTATGTGGTATATGCTGTACTGTACGGCATTTTCACCTACATCACCGTGCTGCTTGGCTTCCGTGCCGGCTTTTCATTTTCAGCAGGCGCAACCGATCTTCTGTTCTCAGCATCGCTTCCGGCTGCTGCGAAAACCTGGTTGATCATTCCGTTAGGAATTGCTGCTTTTATCGTATTCTATGTGGTATTCCGCTTTATGATTACGAAGTTTAACTTAAAGACCCCGGGCCGTGAGGAGGATGACGATCTGGATGAGACAGTTGTAAAGCTTGCCAATAATGACTACACACAGGTGGCCAAAATTGTTCTGGAAGGTCTTGGCGGCAAAGAAAATGTTACAAGTGTGGATAACTGTATTACCAGGCTGAGGCTGGAGATCAAGGATTACACACAGGTGGATGAGAAAAAGATCAAATCCGCCGGTATTGCCGGAGTTATCCGCCCAAGCAAGACCAGCGTACAGGTGATCGTGGGTACGCAGGTACAGTTTGTGGCAGATGAGTTTAAGAAGCTGATGAAGTAACAGAGAAACGTTATCATAAAAAGTTTCCGGACAGGGGGACGGCTGAGGCCGTCCTCTTTTCTGTGTGACGGGTATACGTTCCTTATATGGCGGATTTGAATAAACTGGGATAGTGTTTTTTCGTGTGACGGAGAAATGCAAATTTCTTGTCCCCCTCCTAAAAATGTGTTATTCTATGATACAGAGCACATAAAGTGTACCCTCGGAGACTCCCGGAGTACACGAAACAATTGGGGAGGGCAGACAGCAGTGAAGCAAATGATCCGGAAACGTCTGTGTATTGTAATACTGACCGCCATGCTTATATCATTGTTTGTAAATTATTTCCAGCTGATCCATAATGCCCAGAGCGGTATGTACCGCAATTCCCAGAATAAATTCTGGCAGATCGGGCAGATTTTGAACCAGAATGAGAAGGAGACACAGAAGGCGAAAGAGAGTCTGATGGAACAGTGCTTCATGAGCGCGGAAGCCATCTCATATATGATACAGGGAAAACCGGATATTGTGGGGAATCAGCAGGAAATACAGCGGATTGCAGGCATGCTCCAGGTGGATGAGGTCCATCTGTTTGACACGGAGGGGAATCTGTATGCCGGTTCCGAACCCAGGTATTACGGGCTGAATTTTAATTCAGGGGAGCAGATGCGGTTTTTCCTGCCCATGCTTAAGGATTATGATCTTCGGCTGTGCCAGGAGATAACACCTAATACGGCGGAGCAGAAGCTGATGCAGTATGCCGCTGTGTGGAGCCGGGACCACAAAGGGATCGTCCAGGTGGGGCTGGAGCCCACCACGGTCCTGGAAGCCATGAAAAAGACGGAGCTATCCTATATCTTTTCCCTGGTCACCTCAGAAAAGGATGAGACCATCTATGCCATTGATCCTGACAACGGCCTGATCCTTGGATCCACGGATGACGGCCTTGTAAACAGACAGATCCAGGACATTGGAATCGAGCCGGGGCATCTGGGTGTGAGGGGACGGGGGATCAGGCTGATGATCAACCAGGAAGACAGCTACGGCGTTTTTGAAACCAGCGGTTCCGTGATCCTGGGCATTACAAAGTCAACGGCAGCCCTGTATGGTGAACTGAACAGGAGCACGCTGCTGCTTGCGTTTTATCTGACCTGTATTTCGCTGATCATGATCGTCTGTATCTCTGCTTACATAGACAGGTATATTGTGGACGGGATTTCCTCCATCCATGAAAAACTGGAAAGGATCACCCGGGGAAACCTGGATACAAGGGTGGAGGTGGACAGTACGCCGGAGTTTGGTGAGCTCAGTTTCCAGATCAACCAGATGGTGGAAAGCCTTCTGGATACCACCAACAAGATATCCCAGATCCTGGAGATGAGTAAGGCGCCTCTGGGAGTGTATGAATATAACTGCGACATGAGAAGGGTCATGGCAACCAACCGGCTGGCGGAAATCCTCATGATCGGCAGGTCGGAGGCAGAAACCCTGTTTTCTGATTATACTCTGTTTGAGGCAGCCCTGGAACAGGTGAAAAAGCATCCGGTGGAAGGTGAAAACGGAGTTTACCGCATGGAAGGGGAGGAGGTCCGTTATATCAGGCTGGAGACATTTGCGAGAGGGCACAGTACCCTGGGGATGATCATGGATGTAACGGATGATATCCGGGAGAAAAAACGGATTGAACAGGAACGTGACGTGGATCTGCTCACAGGGCTTTACAGCAGGCGGGCGTTCTACCGGCAGACGGAGGCTCTTTTGTCCGGCAGTGAACCTTTGGGACATGGGCTTATGCTGATGGCGGATGCAGATAATCTGAAACAGGTCAATGACCAGTACGGCCACCAGAACGGAGACCGGTATCTGGCTGCTATTGGCAGGATCCTCATATCCTGCGCCTGGGAAAAGTGTGTAACTGCCCGGCTCAGCGGGGATGAGTTTGCCATGTTCCTCTATGGGGCCGGATCCAGGGAAGAACTGATGGTTCCTGTTAGGAAGATGATGAGGGATATGGAGGAGGCCGGAGTGGAGCTTGGCACCAAGGAGAGAATCCCGGTCCATTTCTCTGCCGGATATGTGTTCTACCCCGAAGATGGCTGTGATACGGCTGTTCTGCTGAAACAAGCGGATGAGGCCATGTATGATGCAAAGAAGACATTTAAGGCAGCATCGGCCCATGGAGGCGGAGAACCAGTTATTTACAGTTGACACATAAACCATGATTTGGTAGAATACATTTAGACGTTTAGATATATGTCTAAATGTATTTTTTATTTGGTGTCACAGATCCCGGAATAAGTTAACATCATTTCCTCAAAATTGAAAGGAGGATCAGATCATGCCCTTTGGCGATACCTTTAAGGCTTTGTCAGACCCCACGCGCCGGGAGATTTTGTCCCTGCTGAGACAGGGCAGCATGACGGCCGGCCAGATCGTGGAACATTTTGACACCACAGGGGCCACGATTTCCCATCACCTGAACATTCTCAGACAGGCTGGTTTGATTGAGGACCGCAAATCAGGAAAATATATTTACTACGAGCTGAACACCACCGTATTCCAGGAAGTGCTTTCCTGGCTTCAGACATTAATGGAGGAACAACATCATGAGAAAGATCAATAGAAAGCTGACGTTTTGGGATTTTCTTTATTGGGGGCTGACCCTGGTACCTTTTGTGATATCCCTTGTATTCTACAGCCGCCTTCCTGAGCAGGTGCCCACCCACTGGGGGGAGGATAATCAGATCAACGGTTATTCCAGCCGCAACATGGCAGCATTCGGCATACCGGCATTTATGCTGCTGATGACCATATTTATCAATGTCATGTATGTCATTGACCCCAAGAGGGAGAATATCAGGCGTTCCAGGGAACTGGGACAGGTGATGCGCTGGTTTATCGTACTCCTCGCAGTGGCGATGCAGCTGGTCATCATATTGTCCGGTGTGGGCATGTCCATGAATGTGGGGACCGTGGTGAGCGTTCCCATCGCCGCCCTGTTTGTGGTAATGGGCAATTACCTCCCCAAGTGCAGGCAAAACTATACCATGGGAATCAAACTTCCCTGGACCCTGGCGGATGAGGATAACTGGACACGGACACACAGGCTGGCGGGATATATATGGACCGCGGGAGGGATCCTGATGATCGTTATGGGGTTTTTTAATCTTGCATCCCTGTATTTTGTGGTGTTTATGGCAATGGTACTGATACCCAGTGTGTATTCCTATTGGATCTACCGGAAGAAAATGAAACAATCCTGAGTCCTGGCCCTGAACTCTGTTCTGCCTTGCCCTTGAATATATGGAAGCTATGAAGTATAATAATCCAATAACGATTCCAAAGGAGGATATCATGGCAGTTTCAAATGTCTATTACACAAATATGAGAACCACATTACAGGAAAATCTCCTGCAGAAGCTGGAGAGGCTGGTTAAGAAGGCCGGTATGATGGATATTGATTTCAGCAACAAGTATACGGCCATAAAGATCCATTTCGGCGAACCGGGAAACCTGGCTTACCTTCGCCCCAATTATTCAAAAGTGCTGGTGGATTTGATCCGTTCGGCTAACGGCAGGGTATTTCTTACAGACTGCAACACATTGTATGTGGGGCGCAGGAAGAATGCCCTGGACCATCTGGACGCTGCTTATGAGAACGGATATAATCCCTTTACCACAGGATGTCATGTGATCATTGCCGATGGACTGAAGGGCACGGATGAGGCCCTGGTTCCCATAGACGGCGACTATGTAAAGGAGGCCAAAATAGGCCGTGCCATCATGGATGCTGATATTGTGATCTCCTTGACCCATTTTAAGGGCCATGAGGCGACCGGGTTCGGCGGTGCCTTAAAGAATCTGGGCATGGGCTGCGGTTCCAGGGCCGGCAAGATGGAGATGCACAATGCAGGAAAGCCATATGTACATACAATAACATGTATTGGCTGCGGCTCATGTAAGAAGAACTGTGCCCATGGGGCTATCTCCATTGAAAACCGCAAGGCGTCCATTGACACGGGCAAATGTGTGGGCTGCGGCCGCTGTATCGGCGCATGTCCGGTGGATGCCGTGTGCACTATGGGCGATGAGGCCAATGACATCCTGAACATGAAGATTGCCGAGTATTCCCTGGCTGTATTAAAGGACCGTCCCAATTTCCATGTGAGCCTGGTGGTGGATGTATCCCCGTTCTGCGACTGCCATGGGGAAAATGACACGCCCATTGTACCCAATGTGGGTATGTTTGCGTCCTTTGACCCGGTGGCCCTGGATGTGGCCTGTGCGGATGCGGTAAACCGTCAGCCGGTGCTTGCCGGGAGTTACCTGGCGGAGAAGGAACATACCCATCACGACCATTTCACAGACACCCATCCGGACACCAACTGGGAGACCTGCATTGACCACGCGGTCAAGCTGGGGCTTGGAAACAGGGAATATAATCTGATCACGATCTGATCCATTGTTCCTGGTCAATCCTATTACAAATCCGAATCCTGTCCGTATCGGCCGGTTAGCTCAAAGAAGCGCGGCATTGATACAGATATGGTTCGGATATTTTCATGTAGAATTAAGGTTTATGTAAAGTCTGTAAGTGGATTATCTGATAAAATAAAGTCAGAGTCTGCCTGAGGCTGTTTGAAAATTCAATCCCGTTATCTGCACGTCTGCCGGAAAGCATTTTTCAAACACACTCTGGTATGGGGAGACCAACCTGTAAACGGAGGATAAAACCTATGAGTGATGAACAAAAGATGGTAAGGGAACAAAGGTCCATTGGAAAAAGGAGCATGCTTAGAACGTGGTTTCTGTGCGTGTGGGCGTTCGTCCTGGCGGCTTTCCTGGTTTCCTGCGGGTCCCATAGCGGCAGCAGGTCCCCCATGGAAAGAGTGTCCCCGGACAGGGGATCGGAGGGGACTGATGCCGGTTTCTTGGATGGAACGGAAGGCAGCGATCCGGACTGGGAAGAGGGAGGCGTCCCGGACGGGAGGGAGGAGGGTTCTTCATCCGGACCGGTCCAGGGCGTCCAGTTTGCGGAAGGGTTTGGAATCTGCGCTCCCGGACAGCCGCCCGTTTACACCATGGAGTCCCCGCCCCCGCCTATAGAGACAGAGGGAGCCAAGGCATGGCTTCAGTCAGTGGCATACCAGAACGGGATATGGATCTACCGGGTAAAGGTGGAGGATCATTCCATTACCGTCATACCGGAGGACGAGGTTGAGGAACTCCTGAAAAAAGAAGAGGAAAACATGAAGCTTCAGGAGGAAGGGAAATATCCTCAATGGGATAACAGCTACTTTGAACTGGACCATGAGAAGGGGATCTACGGGCGGAGCTCCTTTGAGGAGAGAACGGGATTCAGGAAAACAAAGAACGGGCTGCCGGGCGAGCATTTTATAGATTCCATCCAGGGGCCGGGGGTTCCTGGGGGATCCATTTCAGCAAGAAGGCACCAGCGAAACTCCAGATATGAAGAGTATCTAACCAAGGGATATGCCGCCACCTACTGGGACTATTATGTGGATCAGATGGAGCTTACCATTCCGGAGCCGGATGGAATCTATGAACTCCACATTCCCGGCTTTTCAGAAGGATTCTTATTTTCCTTTGTAAAAGCCCATGAATATCCCAGTGCGGAGGAGATACCGGGCATGGTGTTTCACCAGGGTATGGGGATCTATGCAACGGGAAAATGGACGGAGGACGGTTTCCAGGCCGCCTATTACACCTATCCCAAGGAAGGATACGTCATGCAGCCTGTTATTGCGGAGCTGAGCTTCTGCAAGGGGGACCAAAAGGGAACCGGCCATCTTAGGGAAACGGAATTCGATCATTCACTAAATGCCCAGATGGGGTTACAGGGCATACCTGACGGAAAGCAGGGCCAGATCATAACATATGAGTTGGACCCGGAGGCCGGAGGCGGGGAGATATGGCTGAAATTTGACCGTGTGAATATGGCATATCAAAAGGAGATCCAATGGCTGACCATTCCCATTCCCGAGGAGAAAACAGAGGTGGATCAGACATTCAGCCTGGATGAGTGTACTGTGAAGGTGGTCAGCGCCCGCAGGACAGATTCGCCAGTTTATTACGGAAATATAAACGGGGTGGATGAGACAAGGCCTGCTGTATACGTGGAAACTGAGATTGAGATGAATGATGATGGAAAGGAGTTTAGCGGACTGTACGCCCTGATGGAAGAGGATATCCGCGCTCCCTATCCGGTGCTTGCAAAACCTGTGTATAAGGATGAGGAGAGGATAGAAAACCATGAAAAACCCTTGGGATATAACCTGTGCTACAGCAAAGGGGATACCCAGGTCCAGCTGGGGTTAAAAGGAGTGTATTATAATTGGCATCAGGAATTTATGGTGCCGGTACAGGTGGCCGCTGAATAAAGCGGCCCCATTTATGAAAGCGGCCCGTGAAATTATTTTGATATAATGCTTGACAAATATAACTGTATCATGTATAGTTACAGTAAGAACTGTAACAAACTCGATTACAAATAAAAAAGGAGAAGCAGCATGAAGGAGAATCTTAAAAAGTATGATGCAGTTATAATCGGTTTTGGCAAGGGCGGCAAGACCATGGCCGGGGCCCTGGGGGCGGCCGGCAAAACCGTTGCCCTGATTGAGCGTTCTTCTATGATGTATGGGGGGACCTGTATTAATGTGGGTTGTATTCCTACCAAATCACTAGTCTATCGCGCCGGACTGGCCGCAGCAGCCGGGAAAACATTTGAAGAAAGGTCCGCCGCGTACAGGGAGGCCATGGAGCAGAAGGAGGATCTGACCGGAAGACTGAGAGGGAAAAACTACCAGAAGCTGGACAGCAACCCTAATATTACGGTTATTGACGGGAATGCAAGGTTTGTATCCCCGCATATTGTGGAGGTGGCGCACAATGAGGATGTGTTCCAGGTGGAAGGGGAAATGATATTCATTAATACGGGATCCCAGGCATTTATCCCTCCCGTTGAAGGCCTGAAGGATAACCCTTATGTTTATACCAGCGAGGGGCTGCTAAGCCGCAGGGAGCTGCCTGAAAAACTGGTGATCATTGGCGGCGGATATATTGGCGTAGAATTTTCTTCCATTTATGCAAATTTTGGCTCAAAAGTGACCATACTTCAGGATGGAGATGTTTTTCTCCCAAGGGAGGATGAGGAGATCGCTGCAGCGGTAAAAGCTTCCCTTGAGAACAGGGGGATCCGTGTCCTGGCCGGAGTAAAGGTAAAGGCAGCGGAGCAGGAGGAAGACAGGGCCGTTGTGGTCATAGACACCAGGGAAGGTGAACGCAGGCTTCAGGCAGATGCGGTCCTGGTTGCCACAGGACGCAGACCCAACACGAAGGGTCTTAACCTGGAAGCGGCCGGTGTAAAGACGGATGCCAGGGGAGGCATCATTACAGATGACACCCTTGCCACCACAGCGCCCCATATCTATGCAATGGGGGATGTGCGGGGAGGACTCCAGTTTACATACATTTCACTGGATGATTTCAGGATCGTAAGATCCGCTGTCCTGGGAGATGGAAGCTATGATCTGAAAAAACGGGGGGCTGTCCCTTACAGCGTGTTCCTGGATCCGCCGTTTTCAAGGGTGGGACTCAGTGAGAAGGAGGCCGTAAAGGCCGGGTATAGGATAAAGACAGCCAGGCTTGCGGCGGCAGCCATTCCAAAGGCCCAGGTGCTGGAGCAGCCGGCAGGACTGTTAAAAGCAGTGATCGATGAGGAGACGGGGTTGATCCTGGGAGCCCATCTGTTTTGTGAAGAGTCCTACGAGATGATAAACATGATAAAACTGGCCATGGATGCAAAGGTAAGCTACACCGTTCTCCGGGATGCGATCTATACCCATCCCACCATGAGCGAGGCTTTTAATGACCTGTTTGCAGTCTGATCATATATAATAAGCAATGAATAAGGAGAGTACTATATGGGATTTTCATTAGATGTAAGCGTACCTGTTATGACCGTTTTTCTTCAAGGGCTGGTCAGCTTTTTCTCGCCCTGCGTGCTGCCCCTGCTGCCCCTTTACATAGGGTATTTGTCAGGAGGAACCGGAAAACGGGGAGAGGACGGACGGATTCACTATGAGCGGGGAAAGGTTATGCTTCATACCATCTGCTTTGTGGTTGGGGTAAGCTTTGCGTTTTTCCTGCTGGGGTTCGGATTCTCGGCAATGGGAAACTTTTTTAAGACAAACCAGACCATGTTTGCCAGGATCGGTGGGATCCTCGTGGTGCTCTTTGGGTTTTATCAGCTGGGATTTTTCGGCACCTCCCAGGTGCTTGGCAAGGAGCGCAGGCTTCCCTTTAAGCTGGATACCCTGGCCATGTCCCCGGTAACCGCGCTGATCATGGGATTTACGTTCAGCTTTGCCTGGACGCCCTGCGTAGGCCCTGCCCTGGCAAGCGTCCTGCTCATGGCCGCATCGGCCAGCACCAAGGCAATGGCCTTTGGACTGATCGGCGTCTATACATTGGGCTTCGTGCTGCCGTTCCTGGCAGTGGGGCTGTTTACCACGTCCCTTTTGGAATTTTTTAAGACTCATGTGAATGTGGTGAAATACACGGTAAAGATCGGCGGGATCCTGATGGTATTTATGGGTGTTCTCATGTTTACCGGAAGAATGAATGCAGTGACCGGTTATCTTTCCCAGTTCCAGGCGCCCTTTGGCACTGAGGCTGGTCAGACTGCCGGGGAGAACGGCAATGAAAGCAGCCCGTCAGGGCAGGGAAATGAACCGGGCGAAGACCCCGCGGCTCCTGCAGCGGATGCCGGCCAGCCTTCAGAGGAGTCCGGGGACACGGATGGCGGTGACAAAACCCAGTCAGGCGGCCCGTCTGCGCAGACGGAAGGCCAGGCGGACGCAGTTGGACAGGAAAGTGAAAGCCCAGGGGATACAGCCAATCCTCCGGCAGTGGATTTTACCCTTACGGACCAGTATGGCAACACACATACATTGTCGGATTATAAGGGGAAGACCGTGTTCCTGAATTTCTGGGCCACATGGTGTCCTCCCTGCAGGGCCGAGATGCCTGATATCCAGAAACTGTACGAGACATATGATACGGAAGGCGATGACGCCCTTATTATCCTGGGCGTGGCCAGTCCTAATATAGGCGGCGAGAAATCAGAAGAAGGAATCAAGGAATTCCTGGATGAGAACGGATATACCTATCCTGTGCTTATGGATACCACAGGTGATGTGTTCATGTCCTACGGCGTGTTTTCCTACCCCACCACGTTCATGATCGACAGGGATGGAAATGTATTCGGATATGCCAGCGGGCAGCTGAATGAAGATATGATGGAAAATATCATTAAACAGACAATGGAAGGAAAGCGGAGATAGAACAATGAGAAAAGGCAGGGCCAGAAGGAGATACCATTACAGAAAAAATGGATATATGTGGGGCAGGATATGGTTATTGTCAGCTCTGGCAGCTGCCGCCGTGATATACGGCGTGATGGAACTCAGGTCGGTCAGGGGGCATGAGGCAGAGGGCGTCCAGGTAAGCCTGGAAACCTCCGGCTCCAGTCCTGATGCAGAAAGCCCTGATACGGCCGGTCCGGCCCCGCAGTCCAAAAAGGAAGGCCGTGAGGATCAGGAACAAACGAAAAGGGAATCCCGGAGCATTCAGGTAGTGGATGTAAAGGACGTGGTGGAAATAGAAGTCCCCGCCCAATGGGCAGAGGATCCGGATACCCATGCCATAAAGGCTGAGCTTACAAAAAAGGCAGCTGAGATTGCAGAAAAATGGGACCGTCAGCCGGTGGATTCACAGATGGAATCATTTGACAAGACAACGGGTTCCTACGGGTATTCGGAAGAATCAAACGGCCGTGCCCTGGACCAGGACCAGCTGGTCAGGGACCTGATGAAAGCCGTGGAGGGACCCCTTTTGCAGACCCAGGTCCAGGCGGTCTTTCAGACAGTTGCCCCAAAAAGGACACGGGCGCAGGCCAAGGAACAGTACAAGGTGATCGGCACATTTGCCACAACCACTACAAACAATAAGAACAGGAACCAGAATATACGCCTGGCGGCCGAGGCCATTGACGGGATGATACTGAAACCCGGACAGGAGTTTTCATTTAACATGACCACCGGCAACCGGACCAGTGACAAGGGGTACCAGCCCGCAGGCGCGTACAGGAACGGCGTGCTGATCGAGGAACCGGGCGGAGGCGTCTGCCAGGTTTCCACCACACTGTACCATGCCATCATTAATTCGGGATTTAAGACAACGGAACGGAATTTTCACAGTTTTGCCCCCAGCTATATTGAAAAGGGGCAGGATGCCATGGTCAGTTTTGACGGCTATGCGGGACCGGATCTGCGGTTTGTGAACACAGGGGATGCCTCTGTGGGACTCAGGGCCTCCTTTAGCGGCAACCAGCTGAAGCTTTCCATTGTGGGACTTCCGGTGCTGGAGAACGGAAAGGATGTCTCACTCCGGTCCGAAAAGGTCAGGGACGTAGAGCCGCCGGAACCAATCTATGAGGAGAATCCTGAGCTGGCATATGGAGAAGAAAAGGTCATTGAACAGGCCCAGCCGGGTTCTGTCTGGAAGACCTACCGCCAGTTAAAGGAAAACGGAAAGGTTGTGGAGGAGACAGCACTGCATACCAGCACCTATAAGGCCAAACCGGCCAGGATCCAGCGAAACTCGGCTGCCCAGCCGGGCGCGAACCAGGAACAGACAGGTATGGATCAGGAACAGACAGGTACGGGTCAGGAACAGACAGGTACGGGTCAGGAACAGACAGGTACGGGTCAGGAACATTCAGACGCGGGCCAGGAACATTCAGACGGGAATACACCGGAGTCCGTCCAGGGGAGTGTGAGCCAGGACCAGGGGACCAGGGGGCAGGAAAGCCAGGATCAGGGAACCGCAGGCCAGAAAGTTCACAACCTGCAGGATGGCGCAGGGCAGGCGGAGCATGGGTCCGGCGGAAATGGACCAGGCACAGACGGACCGGCCGAAGGCGGGCCGGCTGCAGAAACGCCGGGAGGGAAAAACCAGGGCTCTTTTGCTCCGGAATTGGCAGCGCCGGGGCAATAGGCCCATGAATTTAAAAAAACGCGGACAAAACCAGTGCATTTTCTGAGAAAAAATGGTATGATTTTACAGAGAATAACTCTGGCACGGGCCAGAGCGAAAGGGGAGTAATGATACAGTGACAAGCGAATTTACAATTGCAGTACATGCACTGGTCTTTCTGAATCATAAGGCAACCGTGTATTCCAGTGAAGGGCTGGCAGAGAATGTCTGTACGAATCCGGCCAGAATCCGCAAAGTCATGGCCAAGCTGAAAAAGGCCGACTTAGTAAAAACAAAGGAAGGGGTGGACGGGGGGTATCTGTTTCACCGGGACAGCAGGGAGATCAATCTGACCATGGTGGCGGATGCCCTGGAAACCCCCTTTGTGACCGTTTCATGGAAAAGCGGGAATCCACATATGAGCTGCCTGATCTCTTCCGGTATGGCAGGAGTGATGGATGGGCTCTATGATGATCTGGACCAGTGCTGCCGGGAACGGCTGACACATGTTACCATAGCTGATCTGGATAAGAAGATATTCGGGAAGGCTGCTGCAAATTGATTGGATGTTTCCAGTCAGGCCGCAGCGCCTTTTTTCGTGTTGCAATTAAAAACAAGGCATGAGATAATAGGAAAATCAAAAATCAAAAGAGGAGCATGCAAAATGAAAAAACTGCGCGGATTGTTCAGGATTATTTTTGGCAGGACTGCATTTGTGATCCTGTTTATGGCCATACAGCTGGGAATCCTGTTTGGGGTATTCCGGTGGCTGGAGGACTATGTGCACATCATATATGCTGTGTCCATCCTGCTCAGTGCTGTTGTGATCATCTATATATTTAACGAGCCCATTAATTCCAGCTTTAAGATGGCATGGATCGTGCCCGTTCTTGTAATCCCCGTGTTTGGGGTATTGCTCTATATCTTTGTACAGATGCAGTTCCAGACAAAGCTGCTGGCCAGGCGCCTTCGCACCACCATCAAGGCAACGGCCCCCTATTTGAAGCAGGATCCGTCAGTGCAGGAGAAGATCAGGAGATCCAGCCTGCGAAGCAGCCATTTGATCGACTATATGAAGGACTGCGCAGGTTATCCTGTGTATGAGAATACCTCAGTGGAATATTTTTCCCTGGGAGAGGACAAGTTTGAGGCGCTGAAACGGGAACTGAGGCAGGCGGAGCGCTTTATTTTTATGGAATATTTTATTGTTGAGCGCGGCTACATGTGGGACAGCATTCTGGAAATACTGGAGGAAAAGGTGAAGGAAGGGGTGGAAGTCCGCGTCATGTATGACGGGATGTGCTGCCTGATGCTGCTTCCCTATCATTATCCCAAAGTGCTGGAGGCCAAGGGAATCCGCTGTAAGATGTTTTCACCCATAAAGCCCACCCTGTCCACTTACCAGAATAACCGGGACCACCGCAAGATCGTTGTGATCGATGGACACACTGCCTTTACCGGAGGCGTGAACCTGGCGGATGAGTATATCAACCGCAAGGTACGGTTCGGCCACTGGAAGGACACGGCCATTATGCTGAAGGGTGATGCGGTTTTAAGTTTTACCATGATGTTCCTTCAGATGTGGAATGTGACTGAACGGCAGCAGGATGATTTCAGCCGTTATGTGCTTCCCAAGGGGACTGAAGTGGCAGGAGCAGGGGACCGGGGAGGATTTGTTCTTCCTTACGGCGACAGTCCCATGGACAGGGAGCAGGTGGGAGAGCGCGTCTACCTGGATATACTGAACCAGGCCAAGAACTATGTCCATATCATGACCCCCTACCTGATCCTAGATGATGAGATGGAGAATGCCCTGTGTTATGCTGCCAAGAGAGGCATTGACGTGACCATTATCATGCCCCATATCCCGGATAAGAAGTATGCCTACCTATTGGCCAGGACCTATTATCCGGAGCTGATCGAGGCAGGAGTCAAGATCTATGAATATACGCCGGGGTTTGTCCATGCCAAGGTATTTGTCAGCGATGACGAGAAGGCGGTGGTGGGTACCATTAACCTGGATTTCAGAAGCCTGTACCTGCATTTTGAATGCGCTTCTTATATTTACAGGAACCCGGTGGTCCTGGCTGTGGAGCAGGACTATCAGGATACCCTTAAAACATGCGCCCTTATCACTATGGAAAACTGTAAGAATTACAGCTGGGGAGGAAAGAAGCTGGGACGCCTCATGCGTCTGGTGGCGCCTCTTATGTAGGGAAAAGAGGCAGCATATATGACCAAAAGATCCTTAAAGGGCATATCATAGAGGTATGTCCTTTTTGATTTGTGGATTTTAGAAAAATCAGACAATGAACCTAAAAATATCCATTATATATCACAAAATGAACACATTATGATGGTAGAGTATGAGAGTATTAATTATGCTATTTTTCCAACCATTGATTTGAGAGGAGCAAGAGATATGAACAGACGATGCGCAGCCTGCCGGTATTTAAGCGGTTCTCTGGCAATCATCACTGGGATCACCGGGGCAGCACCTGTTACAGTGATGGCGGATACTTCATCTGCCAATTTTGATATGAGAAAACAGGTGGTAAATCTGACAGGAATTTTAAATGTGACAAACTATACGGAACAGGTTACAAGAGGGGATTTTGCAAGGATGCTGGTCAATGCCTCCAGCTACCGTGAGAATCTGCCCGCTGTCAGCGTTTCGGTTTTTGCCGATGTGCCCAGCACCAACCCCAATGCGGTATATATCAGGATCGCGGCGTCCCAGGGATGGATGAGCGGATTTCTGGGCGGCCTTTTTAAACCGGATGAGTACATAACATACAAGGATGCCGTAAAAGCATTTCTGACCATGCTGGGCTATACGGATGAGGACTTTACCGGTGATCTGGCATCCTCAAGGATCTCCAAGTTTAATTACCTGGAACTAAACGAGGAGGTAAACCGGCAGGGGGATGAGGTGCTGAACCAGACGGATTGTATGAACATGTTTTATAACCTTCTGAAAACCACTCCCAAGGACAGCAGCAGTATCTACGGCGCTGTTCTGGACTGCGAATTAAACAGCGATGGGGAAATCAACCCCATCAGTATCCTGGAGGACGAGCGCAAGGGCCCCATCCTTGTAAGAAAAGGCTTCAGCGTGGCCCAGTCTGTTCCCTTTGATACGGAGAATGCCAATGTATTCCTTAATGGGGTGGCCAGTACCCTGGAGTCTGTTAAACTGTCCCAGAAGGATGCGGGATTTGCTGTTATCTATTACAATGTAAAATCCAAGACCATCTGGGCCTATACAACCAGTGCCTGGGACCAGGACGACTCATCAGGCAACAACTCCTATGTGCTGTTAAAAGGCGAGATCAAGAATATTTACTATAAGTCCACAGATGTTATGACTCCCACTTCTGTCCGGATTGAGATTGATGAGGACAATTCAGATGATGACTTTGACACGGATGATTCCCTGGACAGTGACGGTTACCTGACAGTGGAGCTGAATTCTTCCGAACTGCAGTATCTGTTCTCCATCTACGGACAATTGGAAGTGGGTGATGAGGTGGTTCTTGTCTGCAATGAGAGCAACGGCTCTTACACGGCAGTGGATGCCATCGAATACTAATGGGACGAGGTGACTTATGGAAAAGACCAGCATAAAGGCATTATTAAAACGAAAAGAAAAACAGGCAGGGGAAACGGATAAGCCGAAGAAAAAGGGTAAAAAGAAAAACAGGCTGAAGCTCATCATTGCGATGCTGGTCCTTGCCGCCGTGGTCATAGTGGTGGTGCTGCAGCGCAGGCAGGCTGCCCGAACCGCGGCTGCAGAGGCAAATGCCGTGAATACGGCTACGGTGGAGACAAGGGATATTGTTTCAGAACTGTCCTCATCAGGGACCCTGTCGGCCAAGGATTCCTACAGCATAACGGCCCTGGCGGAGGGGGAGGTCATAAGCGCTGATTTTGAGGAGGGGGACCAGGTTGAAAAAGGGCAGGTCCTCTACGAGATTGACAGGACCAGCGTGGAGTCACAGCTGAGCAATGCCAAGAATTCCCTGGAACGGTCCCAGAAGGATTATGAAAAGGCGGTACAGGAATACAATGAGGCCCTCAGCGATTACAGCGGCAATACATACAAGGCCACTGAAACAGGTTATATCAGTGAGCTGAACATCAGCGCGGGCAGCAAGGTGAGCAATAACACTACCATTGCCAAGCTTTACAGCGATGATGTGATGAAAATACGGATTCCCTTCTTATCCGGGGAGGCAGCCCTGATTGCGCCGGGAATGGGGGCGGTTCTTACACTGGTGGATACAGGGGAGCAGGTGGCGGGTACGGTGACAGCAGTAGCCAACCAGGAAGTGGCCCTTACAGGAGGACGTATGGTGCGTAATGTAACCATCCAGGCGGCAAATCCGGGCGGTCTTACCACATCCACAAGGGCAACGGCACAGATCGGTGAATTCGTGGGAAGCGAGGACAGCACTTTTATGGCCACCATAGACACCACCATGAACGCAGAGCTGTCGGCCACCGTGGAGGTGGCATCCCTTCTGGTGGATGAGGGAGATTACGTGACTGTGGGAACTCCTGTTTTCCTGATGACCACAAAGACAGCAGAGGATCTGATCGAAACCTATTCAGATGCAATGGAAAATGCGGAGGAAAAGGTGGAGAGCGCCCAGAGCAGCCTGGACAACACCCAGGACACCTATGATGACTACACCATAACCGCTCCCATATCCGGTCAGGTGATCACTAAAAGCTATAAGGTGGGCGATAATATATCAAGGAATACCAGCAGCACTACCACGGTTGCCACCATTTACGATCTTTCGGGACTTACCTTTGAAATGTCCATTGACGAACTGGATATCTTAAGCGTAAAGGTGGGACAGAAGGTGACGGTGACAGCGGATGCCCTTGAGGGGGAGACTTATACGGGCACGGTGACCAATGTAAGCCTGGAAAGCACCTACTCCAACGGAGTGACCACCTATCCGGTTACGGTGACCATGGATGAGATGGGAGATCTTCTTCCGGGAATGAATGTGGACGGAGTGATCACGTTGGATGAGGCAACAGGAGTTCTGGCAATTCCGTCAGATGCCCTGATGCGGGGCAACCAGGTCTATGTAAAGGATGACACGGTGACCCAGCAGGCAGGTCCTGTTCCGGCCGGATTCCGGGCAGTGGAAGTAGAAACCGGCCTGGTCAGCGATTCCTATGTGGAGATCAAGAGCGGACTGTCAGAGGGAGATGTGGTATATGTGGCGGAAACCAGTACATCCAACACCAGCGTCTTTATGATGGACATGGGAGGCGGTCCCGGCGGTGGCGGCGGCCAGGGCAGCAGAGGCGGCCAGGGCGGCCCAGGCGGCGGTGGCGGCCAGGGCGGCGGTCCAAGGTAATTTCGGCAATTCGGATCAGCGGCCCCTTTAGATGAAGTGAGAAAGGAAACCATATGTATGGAGATGACACAGGAGTCGGCCTCCTTGGGAGAACCGTTAATCGAACTGAATCATATCTATAAGATTTATTATCTGGGCGGTGAAGAGATACGGGCCAGCGATGATGTAAACCTTACGATCCGCCGTGGAGAGTTTGTGGCCATTGTAGGAAAGTCGGGAAGCGGTAAATCCACGCTGATGAACATTATAGGCGCTTTGGATGTGCCCACAAAAGGGGATTATTATCTGGGCGGCGAGGATGTCAGCGATATGACGGATAAGCAGCTGGCCGGAGTCAGAAACCGTATGATCGGATTTATTTTCCAGCAGTACAACCTGCTGCCCAAGCTGAATATATTGGAAAATGTGGAACTTCCCCTGTTGTATGCGGGGGCGGGGACAGCGGAGCGTAAGGAACGGGCCATGGCTTCACTGGAGCGGGTTGGCCTTGAGGACAAATGGAGGAACTTTCCCAACCAGCTGTCCGGCGGCCAGCAGCAGAGGGTATCCATAGCCAGGGCACTGGCCGGAAATCCGTCCCTGATATTGGCGGACGAACCCACCGGAGCCTTGGACTCCAGGACCAGCAGGGATGTGCTGAACTTTTTAAAGAAGCTAAACAACGAGGGCAACACCATTGTGATGATCACCCATGACAATTCCATTGCTATGGAAGCAAAACGGGTGGTGCGGATCGCAGATGGGAAGATCAATTTTGACGGAGATGTAAAAGACTATGCTTCAATCATTCAAGCTGGCTCTAAAGAGCATATGGGGCAATAAAATGCGTTCATTCCTGACCATGTTGGGAATTATCATCGGCGTTGCGGCAGTCATTATTCTGGTAAGCCTTGTAAACGGCTACATGGGCAGTGTGGTGGAGAGTTTTGCAAGTATGGGCGTAAATCAGATCAATGTAAGCGTGACCAACCTGACCTCGCGTTCCCTGGATGTAGATGAAATGTATGCGTTCTATGAGGATAATACGGATCTGTTTGCCCAACTCAGCCCCAATGTAAGCTTATCAACCACGGTAAAGCACGGTACGGATGAGATGGATTCCACCAGTGTGGGCGGCTACAGCGAACAGTATCTGGATTTAAAGGAATACACAATGGAAGCCGGACGGAATATCTCCTATGCGGATATCATGTCCAGGCAGAAGGTCTGCGTCATAGGAGCATTTGTGGCCCAAGAGCTTTACGGCAGCGCCCAAAGCGCCCTGGACCAGACCATTAAAATCGGGGGATATTCATTTAAGATCGTGGGTGTGGTGGCTCAGGAGGAGGACGACATGGATGACGGGGGCACAGATGATTTTGTCTGGCTGCCCTACAGCGTGGCTGTTAAAATGTCCAGGAACGCGGTCATAAGCAGCTATACCTTTACATCGGTGGATACTGACCTGTCAGATGACTGTGTTACGGCGATCGAAGATTTCCTCTATGAGACATTTAAGGATGATGATCTGTACCGGGTCACTGCCATGAGCGAGATGCTGGATTCCCTGAATGAACAGATTGCCATGATGAGCGCCATGTTAGGCGGGATCGCAGGCATCTCCCTGCTGGTAGCAGGTGTGGGGGTTATGAACATCATGCTGGTATCTGTCACAGAGCGCACCAGGGAGATCGGGATCAGGAAATCCCTGGGAGCCGACAAAGGGACCATCATGCGCCAGTTTGTCATAGAAGCAGCGGTAACCAGTTCCCTGGGAGGGGTTGTGGGGATCCTCATTGGCTGTATCTCCACCACACTGGTGGGAACAGCTGTTGGGATAACGGCAACGCCTACTCCTGCTGCGATCGCCATATCCTTCAGCGTGTCGGTGGGCATCGGCCTTTTGTTCGGATATATGCCGGCCAACAGGGCTGCTAATTTAAACCCCATCGATGCGCTCAGAAGTGAGTAGAGGGATGTGGGCGTGCAAAATAAAACAGGCGGGGAAGCTGGATTATCCCGGTCACAGACAAGGGATTTCAGGAAAGCCACCGGTACAGACCGATCAGCACAAAGAAGGCTGCCACATAGATCAGGGCAAATACGGCGGCAGATACCCGGTCATTCCTTGACAGGGGAAGACGCCCAAGCCAAGCCATGGTCCTGGCCCTCAGAGGGAAACACAGCATCAGGAAGACGAACAGCAGCAGGAGCCCTATGCCTGCCAGGACAAAGGAACGGCTGGTCAAAAGCATGAGGATGACCGCTGCGGAAAATGCCATGGGGAACAGGATGCAGGTGAGGCAATTCAGGGTCTGCATCCTGCCTTTTGGCAGGGGAAGCCCTTCACGCAGGGCTTTTTTTATTTCCATATGGCGTTTTAGACGGCTGAAAAATACGAGGGCATCGGCACCCAGCAGGGCGGCCACATAGAGCAGGTGAGGGTAAAACGGTGTGCCGGCATCCATTCCCTCCTTTGCAATGGACACGCTTGAGGGAATAAAAAATGCAAACAGGGCGATGTTAAGCAGGAACAGGACAAAAAGCTGCCTTTCTTCCGTGCGCAGAGTGGTATCCCGCAGCAGTTCATATGCCAGCGCCCGGTCGGTCTGAAGTTCCATGGGCCGCTGGCCGGCCTCAGAGCAGAAGATCACCAGATTCTTATAATAGGTCTTCGGCGTCCATCCGCTGGTCCTGCAGGCGTCCAGGTACTCGTTAAATTCATCTGATGCCAACAGCTTTGCCGTAATCTTCTTAGGGTAGATGTCCACGCAGAAGTGGTATCTGCCGGGCGTCAGATAGCTGAAATATCCATTCTGGAAAAAGGGGGTAAATCCCTCGATCATATAGCCCTCCATGGCCTTTTCTTCTAAAAAACGTTCCAGCTTTTTGTATTCGGTCATATGGAACGGAATCTCCCACTGTGCGTCATATTGTTCATTTCCAAGACCTCTCATCGTAAAACCTCCCATCATTTGAGATGCTCGTCATCCCATATCGGTTTCAGCCGGCTGCGGCCGTCCTCTACCATGGATACCAGACGTTTATATTCGGTCATAAGAATGTGGTGACCGTGGCCGGTAAGACAATAAATCTTTTTCCGGTCCGCCACTGCGGTCTGCCGTATCATCCCCTCATCTTCAAAGCGTGCCAGAAGCGCATACAGGGTGCCGGCTCCAATCTGTACACGGTTCTGGGTAAGGGCTGCAGCCTCCTGCATGATTTCATACCCGTAATGCGGTTCCTGGAGGATCAGCAGTATATAGTACATGGGTTCCGTCAGGGTCTGAAACTGTATCCGCGGCATGTTGTCACCTGCTTTCTTAGTTGCTGGTATGATACGCTATAACGATATTCGATATAATAATTATAATATCGATATTCGATATAGTCAAGTATGTTTTGTATTAGATGAGAAACATGAAAAAAAGCTCTTGATATGACCCTTGGTTACCATTTATAGTAAAGCTGTTTATAGAATTTTTATAATTATACAAAAGGGTAGGAGAAGAGTATGAAAGATTTAACACCGCAGCTGTTTCTGTCCATGAAACAGTATTCCAAAGAACAGTTTGTCAATGACGTGGTATCGGGCATTATTGTGGCGATCATAGCCCTCCCGCTGTCCATCGCCCTGGCCCTTGCTTCGGGTGTGACGCCGGAACAGGGCCTTTACACTGCCATTGTGGCCGGCTTTGTGATCTCCTTTTTAGGGGGAAGCAAGGTGCAGATCGCAGGGCCCACCGCTGCATTTGCCACCATTGTTGCCGGTATCGTGATCAAAAATGGGACGGAGGGACTGGCGGTGGCCACGATCCTGGCCGGCATTCTGCTGATCATTATGGGCGTGCTGCGCCTGGGAAGCCTGATCCGGTTCATTCCATATACTATCACCACTGGTTTTACCACCGGTATTGCTGTCACCATATTCATTGGGCAGATCAAGGACTTTATGGGACTGACATTTGAAACATCCCCTGTGGAGACCATGGAAAAGCTTCATGAAGTCATTGCCTGTGCAGGCACCTTTAACCCCATGGCGGTAGCGGTGGGGGCGCTGTCCCTGGGAATCCTTATTATATGGCCCAGATTTTTTAAGAAGATACCCCCCTCGCTTGTGGCGGTGATCGTTTCCGCCGTGCTGGTAAAAGGCCTGGATCTGAGAGTAAATACCATTGGGGATCTGTACACCATATCCTCCAGCCTGCCCGCTTTTCACCTGCCCCAGATCTCCTTTGAACTGGTCCGCAGGGTCATGCCTGATGCTCTGACCATTGCGGTCCTGGCAGCCATTGAATCCCTTTTATCCTGTGTGGTTGCAGATGGCATGGTGGGAGGAAAGCATAATTCCAACATGGAACTGATCGCCCAGGGAGCGGGCAATGCGGCTTCCGCCCTGTTTGGCGGGATCCCGGCCACGGGAGCCATTGCCAGGACTGCGGCCAACATTAAGAACGGGGGGCGCACACCGGTGGCCGGTATGGTCCACGCCGCCGTCCTTTTGTTAGTCCTTATTTTCCTTATGCCCTATGCGGCTCTGATCCCCATGCCGGCCATTGCCGCCATCCTTTTTATGGTGGCGTATAATATGAGCGAGTGGAGGGAATTTCTGGATGTGGTAAAGACCTCTCCCAAAAGCGATACCGCAGTACTGCTGATCACATTTTTCCTCACCGTGGTGTTTGATCTGGTGATGGCCATCGGAGTGGGGCTGGTCCTGGCCTCCCTGCTGTTTATGAAACGGATGTCTGATGTTTCCGATATATATGGATGGAAGTATGAGGAGGATGACAGGGAAGGGGATGACAGGGAACGAATTGACTTAAAGCCGGTGCCAAAGCATGTGATGGTGTTTGAGGTGGACGGCCCCATGTTTTTTGGCGCAGCGGACAAGATTGCCCAGATTCCCCTTGACACAAAGAAACAGGTCCTGATCCTGCGCATGAGAAGTGTTCCAGCCATGGATGCAACTGCGTTAAACAGCCTGAAAAAGCTTCATGCCCGGTGCCGCAAAGCACACATCACAATGATCCTGTCCCATGTCAATGAGCAGCCCATGTCAGTGATGGAAAAGTCCGGTTTTGACCTGGAGATCGGCAGGGATAATATAGCTGTCTCTATTGACGCGGCCTTAAGCCGCGCTGCCATGATTGACAGAACAGCTGAATCAGTATAGACTGTGAGTGACTGAATAATTTGACGCGGTCCCGAATAGATTGAGAGTACAAAAACGGCTCCATGACAGGGAATGAGGAAGACATGCAGGGAGGGCCGGGAAAAGAGGAACAGGTATGAAGGTTGTTGATATGCATTGTGACACCATTTCAGAAATATATAAGGATCACAGGGCGGGCGGAAACGCATCGATCCTGGAGAATTCCATGATGATCGACCTTAAGAAAATGCAGGCAGGTGATTACGGGCTCCAAAACTTTGCCCTATATACCAATCTGGACCGGGCGGAGGGGAAGCCCTTTGAATACTGTATGCAGCTTCTGGATACATTCTATAATGAGATGGAAGCCCACAGGGATATGATCGGTATTGTAAAATCCTACAAAGATATTGAGGAGAACTGGAAGCAGGGAAAGATGTCGGCCCTTCTGACCATTGAGGAGGGAGGCGTTTGCCAGGGGGAACTGGGGTTTTTACGCAATTTCTACCGGCTGGGTGTCAGGATGATGACCCTGACCTGGAACTATCCAAATGAACTGGCATTTCCAAACAAAAGGGAAATGCAGGAAAATGGCCGTTCCCGTCTGGTGGCGGACACGGAAAACGGCCTGACAGAAACAGGGGTCCGGTTTGTCCGGGAAATGGAGCGCCTGGGAATGATCATCGACATTTCCCATTTAAACGATGCGGGGATCTGGGATGTGTTCCGCCATACAAAAAAACCGTTTGTGGCCAGCCATTCCAATGCAAGGGCAGTTGCCTCCCATGCCAGGAACCTTACTGATGAGATGATACGCGCCCTGGCGGAGCGGGGAGGAGTGGTGGGGATTAATTACTACTCCTGCTTTTTACACGATTTTGCAGAGGGAGAATCTGAGATCAGCCACATTTCCCATATGGTGGATCACATGAAGCATATCCGCAACATAGGCGGAATCGGCTGTCTGGGCCTGGGATCTGATTTTGACGGGATCGAATGTGAACTGGAGATGAAGGACGCATCCCAGCTGTCCCTTTTGGCAGATGCCATGAGCAGGGAAGGCTTTTCCCAGTCGGACATAGAGGCTGTTTTTTATAAAAATGTCCTGGGATTATACAGGGAAATCCTCTGATCGTAAAAAATTTACGCAGATTTTACAATTCCATGGGGCGGATTTTACTTGCATTTGGTATGCTGTTTACATATCTTCCATGCACGGCCGTGTGTATACGGATGGCAGCCTTGTACACGGATGGCAGTCTTATACGTGGAAGCTACATACTCAGAAAGGCGGAGAAGCAGAGATGGAACGGATTTATATCATAGAGGATGATGAGAATATCAGGAACCTGTTAAAGATTGCCCTGGAGGGCTTTGGCTATGATCCGGAAGGGTTTGAGACAGCCGAGGAGGGCCTGGCAAGGATGAAGGAAGAAAAGCCGGACCTTGCCATCTTTGACTGGATGCTTCCGGGGATGGACGGAATTGAGGCGATCAAGCAGGTCAGGCTTTCAGAAGGACTTAAGGATATTCCCATCATGCTTCTGACCGCCAAGGAAAAGGAACTGGACAAAGTGGTTGGACTGGACTGCGGGGCGGACGATTACATGGTTAAGCCTTTTGGGGTCCTGGAATTGTCAGCCCGTATCCGAAGCCTGCTGCGCAGGACCAGGAGGGAGGAGGAACGGGACGTACTGTCTTACCAGGGGATTTCCGTAAACCGAAAGACCAGGGAGGTTATGAGCAGCGGCCGGGTGTCGGAGCTGACCCTGAAGGAGTTTGAACTTCTGGTATATCTTTTGGAAAACCAGTCCCGGGTGGTAACAAGGGATGAACTGCTAAACCGGATATGGGGTTATGAGTATGACGGGGAGACAAGGACCTTGGATATGCATATACGTACCCTGCGCCAGAAACTGGGCGAAGAGGGGGGATCCTGTATCAAGACGGTCAGGGGAGTGGGCTACCGCATGATCAAGGCGGAAGCATAGCTCGCTGAGTATGTTGGAGTTACCTTAGGAGGAGATCATGCGTAAAGCCATATTGGAACGCTTTATTCTTGTATTGTTAGCGGCGCTGTGTATTAACAGCGTCATCTTTTATATTGCCAGCAGCAATATGATCCTGACCACGTCCAGCCGGGACATGAAATACACCATCAGGGCCATTGACAGCATACTGGATTATGACGGGGACCTGATGAGCCAGATGCACAAGCTGGAGGCATTTACAGACCAGGATTCCAGCCGGGTCACCCTGATCAGGACAGACGGAACCGTTATCACGGATTCGGATGCGGATGCGGAGTATCTGGACAATCATCTGGGCAGGGAAGAGATACGGATGGCGGTGGAAAAGGGGGAAGGGCATGCCAGAAGGTATTCCAGCACCCTGGGGAAGACCATGCTTTACGTGGCCTGCCGGTCGGACCACGCCGACATGGTCCTGCGGCTGGCCGTACCCTATTCGGGCATCAGCGAATACCTTCCCATGCTGCTGCCTGCCGCCATTGTAAGCTTTGGGGCGGCTATGCTGTGCTCCCTGATCACCACCCAGCGGTTTGTGTCCTCGGTCACCAGGCCCATGAGGGATATTTCCAGGAAAATGCTGCAGGTAAAGGGGGATTACACGGAGCTGCATTTTGACAGGTACCAGTATCCGGAGATCAATGTCATTGCCGAGACCATCACTAATATGTCCCAGAATGTGAAGGAGTATCTGAGCCAGATCGACAGGGAAAAACAGATACGCCAGGAATTTTTCAGCAATGCATCCCATGAGCTGAAGACCCCCATTACCTCGATCCAGGGATATGCGGAACTGCTGGAGAGCGGGATGATCCAGGATGAGTCCATGAAAATGGATTTTGCCAGGAGGATTAAGAAGGAGGCGGCCAATATGACAGGCCTTATCAATGATATCCTGATGATTTCCCGGCTGGAGGCAAAGGATGCGGAGGTGGTGATGACCGATGTGCGCATCAGCGTGCTGCTGGAGGAGATCATGGACAGCTTAAAGCCCCAGGCGGCATCCAGCCAGGTGTTCATGCATGTGGACTGCCAGCCCCTGTGCATAAAGGCCAATGTCCAGCAGATCAAAGAGCTTCTCACCAACCTTTTAAGCAATGCGGTAAAATATAATCACCCAGGAGGACAGGTTTGGATCAATATCCGGGAGCAGGACGACAACATGGTCATCCGGGTGCGGGACAATGGAATGGGGATCCCTGAGGAGAGCTTAGACCGCATTTTTGAGCGGTTTTACCGCGTGGATAAGGGGCGCAGCCGCAAACAGGGAGGCACGGGCCTGGGACTTTCCATTGTGAAGCATATTGTGAATTTTTATCATGGAACCATCCATGTGACCTCCAGGCTGGAACAGGGCACGGAATTTGTAGTCTCTCTCCCCTTAAACCGCTGTGAAAAATAGATTGTACGCAAAAAAATACACTTTATCGCTTTAAATTCGCAGGAATTTAAAGTAATAAAATTGACGGCGGAATTTTTTTGTAGTATGATAGAAAACATCCGTGAACGGGAGCAATCTATGGGATGAAAAGAGGAGAGAGCATTATGAAAAAAACATCAAAGATCATGTCTCTGGTGCTTGCGGGTGCCATGGTTCTGTCCATGAGCGCATGCGGCGGCAGCACGGCAGGGACAGCAGCAGACACCACGGCGGCAGATACCGCAGCGGCAACCGCTGCAGAGGCGGCTGAGACATCCAAGGAAGATGCCGGGGAAGCCAAGGAGACATCTGCACAGGCAGCGGACGGCACGGTTTATAAGATCGGCGTCCTTCAGCTGGTCCAGCACACGGCTCTGGATGCGGCAAACCAAGGTTTTATCGCAGCCCTGGATGATGCGGGAATCGCATATGAGGTGGATCAGCAGAACGCATCCGGCGACCAGTCCGCCTGCCAGACCGTTGCATCCAAATTTGCTAATGACAAAAAGGATCTGATCCTGGCCATTGCGACCCCGGCAGCACAGGCCGTGGCAGGCGCTGTTTCAGATGCACCCGTGCTTGTGACAGCAGTGACCGACCCTGCTGAGTCAGGCCTTGTGGATACCAATGAAAAGCCAGGGGGCAATGTAACAGGAACCTCTGACCTGACCCCTGTAAAGGAGCAGGTGGAGCTGCTTCAGAAGATCCTTCCCGATGCAAAAAAAGTGGGGATCCTGTACTGCTCAGCAGAGTCCAATTCCGAGATCCAGGCACAGATGGCAAAAGAAGCCATTGAGGCGGCGGGAATGACCAGCCAGGATTTCACCGTATCCAGTTCCAATGAGATCCAGACCGTTGTGCAGTCCATGGTGGGCAAGGTGGATGCCATCTACGCGCCAACGGATAACACCATTGCGGCCGGTATGACCACGGTGGGCATGGTTGCAGGGGACAACAAACTTCCTGTTATCTGCGGAGAGTCCGGAATGGTGGAGAACGGCGGTCTTGCAACTTACGGGATCGACTACTACCAGCTGGGCTACATGACCGGCCAGCAGGCAGTGAGGATCCTTACTGAGGGAGCTTCACCGGCCGATATGCCAATCGAGTACCTTCCGGCTGAAAAGTGTGAGCTGACAGTCAATGAGGAGACAGCTTCCACACTTGGAATCGATGTATCTAATCTGAAGTAATATTTGTATCAGGATGTTTCCCAAAGGCGGTGCTGCGGGGCTCCGGCGGACATGAAGATCCGCCGGAACCTGCGGCACCCCATTTTAGCGTTCAGGAGCAATCTTTTTTTGGTTAAAACTGGTTATGTGATAGATGGTTTGCTCAAGCCGGAGCGCGCTGCCATGGGAGGTTTGGGCAAGCTATTTATAGAATGATCAAAATAGCAGTACGAAAATGCACTACAAATGGAGGTTTAAGATGAATATACTAAATGCGTTGCAGGGCATGGGCCCCGCGCTGTTGGATGCAGTGGGGCAGGGTGTGCTCTGGGGGATCATGGTATTGGGCGTGTACATAACATATAAGCTGCTTGATATCGCGGATTTGACCGTGGACGGCAGCTTTGCCCTGGGCGGCTGCGTGTGCGCCATGCTGATCGTAAACAGGGGCATGGACCCGGTGGCGGCCTTGGCTCTTGCCACCCTTGCGGGCATGGCGGCAGGCTTTGTCACAGGTATCCTGCACACCGTGTTTGAAATCCCATCCATTCTGGCAGGGATCCTGACCCAGATTTCTTTGTGGTCCATCAATCTGTGGATCATGGGCAATAAGAGCAACCTTCCTCTTCTGAAGGTGGATTCCATGGTGACCCAGCTTTCAGGGGCCACGGGGCTGAACCAGGCCCAGTCCTCCCAGGTGATCGGCATTATCGCGGCGGTGATCGTTGTGGCGGTCCTGTACTGGTTCTTTGGCACGGAAATAGGAAGCGCCCTCAGGGCAACGGGCAATAATGAGGATATGATACGGGCATTGGGGGTCAATACCAGTGTTACCAAACTCCTGGCCCTGATGATCAGCAATGGTCTGGTGGGCATGTCGGGAGCACTGGTGTGCCAGAGCCAGAAATACGCAGACATACAGATGGGCACCGGAGCCATTGTGATCGGACTGGCGGCCATCGTGATCGGAGAAGTGATCTTTGGATGGTTCCGCAACTTTGCCTGCAAACTGGCGGCAGCGGTCATTGGTTCCGTTATCTATTTTGTGATCCGTGCCGTTGTGCTGCAGCTGGGGCTGAATCCAAACTATATGAAGCTGCTTTCCGCCATCATTGTGGCCCTGGCCCTGTGTATCCCGGTGGCGGCCGCAAAATGGAAAGCCTATAGGGCATATTCAGAAGGAGGGGAAAGCTGATGCTGGTACTGACTAATGTGAGAAAGACATTCAACAAGGGAACCATCAACGAAAAGAAGGCTTTAAACGGTATCGACCTTTCCCTGAAGGACGGTGATTTCGTCACTGTCATAGGAGGCAACGGCGCCGGTAAATCCACCATGCTCAACATGATAGCAGGGGTGTATCCCATTGATTCGGGAAAGATAGAGATAGACGGGATCAATATTTCCAGACAGCCGGAGCACAAGCGGGCCAAATACATCGGACGCGTGTTCCAGGATCCCATGAAGGGCACGGCCGCGGGTATGGAGATCCAGGAAAACATGGCGCTGGCTTTTAGAAGAGGGCAGAGGCGCGGTCTGGGCTGGGGGATCCGCGCCAATGAAAAAGACTATTACAGGGATATGCTCACCCGCCTGGGCCTTGGGCTTCAGACCAGGATGACCAGCAAGGTGGGACTTTTGTCCGGCGGACAGCGTCAGGCCCTGACACTTCTGATGGCAACCCTTCAGAAGCCCAGGCTCCTGCTTCTGGATGAACACACGGCCGCCCTGGATCCCCAGACTGCAAAAAAGGTTCTGGACCTGACCAATGAAATGGTAACGGAACAAAAGCTTACAGCACTTATGGTAACCCATAACATGAAGGACGCCATCCAGATCGGCAACCGTCTCATTATGATGAATGACGGCCGTATCATTTACGATATTTCCGGCGAGGCCAAGAAAAATCTTACCGTGGATGATCTTCTTAAAAAGTTCTCCGAAGCCAGCGGAGGCGAGTTTGCCAATGACAGAATGATGCTCTCCAAATAATTCCTTACGAAATTTAAGAAATATTTCACTTTTTCCCATACAATTTTGTGATATACTTTACGCTGTATGAGTTTACATGCCGAAAAACTAATTTGGAGACGAACGGAATCATGCTTGAACATAAGGATTATTTATCAAGCCTTAACAAGGCCAGAAGAAAACGTAATCAGAACATAGACCCCAGATATCTCCTGCTTTTGCTGGCAGCAGTGATCCTGGTGGGCTTAATTGTTGTGGGAATCAAGACCGTAAAGAAGCCGGCCTCCGGGCGGGTGGCGGGAAGTACGCCTTCACAGGAAGGCCAGATCGCTACCCCGGCTCAGGCACAGGCGGAAGGTTCACTGTCACCGGAGGAGGAGGCCGCCAGGAAGGAAGAGGAGGAGATTGATAAAACCATCAGCTCCTACACCAACCTGGGTATTGTGCAGGTGTCCGGATATCTGAATATCAGGGAGACACCCAGCACGGACGGTAAGATCATCGGTAAGCTGTCCGGAGACGGCGCCTGCGAGATACTGGGCACAGAGGGAGACTGGTCCCACATCACCTCAGGCGGTGTGGACGGATATATCAGCAACCAGTACCTGCTCACCGGGGAGGAAGCAAGGGCCAAGGCAAAAGAACTGGTTAAGCTGAGGGCCACGGTTACAGCGGACAACCTTAACATCCGCCAGGCACCGGAACTGGATCCCAGCAATGTGGTGGGACAGGCCTTAAAGGGCGAACGGTATGTGGTCCTGGGGCAGCAGGACGGATGGATCCAGATCGAAGAAGGCTATATATCAGCGGATTATGCGGATGTTTCCTATTCCCTGAATGAAGGACGCAAACTGGATATGAAGGCCATGGCCATCAACCAGTACGACAATCTGGTGATATCCAAGGTGAATAATTACCTGAATGTGCGGGCCGAACCCAAGCAGGACGGAAAGATCATTGGCAAGATGACAAGTAAGGCGGCAGGTGAGATCCTGGAGACCCTGGATGGATGGTACAAGATCAAATCAGGCCCCATTATCGGTTATGTATCCGCGGACCCGCAGTTTACGGCCACCGGCCAGGAGGCCAAGGATATTGCCATGCAGACAGCTGCGTTGAAGGCTGTTATCAACACGGATGTGCTCAACGTGCGCACGGAGCCCAGCACGGATTCCAAGATCTGGACCCAGATCGTAAAGGATGAGAGATATCCGGTAGTGGCCCAGCTGGACGGATGGGTAGAGATCGAGCTGGATTCTGTGGATGAGGAAGATGGAAGCACCAAGGATAAGGCGTACATTTCCACAAGGGATAACAATGTGGAGGTGCGTTATGCCCTGAATGAAGCCATCAAATTCTCGCCTCAGGAGGTTGCGGCTAATAACGCGGCATCCCGCCGTTCCCAGATTGTCAACTACGCACTGCAGTTTGTGGGAAATCCCTATGTTTGGGGCGGTACCAGCCTTACAAAGGGAGCGGACTGCTCCGGATTTACCATGAAGGTAATGGAACACTTTGGTGTTTCCCTTCCCCATTATTCCGGCTCCCAGGCCAAGATGGGCAAGGCGGTTACCTCCGGCAACATGAGGCCGGGTGATCTGATCTTCTATGCGGGCAGCGGCGGAAAGATCAACCATGTATCCATGTATATCGGCAACGGACAGGTGGTCCATGCAGCCAGCCGAAAGAGCGGCATCAAGATCTCCACCTGGAACTACAGGTCTCCGGTGGCGATCAGGAACGTACTGGGCGATTGATGAGCCGCCCTGAACTGTTGCAAAATTTCATAGATAAGTAAATGCAGCAGCCGGTCAGCGTATATTTTTGCTGGCCGGCTGTTTTTGTAACCTGGAAGCATTGTGATCCTCATATGCATATTTTGTCCCTGTTGGTGCAGACTATCCATAGACTGCGGATAGTAACGTAATACTTCATGAAAGGGAGGTCCGGTCATGGGACAGGGAAAAAATAACAAGAAAAACAGGAATGAAAACCAGGAACCTGAAAAAAAGGATGACGAAGCCAAAAAGCTGGAAAAAGAAATAGAGGAAAAAGAGGATAACCGCCTGGAGGAGTATGGCCAGGTCATTCTGGAGGACAACCGTAAACAGAGGAAGATCCACCTGATCACCATTATCGGCGAGGTGGAGGGACATGAGAATTCTTCAGGGAGCAGCAAGACCACCAAGTATGACCATATTCTTCCAAAACTGGCTGAGATCGAGGATGACGACAGCGTGGACGGACTTCTGGTCCTTCTCAACACCTCAGGCGGGGATGTGGATGCGGGGCTGGCGATCGCTGAGATGATCGCTTCGCTCAGCCTGCCTACCGTATCCCTGGTACTGGGAGGCAGCCACTCCATCGGCGTGCCCCTGGCAGTGTCCACCAACTATTCCTTTATCGTGCCCTCAGGAACAATGATGATCCATCCGGTACGCATGACAGGCATGGTGATCGGAACAGCCCAGACCTACGAGTATTTTGAAATGATACAGGACAGGATCCTCACCTTTGTGGCAAACCATGCGGATATCGCCTACGACCAGCTCAGGGATCTGATGCACAACACAAAGATGCTGACCCGGGACCTGGGCACCGTGCTGGTGGGAGAACAGGCTGTGGACGCAGGACTGATCAACCGGGTGGGCGGAATCAAGGAAGCCCTCGGAAAGCTGTATGAAATGATAGATGAGAGGGAGCGCCGCAGATGATCGCCAGGTGATGGATCCAAAAATCCGGATCCGGTTGCGCCGGAGCAAAAGCACGGGGGAGAGACTGGCTCCATGATAAGATGTATGCAGGGAAGCATCATAAAAAGTCTCCCCCTCCCGGCTTCAATTCACTTGAATTTTCATGATAAATAAGGCATAATAGGTACTATACAAAAGAATTGCCATAAAATACCATGGAATAAAGTGGAGGAACTCCAAGTATGGAAAAGACAGGCAGGGAGATTACCCAGGAACTGTTAAGCGGGTTTTGTATCCATTTAGAGGAATCAGGATATGCGAAAGCGACTGTGAACAAATATAAAGCGGACCTGATGCAGTACATATTATTTTTGGAAGGCGCGCCGGTGTGTGAAGAGGGACTGAGCCGTTACAGGGAATACCTGGAGCAGCAGTACCGGACAAGCAGCGCCAATTCCAAGATTGCGGCGGTCAATGCCTTTTTTAAGTCCGTTGGCTGGGAGTACCTGATTCCGGCCCTGGAGCCGGGAGAGAGCCTTCCGGTGATGGGGGAGGAGCTGACCCTGTCCGAGTACAGGCAGCTGTTAAAGGAGGCAAAGCAGCAGGGGAACCTGCGCCTCTATTATCTGATCCAGATCCTGTCTTCCACAAAGATCAATATAAGCGAGCACCGGTATGTGACCGTGGAGGCTGTATCCCGAGGATATATGGTGATCCCCCGTGGAAAGAGATCACGGGTGATATTTATACCGGACCGTTTAAGGCGTCAGATCCTGACGTATTGCAAGAAGCAGGAGATCCAGAGCGGACCTGTGTTTGTGAACTGGAAAGGGACGCCCCTGGACCGGAGCAATGTCCATAAGTACCTAAAGCGCCTGAGCCAGAATGCAGGAGTGGATCCTGAAAAGGTCAATCCCAGAAGCCTGACCCGTGTGGTGGAATTCAGTTCGGCCGTATACATGCTGGATGAAAAGATGGCAGGTGAGGTACAGGACCCGTAAACAGACGGGAAATCATAGCGAAAAGCCAAAAAACTTCGGACCTCTGCCAGGGGGTCCGTTTTTTAAGCGTTGCATTTCTCCGGATTTTTTTGTATACTAGCTATAACTGGGCCTAAATGGAAGAACACAGTGTTTGGATACCCAGGAAATAACATCAGACTTGTAAGTGAATGACAGGGGGCTATATTTGTGGCTGATTCAAGCAAACGACAGCAGAGTGGAAACAGAAAACCGGGCAGGCCAAAGGGCAGCACATCAGGAAAGGGCAGCTCGTCCTCAAAAGGCCGCAAAACCTCAGGAAAAAAGGGCTATACGGAAGAAAATACAGAGTTTATGAGAGCAGAAGTGGTCATCATCTGCTCTTTTGCTGTTGCCATCCTTTTGTTTTTAAGTAATTTCAGGCTGTGCGGCGTGGTGGGTGATGTACTCAGAGGCGTACAGCTGGGGATCTTTGGTATGGTGGGATATCTGGTGCCTGTACTTATTTTTGTGGGCACCTGTTTTCATCTGTCCAATCAGGGAAACCTTCATGCGGCCATGAAACTGGCGGCAGTGGTGGCGGCAGTGGTCACGATCTGCGGGCTGCTCCAGCTCTTTTTCGGGACCGCTCCCGCAGGGGCGCCATGGGGGGACTATTATAAGCAGTCCTACCTGACCGGCGTTGGAGGCGGATGGATCGGCGGTGTTTTGACCTCTTTTCTTATTATCGGACTGGGAAAACCGGGAACCTTTCTGATCCTGGCCGTGCTGTTTATCATCTGCATGGTGTGCATCACGGAACGCTCCTTTGTAAACGTTGTAAAAAAGGGCGGGGACAAGGCTTACCAGTACGCCAGGGAAGATATGGACAGGCGCAGGGAAGTGCATGCCCAGAGGGCGGAGGAGAGAAAGCGCCTCAGGGAGGAACAGAAGGTCCGGGGCGTCAACCTGGATGCCACGCGGCTTACTGCTTATGACGATTATGATGAGGAAGAGTATGATGAGGAAGAGTTTGACAGGGAGTTCGGCGCTGATCTGGATGAGATCCCAGATGAGTACCAGGACAGCCCTGCCATGGACAGCGTGGCGGCATCCGGCGCTCCGGTCATGGTGAATGAGTTCAGGGGCAAATTTGATCCGCCCTTAAATCACGGGCAGGAGGATACGGATGGGCTTGACCTGGATGATGTGGGAGCATTGGCCAGGTCTATTGAAGGGCACAGCAGACGGGAGTCCGATGCCCCTGTGGTGACGGGGATTTCGGTGGAGGAAGACGGATTTGGGTATGATGACCAGGATACCATCCGTGTACATAAGGATAACCGGACCCTGGAGGAGATGGATATGGCGGACTCCCTGAAGGGGGAGCCGTCAGGGTACAGTGAAGTGCCCTGGGACAGCCGGGAGGAAGGGATACCAGGGGAGAGCGGGGACTTTTCCGGTATGGATACATACAGCCGGGACACCTCGGAGCAGGGCCTTAATTATGACAGTGTATTTGTTCCCGAGGAGCCCAAGCGTGTGGTGACCGCATCGGGAAAAGTTATTGAGACCGAGACCGAACTGCTTCAGAAAAAAATAGAAAAGAAACATGAGGAGACAGCGGCCAAGGATGAAACTGATCTGACCGTTGCCGAGGAGATCAAAAAAAAGGAAGAGGTGGTAAAAAAGGAATATATATTCCCTCCCACCAGGCTTCTGAAAAAGGGCAATAAAAATCCAGGAGCTTTTTCCGGCGATGAGTATAAGGCCACGGCCATCAAGCTGCAGCAGACCCTGCACAATTTTGGCGTGGGCGTGACCGTGACCAATATAAGCTGCGGGCCGGCCGTTACACGGTATGAACTTTTGCCTGAACAGGGTGTGAAGGTGAGCAAGATCGTGGGCCTTACCGATGACATCAAACTGAGTCTGGCAGCTGCGGACATCAGGATCGAGGCGCCCATTCCGGGTAAGTCTGCGGTGGGGATCGAGGTGCCCAATAAAGAGAACAACATGGTATATCTCAGGGACCTGCTGGAGGCGGACGGGTTCACAGGCCATAAATCCCGGCTGGCCTTTGCAGTGGGAAAGGATATCGGCGGCCAGGTGGTGGTGACCGACATTGCCAAGATGCCCCATCTGCTCATTGCAGGCGCCACTGGTTCGGGCAAATCCGTGTGTATCAACACCCTGATCATGAGTATTATATTTAAGTCCAGTCCGGATGATGTAAAGCTGATCATGGTGGATCCCAAGGTGGTGGAGCTTAGTGTGTATAACGGGATCCCCCATCTTCTGATCCCCGTGGTGACAGACCCTAAAAAGGCATCCGGCGCTCTGAACTGGGCGGTGGCTGAGATGACGGACCGGTACAAGAAGTTTGCAGACTGCAATGTCAGGGATCTGAAGGGATATAATGAGAGGGTCGAGAAGATAAAGGATATAGAGGATGAGAATAAGCCTGAGAAACTGCCTCAGATTGTGATCATCATCGATGAGCTGGCAGATCTTATGATGGTGGCCCCGGGAGAGGTGGAGGATTCCATCTGCCGCCTGGCCCAGCTGGCCAGGGCAGCTGGCATCCATCTGGTGATCGCAACCCAGAGGCCCTCTGTGAATGTCATCACAGGCCTGATCAAGGCCAATGTGCCGTCCAGGATCGCATTTGCCGTATCCTCGGGTGTGGACTCCAGGACCATCATTGACATGAACGGGGCTGAGAAGCTGCTGGGCAAGGGCGATATGCTCTTTTATCCGGCCGGTTTCCCCAAACCCCAGCGCGTCCAGGGAGCCTTTGTATCGGATGAGGAAGTGGGCCGTGTGGTGGACTTCCTTACGGAGCAGGGCATGGTGGCGGAGTACAATCCGGAAGTTGAGAGCCGGGTGTCCTCGCCCAGCGCCGATACAGGGGGAGCACAGAGCGACAGGGATGAATATTTTGTCCAGGCAGGCAAATTCATTATAGAAAAAGAAAAGGCATCCATCGGTATGCTTCAGAGGATGTTTAAAATAGGTTTTAACCGTGCGGCCCGCATTATGGACCAGCTGGCAGATGCCGGTGTGGTGGGCGAGGAAGAGGGGACAAAACCCAGGAAAGTGCTCATGACCATAGAGGAATTTGAAGAAATACTGAAATAAGGAAAATAAATTATTTTAAGGAGGATGTATCCATGAAATCAGACATTGAGATTGCTCAGGAAGCGGTAATGCAGCCCATTAAGGAGATTGCTGCCTCTTACGGGATTTCGGAGGATGACCTGGAGCTTTACGGCAAATATAAAGCCAAGCTCACAGATGAACTGTGGGAAAAGGTAAAAGACAAACAGGACGGAAAGCTGGTGCTGGTGACAGCCATCAACCCCACGCCTGCCGGTGAGGGCAAAACCACCACCACCGTGGGGCTGGGGGAGGCCTTTGGCAGGATGGGGAAAAACGCCATCATAGCCCTGAGAGAGCCGTCCCTGGGCCCCTGCTTCGGTATCAAGGGCGGGGCTGCCGGAGGCGGATATGCCCAGGTGGTTCCCATGGAAGACCTGAACCTGCATTTTACCGGAGACTTTCATGCCATTACCTCAGCCAATAATCTGCTGGCCGCTCTCCTGGACAACCACATCCAGCAGGGAAATGCCCTGGGCATCGACCCGAGGCAGGTGTTGTGGAAACGGTGTGAGGACATGAACGACAGGGCCCTGCGCAATATTGTCATTGGACTGGGGGCAAAGGCTGACGGCATGGTGAGGGAAGACCATTTTGTGATCACGGTTGCCTCAGAGATCATGGCCATTCTCTGCCTGGCAGACAATATGGAAGATTTGAAGGAGCGTCTGGGACGCATTATTGTGGGCTACAGCTTTGCAGGACAGCCTGTGACGGCATCGGACCTGCATGCGGTGGGAGCCATGGCGGCTCTTTTAAAGGATGCCTTAAAGCCCAACATGATCCAGACCCTGGAGCATACAGGCGTGCTGGTGCACGGGGGACCGTTTGCAAATATCGCCCATGGCTGCAACAGCGTAAGGGCAACCAAGACAGCCCTTAAGCTGGCGGATATCGTGGTCACGGAGGCGGGCTTTGGCGCTGATCTGGGAGCCGAGAAGTTTCTTGACATCAAGTGCCGGAAAGCGGGGTTAAAGCCGGATGCAGTTGTGCTGGTTGCAACGGTGCGGGCGCTTAAATACAACGGCGGGGTTCCCAAGGACCAGCTTGGACCGGAGAACCTGGAGGCATTAAAGCGGGGGATCGTAAACCTGGAAAAACACATAGAGAACATCCAGAAGTATGATGTCCCTGTGGTTGTGACCCTGAATTCCTTCACAACAGATACAGAGGCGGAATATGCTTATATTAAGAAATTCTGTGAGGATATGGGATGTCAGTTTGCATTGTCCGAAGTTTGGGCAAAGGGGGGCGAGGGCGGGATTGCCCTGGCTGAAAAGGTGCTGGAAACCCTGGAGCACAGGCCCGGAAACTTCCATGTGCTGTATCCGGATGAGATGGGGTTAAAGGATAAGATCCATACCATTGCCACTGAGATTTACGGCGCGGACGGTGTTTCCTATACTCCGGCCGCATCTAAGGCCCTGAAGAACATTGAGGACATGGGATTTGGAAATCTTCCTGTCTGTATGGCAAAGACCCAGTACTCCCTGTCTGATGACCAGACAAAGCTGGGACGTCCCACTGCATTTACCATCAATGTAAGGGATGCATACGTATCCGCGGGGGCCGGTTTTGTGGTTGCCCTTACAGGTTCCATCATGACCATGCCGGGTCTTCCAAAGAAACCGGCTGCGGAGAATATTGATGTGGATAAGAACGGAAAGATCACAGGACTTTTCTAATATAACGGACTGCCGTGACAGAATGGATAGAGAGGACAACATATGGTATTAAGAGATTGGCTAGAGGGGCTTGGGTATGAACTGGTACAGGGAAGCCTGGACCGGGAAGTGACAGAGGTGGTGTATGATTCCAGGAAAGTGGTTTCCGGGGCTGTGTTTGTCTGCATGGCGGGAACCAGGGTGGATTCCCACGGGTTTGTGCCCCAGGTATTAAAAGCCGGTGCCAGGGTGCTTGTGACAGAGCGGGGGATTGAAGGGGAGATGGCCCGGTCGGGATTGTCCCCGGAGGAACTGGCGGATGTGACCGTACTCAGGACAGAGGACGGCCGCCGTGCCCTGGCTCTTTTATCCGCGGCCCGGTTTGGTTATCCTGCTAAAAAGATGATCACCATCGGGGTCACCGGAACAAAGGGAAAGACCACCACGACCCATATGATCAAAGCCATATTGGAAGCGGCAGGCAAAAAGGTGGGAATGATCGGAACCACGGGAATCGTCATAGGCGACACCGTTACCCCCACCATGAACACCACGCCGGAGTCCTGGCAGCTGCACCAGGCATTTTCCCAGATGGCAAAGAGCGGATGCCAGTATATGATTATGGAGGTATCCTCTCAGGGGATCAAGATGCACAGGGTGGATGGGATCACCTTTGATTACGGTATCTTTACCAACATTTCCCCTGACCACATCGGTCCGGATGAGCACGCGGATTTTGAGGAGTATCTGTATTACAAGTCCAGGATCCTGAACATGTGTAAGGTGGGCCTTGTGAATGCCAATGACAGCCATTTTAAGGCCGTTGTGAGGAACGCGTCCTGCGCCATCCACACCTACAGTGTTCTGGAGGAGGGGGAGGGTGTGCCGGATGCTGATTTTACCGCATCCAACATCCGCTATGTGTCCCGTCCGGATTTTGTGGGCACTGAGTTTGATGTAAAGGGCAGATATGAGATGGATGTGCGCCTTGGGATCCCGGGGCTGTTTAATGTGGACAATGCGCTGGCGGCAGTGAGCATTTGCAGCTTCCTGGATCTTTCAAAGGAGAGGATCAGCCATGCCCTGGAGCATGTCCGGGTCAATGGACGGATGGAGATCGTACACACCTCCGCCCGCTGCACCGTGCTTGTGGATTATGCCCACAATGCAGTGAGCATGGAAAGCCTGCTGTCCACACTGCGCCAGTATCATCCAAAGCGCCTGGTGGTGGTGTTTGGATGCGGCGGAAACCGCTCTAAGGAGCGCAGGTATTCCATGGGTGAGATCGGCGGAAGGCTGGCTGATTTAAGTATTGTGACCGCGGACAATTCCCGCTTTGAAAAGGTGGAGGATATTATTGCGGACATAAGGGGAAGCATTGAGAAGACCGGAGGCGTGTTTATAGAGATACCCGACCGGCGGGAGGCCATCGAATACAGCATTACCCATGCCCGGCCCGGGGATATGGTTGCGGTGATTGGAAAGGGCCATGAGGACTACCAGGAAATTAACGGTGTGCGCTATCATTTCCTGGACAGGGAAGTCATTGAAGAAGTAGTAAACAGGCTGGGAGATGAGGCATAAAGATGAAAGAGATAACAGCAGCGGAACTGACACAGGCCGTGGGAGGCAGACTTTTATGGGGAGAGGGTGAGATACTCATCGGGCATATCAGCCTTGATTCCAGGAAAATGGAGGGCGGCGACCTTTTTGTGCCCATCATAGGGGAAAATGTGGACGCCCATGATTTCATATGCCAGGCCCTTGGAAATGGGGCATCAGCCGTATTTACCAGCCGCCATCACTCCCCGGAGGATGTGCAGGAGACTGTTAAGGCTCAGTCGGGGGATGACTCTGCCAGACGGGAACGCGCCCTGGCGGCCGCCTGGATCCAGGTGGAGGATACCAGAAAAGCCCTTCAGGATTTTGGGGCGTACTGCAGGGCAGGCAGGACCCTTCCCCTGGTGGGGATCACAGGAAGCGTGGGGAAGACCACGACCAGGGAGATGATCGCTGCTGCCCTCAGTGCTGGATTTTGCGTGTATAAGACACCGGGCAACAGTAACAGCCAGGTGGGTGTACCCATTACCATTGCCGAGATTCCGCAGGAGGCCCAGATCGGAGTCATTGAACTGGGCATGAGTGAGCCGGGAGAGATGACAAGGATTGCCAGAGTGGCTCAGGTGAACTGCGCTGTGATGACCAACATAGGTGTGACCCACATTGAACAGCTGGGATCCCAGCAGAATATCCTGGAAGAAAAACTCCACATCCAGGACAATATGGCAGCTGACGGCCTGCTTGTGCTTAACGGGGATGACGGGCTGCTTAGGGATGTGGTTCCTGAGAACGGCAGAAGGAAGATCCTTTACGGATTGTCTGAGGGCTGCCATTACAGGGGGGAGGACCTTCACCTGGAACAGGGGTATCCTGTGTTTACGGCAGTCCATGGCAATGAGCGCGTTGCAGTCCGCCTGCGCGTCATGGGCAGCCATATGGTCAGCAACGCCCTGGCAGCCCTGGCCGTTGCCGGAACATACGGTGTTCCCATGAAAGCGGCGGCTGAAAAGCTGGAGGAGTTTGAAGGATATAAGGGAAGACAGCAGATCTTCACGCTGGACCGTGTGACGGTGATCGATGACAGCTATAATGCAAGCCCTGTATCCATGAAGGCGGGCCTGGAAGTGCTCTGCTCCGTGGCGGGAGAGGGAAGGAAAATCGCTGTACTGGCGGATATGAAGGAACTGGGAGCGGATGCCCCCAGGTTCCACCGAGAGATCGGCGCATATATCGCCGTTCATCCCGTGGATCAGGTGGTTCTGCTGGGGGAACTGGCTGCTGAGATAGGAGATGAGCTGGCTGCTCTGGCGCCCGGAATTCCCCAAGTATCTTTAAGGGAGCTGGGAGAAGTGGAGCATTGGCTGGATGAACACCTGAAGCCGGAGGACTGTGTGCTGTTCAAGGGGTCCAACAGCATGAAGCTGTCCCTGGCAGTGAAACACTTAAAGGAACAGGCCGCCCTAAATAAAATATAAGGTAACAGTTTCGGGACGGAACAGTTACAATATAAGAAAGACAGTACAGAAAACCATGCAGGAATGGATGACAGGATCCTTATGCCATGGTTTTCGTACTGCTTTTTTTATATCTGTTGTTTATCGGAACGGTTGGTCTGCCCAGAACTGCCGTCCTGCCCAGAACGGTTGGTCTGTCCAGAACTGCCGTCCCGCCCAGAACGTTTGGCCTGCCCAGAACTGCCGTCCTGCCCAGAACGGTTGGTCTGTCCAGAACTGCCGGACTGTCCTGAGCTGCCGGATTTCCCCGAATCCTCCTTTTTTTCTGAGTCACAGGGCTGGCATAACGCCTGGTGGGCGGCGATCGTATTGAGCGTATCACCCAGCTGCGAGTAAATGGAACTGATAAGGGCAATTTCCTCAGGCGATCTTCCTTCGGCGATACAGCAGGCAAGGGCTGATATGGACATTACTAATTCACATGATTGCATCTGATTCACCTCATATCATCATATGAGGTGGGGAGAGTATTTAGAATATTGGATAATAACAGCGCTAATTGCGGGGAGAGAGAATAAAAAGTGCATGTCTTTTTGCTGTTCGGGGAAGAATATTTCTCCATGAAGATAAATTCCTGGAAAAACAGGTACAGATAAGGAGAAAGACAAAAATGAAGCAGCATAAGGATGACAGAAAGATACTATGGCATACCCTTGCTTTTATGGCATTTTCCACAGTGTGGGGATTTGGGAATGTGATCAACGGATTTTCAGAGTATGGCGGGCTGAAGGCGATCGTGTCCTGGATCCTGATATTTGCGATCTACTTTGTGCCCTATGCCCTGATGGTGGGAGAGCTGGGATCCACCTTCAAACATGCGGGAGGCGGTGTCAGCTCCTGGATCCATGAGACCATCGGTCCTAGGATGGCCTATTATGCGGGATGGACCTATTGGGTAGTGCATATGCCCTATATCTCACAAAAGCCTAATTCCACGGTGATCGCGGCCAGCTGGGCCTTGTTCCAGGACAAGAGGGCCAGCGGCATGAATACCACGGTGATGCAGCTGATCTGTCTGGTGATCTTCCTGTTTGCAATGTATCTGTCCAGCAAGGGAATGAGCGTGCTCAAGCGTTTGTCCACTCTGGCCGGATCAGCCATGTTCATTATGTCCATGCTGTTTATTGTAATGATGGTGGCGGCGCCGGCCCTGACCACCGGCGCCTTTGTGCCCATTGAATGGTCGGTGCGGACCTTTATGCCTACCTTTGATATGAGTTTCTTTATGGGGCTCTCGATTTTGGTATTTGCAGTGGGCGGCTGTGAGAAGATATCTCCCTATGTAAATAAGATGAAGGACCCTGCCAGGGACTTTTCCAAGGGAATGGTTGCCCTGGCTCTTATGGTGGCTGTGACCGCCATCCTGGGAACCATTGCCCTGGGCATGATGTTTGACTCCAACCATATTCCTGGTGATCTGATGACCAACGGAGCTTATTATGCGTTCCAGAAATTAGGAGAATACTATCATATGGGCAATTTTTTTGTGGTAGTATATGCCCTGACCAATCTCATCGGTCAGTTCTCCGTCATGGTATTGTCCGTGGACGCGCCGCTGCGCATGCTTTTGGACAGCGCTGACTCCCGGTTCATACCAAGCAGGATGTTTGAGAAAAATGAACACGGCACCTATGTAAACGGCCACAGGCTGGTTCTGCTCATTGTGTGTGTACTGATCGTTGTGCCTGCCTTTGGGATCAAGAATGTGGACGTGCTGGTGCGCTGGCTGGTGAAGGTCAATTCCGTCTGCATGCCCCTTCGCTATCTCTGGGTGTTTGTGGCATATATCGCGTTAAAAAAGGCAGGGGACAAGTTTCAGGCCGAGTATCGCTTCCTGAAGGGGAGGATTCCGGGAATCCTGGTGGGAACCTGGTGTTTTGTTTTTACCGCATTTGCATGTATCACAGGTATTTATTCCGAAGATCCCTTCCAGCTGGTACTCAACATCATCACGCCCTTTGTGCTGGTGGGATTGGGCTTTATCCTGCCGTGGATGGCTGAGAGGGAGAAAAAAGCCTGATCGCCCGTTATCTGGCCTATTGCCTGAGCGCGGGCTTTGTGGTACAGTATTTAGGTATGAAACCAAAAGGAATCAAAGGAGAATAAGACATGACATTAGATAGAAACGACTGCAGGAAGACAGCGGAGGGACTGATCCGTTTCCTGGAAGACAGCCCCACCAGTTTTCATGCAGTGGAGAATATAGGCAGACTGCTCTGTGAAGCCGGGTTTACCCAGCTCCATGAAGGGGAGGCATGGGAACTTCGCCGGGGCGGTTCCTATTTTGTAACAAGGAACCAGTCCTCCATTCTGTCATTTAAGATACCTTTGGGAGCATTTAACGGATTTCATCTGATCGCAAGCCACAGTGACTCACCTTCCTTTAAGATCAAGGAGAATCCCGAGATGGAGGCAGGAGGGCACTATATCAAACTGAACGTGGAAAAATACGGCGGAATGCTGTGCGCGCCCTGGATGGACAGGCCCCTTTCCGTGGCGGGCCGCCTGGTTGTCAGGGAGGGAAAACGCCTGGTGACAAAGCTGGTGAAGGTGGACCGGGACCTGCTGATGATCCCCAATCTGGCCATCCATTTTAACAGGGAGGTCAATGACGGCTATAAATACAACCCCCAGGTGGATATGCTGCCTCTGTACGGAGATGCCTCTGCCAAGGGGACTTTTATGAAAACCGTGGCTGAGAGCGCCGGGGTCAGGGAGGAGGATGTCCTGGGCCATGACCTGTTCCTTTACAGCAGAACACCGGGGACGATTTGGGGAGCTGACGGCGAGTTTATCTCCTGCGGCCGCCTGGACGACCTGCAGTGTGCGTTTGCATCCCTAAAGGGCTTTTTGGAAGGGGAAAATTCTGAAAATGTGTCTGTCCACGCCGTGTTTGACAATGAGGAAGTGGGAAGCGGCACAAAACAGGGAGCGGATTCCACTTTCCTGGAGGATACGTTAAAGCGGATCAACAGAAATCTTGGGAGAAGTGAGGAGGAATACCTCATGTCCCTGGCATCCAGCTTCATGATATCGGCGGACAATGCCCACGCGGTCCATCCCAACCTTGACCTTAAGGCGGACCCCACCAACCGGCCCTATATGAATGAGGGAATCGTCATCAAGTACAATGCCAACCAGAAATACACCACGGATGCTGTTTCGGCAGCCATGTTTAAGGTACTCTGCCAGGAGGCGGACGTGCCCTTCCAGACCTTTGCCAACCGTTCCGACATGCCCGGGGGCTCCACTTTGGGCAACATCAGCAATGCCCATGTAGCGCTTAACACCGTGGATATCGGTCTTCCCCAGCTGGCCATGCACTCACCCTATGAGACGGCGGGGATAAAGGATACCTGCTATCTGGTCCAGGTGGCTAAGCATTTTTATTCCGCCGGTATCAGGGCGGGTGAGTCGGGAAGTTATGAGATAATATAAGGATGGTATGATATGTTTTCCAGAAAACAACTGATAAAGCTGCTGGCGCCGCTGATCGTGGAACAGATCATGGCAGTGCTGGTGGGAATGGTGGATGTGGTCATGGTGGCTGCCGTTGGCGAGGCCGCCGTATCCGGGGTTTCACTGGTGGACTCCATCAGCGTGCTGATCATACAGATCATGGGAGCCCTGGCAACCGGGGGCGCGGTGATCTCGGCGCAGTATTTGGGCAAGGTGCAGCCAAGGGATGCCCGCAAGGCGGCCGGGCAGCTGGTCACCGTGACCCTGGCCCTTTCCATGGTGGTGACAGGGATCGCGATCCTTGGGAACAGGCATCTCTTGGGCGCTATTTTTGGAAGGGTGGAGACTTCGGTCATGGACAATGCCCAGACATATTTCTGGATCACGGCCCTTTCCTACCCCTTCATCGGGCTGTATAACGCCTGTGCGGCCCTGTTCCGCTCCATGGGTAATTCCAAGGTATCCATGATGACCTCCCTTGTGATGAATGTGATCAACATTGCGGGCAATGCCGTCTGCGTGTTCGGCCTTGGGATGGGGGTGGCCGGAGTGGCTTATCCCACCCTGTTAAGCCGTATCATAGCAGCGGCCATGATGCTGGTGCTGATCCAGAACCGTCATAATTCCATCCGCCTTAACAGCCTGAAGCTCCTTGTGCCGGATGTGAGGATGATAAAGAACATACTCTCCATCGGCATACCGGGCGGGTTGGAAAGCGGTATGTTCCAATTTGGGAAAATCTTCCTCCAAAGTCTTGTGTCCTCCCTGGGCACGGCTGCCATTGCCAGCTATGCGGTTGCCAGCAATCTGGTGACCATCCTGTACCTGCCCGGAACTGCCATCGGGCTGGGGCTGATCACCATTGTGGGCCAGTGCGTGGGTGCCGGAAGGCTGGCGGAGGCAAAGCATTATGCAAAGACCCTGATGGGGGTAAATTACGGGATTCTGGCAGTGCTCAGTACCGCCATGGTGGTGTTCTCAGGCCGGCTGGTGGGGATCTACCATCTCTCGGAACAGGCGTCCCGGCTGTCCAGGGAACTGATTACAGCCCACAGCATAGCCATGATCTTGTGGCCCCTGGCCTTTATCATTCCCCATACCCTGAGAGCGTCCCTGGATGTGAAATTCACCATGGCGGTAGCCGTGTTTTCCATGTGGGCGTTCCGCATCGGGTTTGCATACTTGTTTGTGAATATATGTAAGCTTGGGGTGATGGGAGTGTGGTACGGTATGTTCATTGACTGGATCTTCCGCGCCTTTGTATTCTCGTGGCGTTTCAAAGGGTTTGAAAAACGGGCCGTGGCTGTGAAGTGATGTGTGCCATTATCCACTGAGGGAAAATACTGTAGGATAAGTGATACTGGAGCGCTGTGAACGGCAAGATCAACACGCCGGCCGGCAAAAGGGGGATGTACATATGCAGGACCATTTTATGGATATAAAAAATACGCAGGAGCTTCTGAGCATGGCCCGCACAGGCCTGTGGGTGATCGAGATGGACCAGGACAGAGCGCCTCGGATGTACAGCGACAAGGCCATGCTGGAACTGCTGGGATTAAAAGAGATGCCGTCCCCGGAGGAATGTTATGAACTGTGGTATGGACGGATCGATCCGGCATACTGCCCCATGATACAGTCCGGTGTGGAAAAGATGATCAGGAATGAGCGGGCTGAGGTGCAGTATCCCTGGGAGCATCCCGTTCTGGGCCGTATCTATGTGCGGTGCGGAGGAGTCCGGGACCTGAGTTACCAGGGGGGAGTGTGCCTTCGCGGGTATCATCAGAACATCACGGACACGGTCATGTTAAAGGACAAGGCCCGGCTTCGTGACAATGTGCTGTCCAATCTGTGCCAGTGCTATTATTCCATCTATCTTTTTGACCTGGACCACGATACGGAGGAAGCAATCTGGCAGGAGACATGGATAGAAAAATCCAGGGAGTTTCCCAAGGGGAGTCTGAAGCTATATTATGAAAAGTTTATACAGGGCCATGTTTGCCATGAGGACCAGGAGAAGATGCGCAGGGCCGGAAGCCCTGAGTTCCTGCGAATGACCTTATCCAGAGATCATCCCGTATATGACATTGACTTCAGAAGGCAGTATCCGGAGGGGGTCCAGTGGGTCAGATCACGTTTCAGCGTTGCTGAGATGGAGGGAAGCCGGGTCGCCAAGGTGATTTTTGCAAACATGAACATCCACGACCAAAAGATGATGGAGATGAAACAGGAGGAGGAGAAACGGAATGCCCTGATGGCCGCATATGAGGCGGCCCAGTATGCAAATGAGGCAAAAAGCAATTTCCTGGCCCAGATGTCCCACGATATCCGCACCCCCATGAATGCCATTGTGGGTATGACCTCCATCGCCCTGGCCCAGGTGAATGATCCGGGGCGTGTAAAGGACTGCCTGAAGAAGATATCCATGTCCAGCAGCCATCTTTTAAACCTGATCGATGAGGTGTTGGATATGTCTAAGATCGAGAAAGGAAAGATGGAACTGTCCAGGACCCCTTTCTGTCTGCGCCGCCTTCTGTGTGAGGTGGAAACCATTATTTGTCCAGAGGCGGAAAAGAAAAAGCAAAGCCTGACAGTGGACGGGGGACAGCTCATGCACGACCGGCTCATAGGGGACAGCGGACGGCTGCGCCAGGTACTGTTAAACCTGCTGTCCAATGCAGTCAAATATACCCCGGAAGGCGGAAGGGTGGAGCTTACGGCAAAGGAGGTGACGGAACGCTCGCCGGGATCCGGGACCTTTGTGTTTATAGTGGAGGATAACGGGATCGGAATGTCCGAGGATTTCCGGGATTACGTGTTTGTCCCTTTTATGCGGGAAAATGACGATAGTGCCGCCGCTGTCCAGGGAACGGGTCTGGGCATGTCCATTGCCCAGGGGATCGTAAATGCAATGAACGGCAGTATCCAGGTGGAGACCCAGAAAAACAGAGGGAGCCGTTTTACGGTCACCCTTTCCATGGAACTGGATGGGGAGGAACACATGGCGGGAGATCCGGGGCATGGTGCAGTCTCAGGGCTTCTGCGCAAGGTATCCCAAAAGACCGTCCGCCTGCTGGTGGCCGAGGACAATGAACTGAACATGGAGATCGTGCATACCATTTTGTCCGAAGCCGGATTCCTTGTGGAGGAGGCCTGCAACGGGCAGGAGGCGCTGGACCTGTTTGAGTCGTCTGCCGAGGGCTATTACCAGGCTGTCCTGATGGACCTGCAGATGCCTGTGATGGACGGCTATACGGCGGCCAGACGGATACGAAACAGTTCCCATCCCCAGTCGGAGGAGATTCCCATCATTGCCCTGACCGCCAATGCGTTTGCCGAGGACATGGCGAAGGCCCTGTCCGCAGGCATGAATGACCATGTTTCAAAGCCCATTGATTATGACCGTCTGTTTGCTGCCCTGAACCAATATATTCCCTGATTTGCATTTTTCCCTATTCTCATGTATAATAGGCTGGAGTACGGGAACGTACATATCAGATTTAAAGATTGACAGGTGAAGTGTGTGGGGCAGAAGTATGCCAATATTATCATAGATATTTCCCACGAAAGTGTGGACAGGACCTTCCAGTACAGGATTCCGCAGGAACTGGAGGACCGCATTCAGGTGGGGCATCAGGTATATATTCCCTTTGGGCAGGGCAACCGGCAGCGCAAGGGGTATGTGGTGGGCCTGACGGACCAGGCGGAGTTTGATGAGAATAAGCTGAAGGATGTGGCTGGGATTGTGCAGGGAAGCGTGACTGCGGAATCCCAGCTTATTTGGCTGGCATGGTGGATGAAGGAACGGTATGGTTCCACCATGAACCAGGCATTAAGGACCGTGCTTCCGGTGAAGCAGAAGGTAAAGGAGGCGCCCCGGCGCAGGATACGCTGCCTTTTGGATCCCCAGGGGCTGGAACAGGCAGCTGCACAGGCCAGGCAGAAGAACCATAAGGCCAGGCTCAGGCTTTTAGAAGCCCTTAAGGATTCAAGCATCATACCATATGAGGAGGCCGCAGGGCGCTTAAACCTTACTGCGGCTGTCATAAAACCCCTGGAGGAGGCCGGTGTCATTGCGGTGGAGGTGGTGGAGCGTTACAGGAACCCGCTGCTGGAAATGCAGAGACTGGCCGGAGCGGATTCTCCTGTATTTGCAGACCAGGCCCCGCCCTTAAACCAGGTCCAGCGTCAGATTGCGGATTCCATTATCCAGGATTACCGGGAGGGGATAAGAAAGACCTATCTGATCCACGGTATTACGGGAAGCGGCAAGACCGAGGTCTATATGGAACTGATCAGCCATGTGCTTTCGGCAGGGCGTCAGGTCATTGTGCTCATACCTGAGATATCCCTTACATGGCAGACCGTAATGCGGTTTTACAATCGGTTCGGCAACCGCGTGTCGGTGATGAACTCACGCATGTCGGCCGGGGAGCGGTATGATCAGTATGAAAGGGCCAGAACAGGGGATATTGATATTATGATCGGTCCCCGTTCCGCCCTGTTTGCCCCTTTTTCCGATCTGGGTCTGATCATCATTGACGAGGAACATGAGAATGCGTACAGAAGTGAATTGTCCCCCCGCTATGATGCCAGAGAGGCAGCCTCCGTGCGTGCGGAAGCCAACGGAGCATCCCTTGTGCTGGGATCGGCCACACCGTCCCTGGAATCCTACACAAAGGCTTTGAGAGGGGAATACACCCTGTTTACCATGAAGGAGCGGGCCAAGACAAAGGCAAGGCTTTCCCAGGTGGAGATCGTGGACCTGAGAGAGGAGCTGAGGGCCGGGAACCGTTCCATATTCAGCCGCCGCCTTCAGGAACTGATCCAGGAGCGGCTGTCAAACAGGGAGCAGATCATGCTGTTTATCAACCGCAGGGGGTATGCCAACTTTGTGTCCTGCCGCGCCTGCGGTGAAGCGCTTAAGTGCCCTCACTGTGATGTGACCCTGACCCTGCACAGGGACGGACGCATGATGTGCCATTACTGCGGCTACACCATACAGCAGCCTGGGGAGTGCCCTGCCTGCGGTTCCCGGTATATTGCGCCCTTTGGCACCGGAACCCAGAAGATCGAGACCATGGCCGGGGAACTGTTTCCCGGCGCCAGGATCCTGCGCATGGACACGGACACCACATCCAAAAAGGGAGGTCATCAGGAGATCCTCTCCGCCTTTGCCAGGGGAGATGCAGACATCCTCATCGGTACACAGATGATCGTAAAGGGCCATGACTTTCCCAAGGTGACCCTGGTGGGAGCGCTGGCAGCGGATCTGTCCCTGTATGCATCGGATTACAGGTGCGGGGAACAGACCTTTGAACTCCTGACCCAGGCAGCCGGGAGGGCCGGGAGGGGAAACCTTCCGGGCAATGTTATCATACAGACCTATCAGCCGGACCATTATTGTATCGTGACCGCTGCCAGCCAGGATTACGAGGCATTTTACGGTCAGGAGATGGCATACAGAAGGCTTCTTGGGTATCCGCCGGCCGTGGCCCTGCTCACCATCCAGATGGCCTGTCCCAGGGAGGATGTGCTGGAGCGGACCGCCTCAGAGACCGCCCGCTGGGTGGAGGAGAGGGCAGGGAGCGCCATGGAGGGCTTTAAGCTCATCGGCCCGGTGAATGCGCCTGTATACAAAGTTAATGATATTTATAGAAAAATTTTATATATAAAGCACGAAAATTATGATATACTGATACAGATTAGGAAAATGGCGGAACTGCGCCTTAAGGAGGCGGAGGGCCGTTTTGGACTGACAGTACAATATGATTTAACGTGACAGAACATAATAAAGGAGATTGAGACCACGATGGCAGTTCGACAGATAAGGGTTATGGGAGACGAGATTTTAACAAAGAAGTGCAAACCTGTGAAGGAGATGACCGGGCGTACCATGGATTTGATTGAGGATATGTTCGAGACCATGTATGAGGCCAATGGCTGCGGCCTGGCCGCACCTCAGGTGGGCGTGCTGAAGCGGATCTTTGTGGTGGACGTGGATGACGGCAACCAGTATGTGATGATCAACCCTGAGATCATTGCCCAGGAGGGGGAACAGACCGGTTATGAGGGCTGCCTGAGCCTGCCGGGCAAGTCAGGTATCGTGACACGCCCAAACTATGTAAAGATGCGGGCGCTGAATGAGAATATGGAGCCGGTGGAAGTGGAGGGAGAAGGTCTTCTGGCCAGAGCCCTCTGCCATGAGTATGCCCATCTGGAAGGCCAGATGTATGTGGAGCTGGTGGAAGGGGAACTGGTGGACACCAACCCGGAGACCGGCGAGGAGATCATTGAGGAATAGGAGTGGGAAGATGCGCATTGTTTTTATGGGAACACCTGACTTTTCCGTGCCCACCTTAAAGGCACTGGTAGAGGCAGGCCATGATGTGGCTGCAGTGGTGACCCAGCCTGACAAACCAAAGGGCAGGGGAAAAGAGATGCAGATGACGCCGGTGAAGATCCAGGCGCTGGAATATAAGATACCGGTGTACCAGCCGGTGAAGGTAAGGGATGAGTCCTTTGTAAAGGTTTTGCGGGAGATGGAGGCGGATGTCTTTGTGGTCATAGCCTTTGGCCAGATTCTTCCCAAATCCGTCCTGGACCTGCCGAGGCTTGGATGTGTGAATATCCATGCCTCCCTGCTTCCCAAGTACCGGGGAGCGGCGCCGATCCAGTGGTGTGTGATCGATGGGGAGAAGGAAACCGGCATAACCACCATGATGATGGATGTGGGGCTGGATACCGGCGATATGCTGGAGAAGGTGGTGATCCCCATTGACAGGGATGAGACAGGGGGAAGCCTCCATGATAAGCTGAGCCTGGCTGGCGGGAAACTGATCCTGTCCACCCTTAAGAAGATGGAGGAGGGAACCATAGTCCGCACCCCCCAGACGGAGGAGGGAACCTGTTACGCCAAAATGCTTACCAAATCCCTGGGAGATATTGACTGGGAGAAGAGCGCGGTGTCCATAGAGCGTCTGATCCGCGGACTGAATCCATGGCCCAGCGCATATACCATGTGGAATGGAAAAACCATTAAGATATGGTCCGCAGATGTACTTGGGAAAGACGAGGAAGAGGGGATTGCCCACAGCGTTCCATCCCTTGACAGTGCTCCCCGCGGTACGGTGGTATGTTCCGGCAAGCGGTCCCTGGTGGTTAAGACCGGCGAAGGCCTGCTGTCCATAAAGGAACTTCAGATGGAGGGAAAGAAGCGCATGGATGTGGATGCGTTCCTGCGGGGGTATCCTGTCCCTGAAGGGGATATACTGACAAGGAAAACTGAGTAGCATGGAAGCATACTTGAATGCACAACTGAATGCACAATTGAAAGAGAGTGATGAATAACTATGTATTATCCATTTTTTTATGATTCAACCTATATTCTGGTTCTGATCGGCGTAGTCATATCCATGATAGCCTCCGCCAAGCTGAACTCCACCTATCAGAGGTATTCCTCCGTGCGCAGCATGTGCGGTCTTACAGGCGCCGAGGTGGCCCAGAAGCTTTTGAACAACCAGGGTATCTATGATGTGACCGTGCGCCGTGTGGCGGGCAATCTTACGGACCACTACGACCCCAGGACAAAGACTGTGAACCTGTCGGATTCCGTATACGGTTCCACCTCCATTGCAGCAATCGGCGTGGCGGCCCATGAGTGCGGCCATGCCATGCAGGATGCCAGCGACTATTCGCCCTTAAGGATCAGGGCAGCCCTGGTGCCTGCCGCCAATCTGGGCTCCAGCCTGGCCTGGCCCCTGATTCTCATCGGCCTGCTGCTTGGGGGAGGCGGTTCCACCCTTGCCGGCATCGGTATCCTGTTGTTTTCACTGGCAGTGCTGTTCCAGCTGGTCACTCTGCCGGTGGAATATAATGCTTCACACAGGGCAGTGACCCTGCTGGATTCCACCGGGATCCTGTCCGGACAGGAAGTGGGGCAGACCAGGAGCGTGCTGAGCGCGGCGGCCCTTACCTATGTGGCGGCAGCTGCGGCATCCATTCTTCAGCTCCTGAGGCTTCTTATGATTTTTGGCAATCGAAGAAATGACTAATACCTGGAGAGGACATAAGAGGAATGGCTAAGATATCGGACCGCGGACTTGAAAACAGGGAGATCGTACTGGATATACTGACAGAGGTACTGGAAAGGGGGAGTTTTGTCCACCTTGTACTGAACCAGGCTTTGCAGAAGTACCAGTACCTGGACAAGCCGGACCGTGCCTTTATCACACGGGTCACCGAGGGCACGCTGGAATATCTTCTGCAGATCGACCATATCATTAACAGGTATTCAAAGACCAAGACAGAAAAGATGAAACCGCTGATCCGCAATCTTTTAAGGATGAGCGTGTACCAGATCCTGTATATGGACAGGGTGCCGGATTCCGCCGCCTGCAATGAGGCGGTGAAGCTGGCGGTAAAGCGGCATTTTTCAGGCCTGAAAGGCTTTGTCAACGGCGTGCTCCGGACTGTTTCCAGGGAAAAGGATTCCCTGGTGTTTGATACGCCGTCCCTGGCCTACAGCATCCCTCAGTGGATGTATGACATGTGGGAAAAGGAATATGGAAGGGAAAAGGCGGGGGCAATTGCCGCCTCTTTTCTTAGGGACGGACCCACCTGGGTGCGCTGCAATCTCAGCAGGGCGTCCAGGAAGGAGATCCTGGAATCCCTGGCATCCCAGGGGGTGGCTGTGACAGGACTTTCCTGGCTGGAATCCATGATATCCATATCAGGTTATGATTATCTGGAAAGCCTGGAAAGCTTTCGGAACGGATGGATCCAGGTTCAGGATGTGACCTCTGCCCTGGTAAGCGAACTTGCTGATCCGAAGGAGGGGGATTACATCATTGATGTGTGTGCTGCTCCGGGAGGAAAAAGCCTTCACCTGGCTGACAAGCTAAAGGGTACGGGCATGGTGGAGGCCAGGGATCTGAGCGAGCAGAAGGTGGCCATGATAGAGGAAAATATGGCCCGCTTTGGCGCCCCCAACATAAAGGCGGTGGTTTGGGATGCCCTGGTGACGGATGAAGATGCCAGGGAAAAGGCGGATATCGTTATCGCGGACCTTCCCTGCTCAGGCCTTGGGATCATTGGGAAAAAGCCTGACATCAAATACAACATGACCATGGAAAAGATGGCTGAACTGGCCTCCCTTCAGAGGGAGATCCTTGCCGCTTCATGGGAGTATGTGAAGCCGGGCGGAACCCTTGTGTACAGCACCTGCACCATTGACACAAAGGAGAACGAGGAGAATGCCAGATGGCTTTTAAGCCGCTTCCCGCTGGAGCCGGTGGATCTGACAAACCGGGTGGGGAATGCCTTTGACGAGCCATCGCTGAAGGAAGGAATGATCCAGTTTCTTCCGGGGATCCATCCCTTTGATGGATTTTTCATCAGCGTGTTCAGGCGAAAATAGAGAATCAGGAGTATGTTATGCTGGATTTAACGGATTTTAAAGGCCGGAAAGATATAAAGTCCATGACATTGGAAGAGGTGTCAGAGGAGATGGCAGCCCTGGGAGAGAAATCTTTCAGGGCAAAACAGATTTATGACTGGATCCATGTGAAGCTGGTGGAATCCTTTGAGGATATGAGCAGCTTATCCAAGGAACTGCGGCAGAAGCTGAAGGAGCATTACAGTCTGACAAACCTGCGTATTGTGGAAGAACGGGTATCACAGATCGATGGAACCAGGAAATATTTATTCGGTCTGGAGGACGGCAATATCATAGAGAGCGTCTGGATGCAGTACCATCACGGCAATTCCGTTTGCATTTCCTCCCAGGTGGGGTGCAGGATGGGATGCCGTTTCTGCGCCTCCACCCTGGATGGCCTGGAACGGAACCTGCGGGCATCGGAGATGCTTGACCAGATCTACAGGATACAGTCGGTCACGGGGCAGAGGGTTTCCAACGTGGTGGTGATGGGTTCCGGAGAACCCTTTGACAACTATGACAATGTGATCCGTTTTCTGTACCTGATCTCCCATGAAAAGGGCCTGAATATCAGCCAGAGGAACCTGACGTTGTCCACCTGCGGCATTGTACCGGGAATCAGGCGGTTTGCCGAGGAAGGACTGGGGGTCACACTGGCCCTGTCCCTTCACGCGCCCAATGATGAGGTCCGCCGGACGCTGATGCCCATTGCCAACAGCTACCAATTGAAGGATGTGCTGGAAGCATGCCGTTATTACCATGAGAAGACAGGACGAAGGCTTACCTTTGAGTACAGCCTGGTCCGGGGGGTCAATGACAACCTGGATGAAGCCAGGGCATTGGCAAGGCTGATCAGGGATCAGCACGGCCATGTGAACCTGATCCCCGTAAACCCCATCAAGGAGAGGGACTATGTCCAGTCAGGGCAGAAGGCCATTGCCGAGTTTAAAAATCTCCTTGAAAAAAGCGGGATAAATGTTACTATTAGAAGAGAAATGGGCCGGGATATAGGCGGAGCCTGCGGCCAGCTGCGAAAGAGCTATATGGAAGGAGAGGAGTAACCATGGAAGCATATGCATTAACGGACATAGGCCAGGTAAGATCCATGAATCAGGATTATATCTATTCCTCACCGGAGATGGTGGGCTCACTGCCTAATCTGTTTTTGGTGGCGGACGGAATGGGCGGTCATAAGGCCGGAGATTACGCTTCACGGTTTGCGGTGGAGAATCTGGTCATCTATATCAACAGGGCAGGGAAAGGCTCTCCCGTCATGCAGTTAAAGATGGGAATTGAGGAAGTGAACGAAAGGCTGTACGAGGAATCCCTGAAACGGGAAGAATTAAAGGGCATGGGCTGTACCCTGGTGGCCGGCGTGGTGGAGGACGGAACTCTTTACGTGGCCAATGTGGGGGACAGCCGCCTGTACCTGATCCAGGCAGGCGCCATACGGCAGGTGACCAGGGACCATTCTTATGTGGAAGAGATGGTGGCCATGGGCCAGATGCGCAGGGGCAGTGTGGATTACAACAGCCGCAAGAATATCATAACAAGAGCCATGGGAATCGGCAGGAGTGTGGAACCTGATTTCTTTGAGGTGGATCTGGAGGAAGGGGATTATATCCTTCTCTGTTCCGATGGTCTGAGCAATATGGTGGATGACGATACCATCTGCAGTATTGTTACCGGTCCGGGAAGCCTGAAGGAAAAGGCTTCACGCCTGATCAGGGAAGCAAACCGGCAGGGAGGAATTGACAATATCGCAGTGGTGCTTGTGAATCCCCTGGGAAGGGAGGCGGGCACATGTTAAATCCTGGTACATATCTTCAGAACCGTTATGAGATCCTGGAACGGATTGGTTCCGGCGGAATGTCTGTGGTGTATAAAGCCCAGTGCCATACCCTGAACCGTCCGGTGGCCATCAAGGTATTAAAAGAAGAATTTGCCTTTGACGATAATTTTGTCAGCAAGTTCAAGATGGAAGCACAGGCGGCCGCCCGACTGTCACACCCCAACATTGTCAGTGTCTATGATGTAGTGGATGAGGATGTGCTTCACTATATTGTTATGGAGCTGATCGAGGGGATCACCCTTAAGAATTATATAGAGAAAAAGGGGCACCTGGAGAGCAAGGAAGCGATTGGGATCGCCATCCAGGTAGGACAGGGGATCGCGGCAGCCCATGAACAGCATATCATCCACCGGGATATCAAACCCCAGAACATGATCATATCCAGGGACGGCAAGGTAAAAGTGGCTGATTTTGGAATTGCCAGGGCTGTTTCTACACAAACTATGAATGCCACGGCCGTGGGGTCTGTCCACTATATTTCACCGGAACAGGCCAGGGGAGGTTACTGCGATGAGCGCAGCGATATCTATTCCTTTGGCATTACCATGTATGAGATGGTTACAGGCAAGGTTCCCTTTGAGGGGGATAATACGGTTACAGTTGCACTGGCCCACCTGGAGGAGCCTGTAAGACGTCCCAGTGAGCTGGTACCTGATCTGTCCCATGCCCTGGAGCAGATCATTCTCAAGTGTACCCAGAAGCGCCCGGACCGCCGCTACTCTAATGTGCTGGATGTGATCGGGGACCTGAGAAAGGCGCTGATGAACCCGGACTGCGATATCTATGACCTGGAAGAGGGAGATGAGCTTGGAAAAACCAGATCCATTTCCAGGGAAGAACTGATCAACATGCAGGAGAGCCGGAAGGCGGGGCGGGAGAATGAACGGTCCGAGGAGGAGTTAAAGGATGATGTACCCAAACCTGTTTCCCGCGAAAAGGGCAAGCGCCGCGGGAACGGCCATCTGTCATCCAGAAAGAATCCTGAGAAGGATGTGAGCACTCAGTTTGAGCGCATTATCACGGGGATCGGCATAGTGGCCGCCATTCTGATCGTAGCAGTGGTGCTGTTTGTGTTCTCCCGGCTGACAGGCTTGTTCCGGGCAGGCACCAGTGAAAAGCCCACGGTGACCGTGAGCACGGAGGCGGCCACCGAAAGCGTGGAAGTGAATATAACCAACAATCAGACCTACGTCCCCTCTGTTCTGAAAATGACAGAGGAAAAGGCAAGGGAGGAACTGGAAAAAGCCGGTCTGAAGATGGAAGTGACGGGAACGGACTTTTCCGACAATGTTGCAGAGGGCCTTGTGATGTCCCAGGTGTTCGATAAAGACGTTGTCCTGGAAAAGGGAAGCGTGGTGGGCGTAACCCTGAGCAAGGGCAGTGACAAAGTGGATCTGGGCGAACTGAACCTTACGGTGCTGACCGCTGATAATGCCGCAAAGCTTCTGGAGGAAAAGGGGCTTACGGTGGAGATCAAGGAAGAGTTCAGCAACACGGCTGCAGCGGGTGCTGTTTTACGGTTCAGCCCGGAAACCGCGAAGGTGGGGGAGAGCGTGACCCTGTTTGTCAGCAAGGGAATACAGGTTGTACAGGGAATGGTTCCTGAATTAAGGGGACAGAACCAGACAGCCGCGGATGCCATGCTGGCAGCGGCAGGACTCCTTCCGGGGGATGTGACCCAGGAACACAGCGATACGGTGGCCGAGGGACTGATCATCAGCCAGGCAGTGGATGCCGGAACCATGCTGGAGCCGGGGGCTGCTGTGGACTATGTGGTAAGCGGTGAGCCGGATCTGTCACAGGCGGAATCGGACCAGTACTATGTGGCGTCCATTGACCAGACCTGCTCCCTGAGTAATTATATCGGTCCGGCGTCCCAGACCAGCAGTGTCAGGGTCATGGTCCGGTTAAAACAGACCATGCCCAACGGGGAGGAGATCTATACACCCCTGATCAAAGAACGGCTGGTGGTAGGCGCCCAGACCATACCTGTGGTGATCCCAAGGATCAGAGGTGCTTACGGCGTGGACAGCGGTATTGTGGAAGTGGTAGATGCAGGAAGTGCGAATTTAACAGTAATAGCGTCCTATCCGGTTACATTTTTCCCGGTGGGATAAGAGGAGTGTATGACAGGTAAGATCATTAAGGGAATTGCCGGTTTTTACTATGTACACAATGGTAAGGACCGTATTTATGAGTGTAAGGCCAAGGGCGTGTTCCGCAATAGGAAGATCAAGCCCCTGGTAGGAGATAATGTGGAATTTTCCGTGCTGGACCAGGAGGCGGGGGAGGGCAATATTGACGTGATCCTTCCCCGGTCCAATGCGCTGGTGCGCCCGGCTGCGGCCAATGTGGACCAGGCGCTGGTGGTATTTGCCCTGACCCATCCCGCCCCCAACCTGAACCTGCTGGACCGGTTTTTGGTGATGATGGGGATCCAGGAAGTACCTGTGATCATATGTTTTAACAAGGTGGATCTGGGGGATGAGGACCTGGTGGAGACTTACAGGAAGATCTATGAAACGGCCGGATACCGGGTGGCTTTTATCAGCACCTATGAGGAGACCGGCCTGGAACAGGTGAGAAAAATCCTCAGAGGAAAAACCACGGTGCTGGCCGGACCTTCTGGCGTGGGAAAATCCTCACTGACCAATTGCATCCAGCCGTGTGCGGCTATGGAGACAGGGGATATCAGCCAGAAGATCGAGAGGGGAAAGCATACCACCCGCCACTGCGAATTGTTCTATGTGGAGGAGGATACGTACATGATGGATACCCCTGGATTCAGTTCCATGTTCACGCCTGATCTGGAGGCCGGGGATCTGAAGGATTATTTCCCTGAGTTTTCAGTCTATGAGGATGGCTGTAAGTTTCTTGGCTGTGTCCATGTGGGCGAAAGGGTGTGCGGCGTAAAGGAAGCGCTGAAAGCAGGCGGCCTCAGCCAAAGCAGGTATGACAATTATCTCTTGATGTATGAAGAACTGAAGAATAAGAGGAGGTACTGATCATGTACTATAAATTAGCGCCATCGATTCTGGCGGCGGATTTTTGCAATCTTGGCCTGGAGGTGTCCACAGTTGCTCAGGCAGGAGCGGAATACATCCATCTGGATGTGATGGACGGGGCCTTTGTGCCCAGCATATCCTTTGGAATGCCTGTGCTCAAAAGCCTGCGCCCCTGTACAGAGGCGGCGTTTGACGTGCATATGATGGTGGAAGACCCGGGCAGATACGTGGCGGACATGAAGGCCTGCGGCGCGGACATTATCACGGTCCATGCAGAAGCCTGCACCCATCTTGACCGGGTGGTGAACCAGATCAGGGAGCAGGGGTGCAGGGCGGGAGTTGCCCTGAACCCGGCAACGCCCATCCATGTGCTGGACTGTGTCCTGGATCAGCTGGATATGGTGCTGATCATGACCGTGAACCCGGGATTCGGCGGGCAGAAATTCATTCCCTACACGCTGGACAAGGTGCGTTCCCTTCGGGAAAGAATTAACCGTTTGGGGCTGAAGACCGACATCCAGGTGGACGGAGGAGTCAGCGCAGCCAATGTGCGGGGGATCATGGAAGCGGGAGCCAACGTATTCGTGGCAGGTTCCGCTGTGTTTGGCGGGGACGCTGCTGCAAAGACAAAAGAATTTATAGAGATATTTGAAGGATATGGGTCATGAAGCGATGTCTGATTGTCACCGGCGGCAAGCTGGATCTGTCTTTTGCCGGTTGTTTTTTAGAACAGGAAGTTTTTGATAAGGTCATAGCTGTGGATGCCGGGCTGGAGGCGGTGAAGGCGCTGGGCCTGGAACCGGATATGATCGTGGGGGATTTTGACACGGTAAAGCCTGAGATCCTGGAATACTACAGAAGCCGGGAGCATATCATCTGGGATACCCACCAGCCTGAGAAGGATGAGACCGATACGGAACTGGCCCTTCTCAAAGCCCAGGCCATTGGCTGTACCCAGATCGTGATCCTGGGAGCCACAGGCGGGCGTATGGATCACATGCTGGGGAACCTCCACCTTTTATACCCCTGCCTGCAAAAGGGAATCGAGGCATATATCCTGGACCGGCAGAACAGGATGTACCTCATTGACGGGGAACATACCTTCCGGAGCAGTGAACTGTGGGGAAAGTATATTTCCTTCCTGCCTTTGACGGAACAGGTAAACGGGATTACCCTTACCGGATTTAAGTATCCGCTTTATTTAAAGGATATTGAGATCGGGACCAGCCTGTGTATCAGCAATGAGCTGGAGGGGGAGGAAGGCGGCATCACATTTACAGACGGCGTTCTGATTGTGGTGGAATCCCACGACTGACCGGCTGGCGGCCTTCTGCGGTTCCGTGCGGTTCCGTCTGGTGACTGGCCTGGTTAAATTCAATAAAACTGGATATTTAAAACACTCCACTTCGGTGATAAGATAGGACAGGATCATGAAATAACCCCTTTGGGGTACAAGGAGTGAGAGAGTATGAAGACAAATCAGGTTACAACTGCCGGCTATGCGGGAGAGGAATCAAATCATTTATACAAAGTGGCCCTTACCGGGTTGTTTGCCGCATTATCCTATGTGGTGTTTACCTTTTTGCAGATCAAGATCACCCTTCCGGGAGGAGATGCCACATCCATCCACCTGGGAAACGCGGTCTGCGTATTGGGCGCCTTGATTATGGGCGGACTGTACGGCGGCCTGGGAGGCGCGATCGGGATGACCATTGGGGATCTGTTTGATCCGGTGTATGTGGTGTATGCGCCTAAGACATTTATCCTGAAGCTGTGTATCGGCCTGATCACCGGCCTGGTGGCGCACCGGATCGGAAAGATCAACGAGACCGGTGATAAGAAGCGGATCTTCCGTTTTGTTGTGGCAGCCTCTGTGTGCGGACTGTTGTTTAATGTGATATTTGACCCGCTGGTGGGGTATTATTATAAGCTGCTGATCTTGGGTAAGCCTGCGGCACAGCTCACACTGGCCTGGAACGTCACCGCATCCTCCATCAATGCGGTGACCTCCACCATTGCGGCGGCAGCCATATACATGCCACTGCGCAGCGCCCTCAAGCGGGCAGGCCTGTTTGAACGGCTCCGGTAGGACCTTTGTGCCTGCCAACGGACAGGAATGAAGCAGCTTCCATAAGACAGGAGAATAACATGAGCGAATACCGTCAAAAAAAAATAGCTATGATCAATGATTTATCGGGATATGGCCGCTGTTCACTGACAGTGGCTATTCCCATTATATCTGCCATGAAAGTGCAGTGCTGTCCCGTTCCCACCTCCATCCTTTCCAATCACACAGGGTTTCCTGTGTGTTTTTTCGATGATTACACGGAGAAAATGCCATCCTATATAGAAAAATGGAAAGAACTGGATCTGTCCTTTGACGGGATCGTCAGCGGATTTCTGGGATCCGAAGCCCAGATCGCCATTGTAATGGATATGATCCGGAAGTTTGGAGGGGAGGAGACCAGGGTGATCATAGACCCCATCATGGGGGATCACGGTCAGACCTATGCCACCTTTACCCCATCCATGTGCAGACGGATGAAGGACCTTGTTTCCATGGGCGATATTGTAACCCCCAACCTGACCGAGGCATGTATCCTCACCGGAAGACCCTTTAGAAAAAAGGGATGGACCAGGGAGGAACTTAAGACCATGGCGGCGGACATCCAGGCCATGGGGCCGGAGTCCGTGGTCATAACCGGCGTGAACCAGGGCGGGTATCTTGTGAACGTGGTGGCGGAGGGAAGGCGTGAAGTCACATTTCCTAAAACCATCCGCGTAGGGCAGGAGCGCCCCGGCACAGGGGATGTGTTCTCCTCTGTGGTGGCCGCTGCCGCTGTCAGGGGATGGGATCTGGAAGAGGGGGTCCGCCTGGCCGCATCCTTTGTAAAAAAATGTATCAGGCGTTCCGAGGAACTGGACATCCCTGCGGCAAACGGCGTGTGTTTTGAGGAACTGCTGGATGTGCTGGTCCGGGCGGTCCACCAGGGATAAAGAAATAGAAGAGAGGCGCCGCGTGAAAACAGTATGCCCAAGGCAGTAAACTGTGGTACCGGCCGGAAAAACAGAAAAATAGGGCTTTTATTTCCTGGTAAAATGTTATATACTCTTTAACAGTACAGGAATACCTGTCCGGTGCGCATCCAAGTACCCTGTGGGACAGGTGATTACATCAAGGAAATCCAGGAGGAATACCATGTTAGATTTAAGGTTTGTAAGAGAAAACCCGGACATTGTCAGACAGAACATTAAGAATAAATTCCAGGACAGCAAGCTGCCTCTGGTGGACGAAGTGATCGCTCTGGATGCAGAGTTCCGCAGTGCCCAGAAGGAGGCGGATGACCTTCGCGCCAGCCGCAACAAGCTTTCCAAGGAGATCGGTAAACTTATGGGCCAGGGAAAGAAGGAGGAGGCCGAGGCTGTCAAGGCACAGGTAAGCGCCAACTCTGAGCGGCTGGCCGAATTGGAGACAAAAGAGGGGGAACTGTCTGAGCAGATTTTAAAGATCATGATGACGATCCCCAATATCATAGATCCCAGCGTTCCCATTGGCAAGGATGACAGTGAGAACGTGGAGGTGGAGCGTTTTGGCGAGCCTGTGGTTCCGGATTTTGAGATCCCTTACCATACGGAGATCATGGAGCGCTTTAACGGAATCGATCTGGACGCTGCAAGAAGGGTGGCCGGTAATGGGTTCTATTATCTCATGGGTGACATTGCAAGGCTGCACTCCTCTGTGATCTCCTATGCCAGGGATTTCATGATCAACCGCGGCTTTACCTACTGTGTGCCTCCTTTCATGATCCGCAGCAATGTTGTCACAGGCGTGATGAGTTTTGCGGAGATGGATGCCATGATGTACAAGATAGAGGGAGAGGACCTGTATCTGATCGGCACCAGTGAACATTCCATGATCGGTAAATTTATTGACACCATCACCCCCGAGGAGCAGCTGCCTCAGACACTGACCAGCTATTCCCCGTGTTTCCGCAAGGAGAAGGGCGCCCACGGCATTGAGGAGAGGGGTGTTTACAGGATCCACCAGTTTGAGAAGCAGGAGATGATCGTTGTGTGCAAGCCTGAGGAAAGCCCCATGTGGTATGACAGGCTGTGGCAGAATACTGTGGATCTGTTCCGCTCCCTGGATATTCCGGTGCGTACATTGGAATGCTGCTCCGGTGACCTGGCCGACCTGAAGGTCAAGTCCGTGGATGTGGAGGCATGGTCCCCAAGACAGAAGAAGTACTTTGAGGTGGGAAGCTGTTCTAATCTGGGAGATGCCCAGGCCCGCCGCTTAAAGATCCGTGTCCAGGGCGAGGATGGAAGCAAATATCTGGCCCACACCCTGAATAATACCGTGGTTGCCCCTCCGCGTATGCTCATTGCTTTTTTGGAGAACAACCTGCAGGCTGACGGCAGCGTGAAGATTCCGGAAGTACTTCGTCCATATATGGGCGGAATGGAAGTCATGGTTCCTGTGAAGTAAGGTCTTGAAACCTGCATCAATTTTAAAAAGACTGGTTTGCATGTTGTTATGCAGGCCAGTTCCTTTTATAATAGATCTATAATAAAAGAGAAGGAGAGTGCGGTATGATTACATTTAACCATTTTAACTTTAATGTTCTGGATCTGGAAAAAAGCCTTGCATTTTATAAAGAGGCCCTGGGACTTGAGCCGGTGAGGGAAAAGAATGCGGATGATGGTTCCTTTAAACTGGTGTATCTGGGGGATGGGGTAACGGGATTTAACCTGGAGCTGACCTGGTTAAGGGATAGGAAAGAGCCTTATAACCTGGGAGAATGCGAGTTCCATCTGGCGTTTCACGTAGACGAATTTGATGAGATCCACAAGCATCATGAAGAGATGGGCTGTATCTGCTATGAGAACCCGGGCATGGGCATTTATTTTATCGCGGATCCGGATGGCTACTGGGTGGAGATCGTCCCTGCAAAGAGATAATATGGTACATGAAGACGTGTTGGATCCCGTGTCCCAAACACGCTCCCGGAGGAAATTCAAATGGAAGAATTGGCAATGCTGCTTTTGAGCCTGAAGATGGTTAAGTATGCCGTGGCCACGGTCGTGGTTTTACTCTGTATCCTTGCGTACTGGATGATATTTAAAAAGGCAGGGGAAGCCGGCTGGAAGGCATTGATCCCTGTTTACAGCACCTATATAGAATATAAGCTGACATGGAGCGGGAAGATGTTCGGCCTGCTGGCGGTATTTGCCGTCATAGCAGTGGCTTTTCAGCATGTAGGAGGACTGGGGATCATAGTCTTTTTGGCTGCAAGCGTAGGCATGGTCGTCATGCGGGTCATTGCCTGTATCAAACTGTCGGTTTCCTTTGGGCACGGCGCCTGGTTTGGTGTGGGGCTGGTATTCCTTAACTTCATCTTTCTCCTTGTGCTTGCCTTTGACGGTTCAGAGTATATCGGACCAGAGGGAAGAAGAACGGTGATTTAGCTGCTTCAGACAATAGAAGAGGGAGGCTTTTGCCCCCCCTCTTTTTTGCCCGGTATGTCAGGGCAAAAATTAATTCCCGCTGTATTTCTCCTCGCAGTACTGGCACCGGTATGTCTCTGTCTTTTCATCGGCCAGATAGAAGATATGGGGAAGTTCCTGCTCAATGGATGTGATGCATCTTGGATTCTTGCACTGGACCACATTGGTGATCTTGTGGGGAAGCCTTAATGCTCTTTTCTCCACGATCTTATCATTCTTGATAATGTTCACTGTGATCGTGTGGTCGATATAGCCCAGCACCTTTAAGTCCACGGTGTCCAGTCCGCCTTCGATCTTGATGATGTCCTTGCGGCCCATCTTGTTGCTGCGGGCATTCTTGATGATCGCCACCTGACACTCCAGCTTGTCCAGCCCCAGGTGATAGTAGATGTCCAGGCTCTTTCCGGCCTCAATGTGGTCCAGGACAATGCCTTCTTTTAATCCGCTGATATTTAACATGGCTTTTCCACCTCCAGTAATCTCATGATCAGGGCCATACGCACATATACGCCGTACCGGGCCTGCTTAAAGTAAGCAGCTCTTGGGTCGTCATCCACTTCCACGGAAATTTCATTTACCCTGGGAAGGGGATGGAGTACATACATGTCTTCCTTGGCCAGCTTCATTTTCTTCTTGTCCAGGATATAGCAGTCCTTTAATCTTATATAATCCTCCTCGTTGAAGAAACGCTCCTTCTGAACACGCGTCATGTAAAGGATGTCCAGGCAGCCGATGGCCTCGTCCAGATTGCCCACTTCCTCAAACTCCACATTGTTTGCAATCAGAACATCTTCGCGGATGTTGTCAGGAACCCGGAGTTCAGGAGGAGATATCAATATGAATTTGATGTTGGGGTAACGGACCATGGCATGGATGAGAGAGTGTACCGTACGGCCGAACTTTAAATCGCCGCAAAGGCCAATGGTCAGGTTGTCAAGGCGTCCCTTCATGGAACGGATGGTCATAAGATCTGTTAAGGTCTGTGTGGGATGCTGATGCCCGCCGTCACCCGCATTGATGACCGGAATCTCGGCCTTCTGGGCTGCAACGAATGCGGAACCTTCTTTGGGATGGCGCATCGCACAGATATCAGCGTAACATGAAATCATGCGGATGGTATCGGCAACACTTTCACCCTTGGCAGCAGAACTGGAATCAGCAGATGAAAAACCTAATACATTACCGCCAAGTGAAAGCATAGCGGCTTCAAAACTTAAACGCGTTCTTGTACTTGGCTCATAGAAAAGAGTTGCCAGCTTTTTTCCATCGCATACGTGGGCGTACTGGGGAAGATTCTGCTCAATGTCCCTTGCAAGAGCCAGAAGGTCATCGATTTCTTCCACAGAGAAGTCTAAGGGATTCAATAAATGTCTCATGGGATTCTCCTTTGCCTTTATGAATTTATTAATAAAATTGATTTTGGGAAATACTTCGCACTCTACCAGTGCGATAGCCGGAACCTGCCAGATATGGCACTGATTTGTGCCTCGTCATATTCTTACATAGAATACGATATAAGTCAAGCGAAAATTTATGGCTTTTTAAAAATTTTATAGTATAGTCCCTATTCCGTGATCTATCTGTTTGCCCTGCCGCAGACCCGGTCAATGTAGGAGCTGGGCGTCATTCCTGTCTTTTTCTTAAACAGCTGGGAGAAATACTGGGGATTGTTGCCCAGCCCCACCTCCTCTGCGACTGTCTGGATCTTATCCAGACCCCTGGATGCCAGAAGCTGTTTGGCTTTTTTGATGCGGATGTCGGCCAGATAGTTGGAGAATCTGACTCCTGTTTCCTTCAGGAATTTTTTGCTCACATAGTCCACATTCATAAAGAGATAATTTTCTGAAATATATTTTAACGTCAGGTTGTCATCCTGAAGATTTTGGCTGACATAGTCAAAGATCTGCCGGGTCATGGCGCTGACCGTCTGACCGGTGTCGGGTTCGCACAGGATCTCCCTCACCTTATCAATGACCAGATTTTTAAGATCTGTAAGGCTTTGACTGTTTTCAATCAGCATCAGCCATTCCGTGAGCTCAATGGAGGAGCGCTTAGGGTTGTTCAGGGTCAGCTTCATAAACAGGTTGCTGGCGATCTGCTTTAAAAAGGTGATATCGTTTATATCCTTGATCAGTTCGGTCAGCTTTCCAAGGGCCCCCTCCTGTCGGCCAAGGATGGACTGGCATAATAGCTCCAGCTCATTGATATGGGTATTGTAGTTGCAGGTGTAGAGCAGGTGGAAGTCGTTGATGTAATAGATCATTCCAAAGCGGCGGATCTTTTTTAAGACAACCACCAGAAGCTGTTTCAGGCTGGAGTAGAGGACGGATTCTGTTTCCAGGGTCACTGCCTGGTCCGGATAGTGCCTCTGGCGGATGAAACGCTCCAAATCCTGATAATTAGCGGCAAAATCCCGGAAAAACAGCAGCAGGGTATTGTTGACATAGATGCCGTGGATGATGACAGAGGAAATGTTCTCACAACAAAACAGCCTCAGGTCGTCCAGGAACTCCTCCAGGTGTTTAAAGGGCAGGAAATATACGTAGTACAGCCGGTATACCGTAAACCGGAAGTCGATGTAGGATTCATAGGCTCTTATGATCTCGGGAAAACTGCGGTTCTGGCAGATGCTGTCATTGATGATGCTGAATATCACATTGTGGTTCATGCGGTTGACTGCGGTGAACCGCTCAGACACGATCCGCTCCATGATCTTTTGCTGGTAACAGTCCTGCTTGCACTGCTCGATGCATTCTATGATCTGGGCTTCGTTACATGGCTTTAAGAGGTAATACTTTACCCCGTTTTTCATGGCCTCCTTGGCATATTCAAATTCACCGTAGCCTGAGAGGATGATGAACTGTACATTCAGGTCTGTGCGTGAAACCCTGTTGATCAGTTCCAATCCGTCCATGCCCGGCATTTTGATGTCAGTGAGCACAATGTCCGGGCTTTCGTCCATGATCATGTCATAGGTTTCCATACCGTTTTTGCACAGCCCCACAACTTCGATATCATAGTTTTCCCAGTGGATGATGGTGGAAATAGTCTCCCGGATAATGCGCTCATCATCCGCAATAATTAATTTCAGCATAGTCTTTTTCCTCTGTTCTGTATGGTATGGTGATGACTGCAACCGCTGTTTCATCCCGGTTCTTAAAGGACAGGCCGTATCCCTCCCCAAACAGCATCTGGATACGCTGATGGATGTTTACCAGGCCGATGCCAAAGCCGTGGGCATTCCTGGTACCGTCCAGGAGTTTTTCAAGCAGGCCCTCTTCAAATACAGACCCCTCGTTGGATACCTCCACGATCAGTACATATTCCCCGCTTTCAGGAATCTCTTTCCTGCGGGCGCTGATTGAGATCTCACAGGTTTCCATCATTTCCTCCATGCCGTAGCGGATCGCATTCTCAAGAAGGGGCTGGATGGTAAGGGGAAGGATGAGGGCGCCGCCCAGTTCCCGGCCGCAGTCGGTCTGGAACACAAGGCGTTCCTCAAAACGTATTTTCTGGATGGTCATGTAACTGCGGGCCAGGCTGATCTCATAGTCTAAGGTGACCAGGGGATTTTTGCTGCTTAAGGTGGCGCGCAGCAGTGTCCCGAGGGATTCCACCATGGAAGATATCTGCTGATCCTTAAGAGCCTTGGCGCGCCAGTTGATGGTCTCCAGCGTATTGTAAAGAAAATGTGGGTTTATCTGGGCCTCCAGCGCTTTCAGCTTTGCATCCCTGCTGAGAATCTGGTTGACATAATTGTTGTGGACCAGGTATTGGATCCGCCCGGCCATGGTGTCAAAATGCTGGTGGAGCCGGCTGATCTCATCGGTCCGCTGACTGTAATCCACCTGTACTTTGGGCATTTCCAACTCTGTGCTGCTGAAGAATTCCATTTTCTGGATCAACAGGTCAAAATCTTTTAGTATATAGCGGGTCAGCCGCCTGGAATACGCGATGGCGATCAAAAGCCCGATGATAAGCATTCCAAGGATCAGGCGGTAGGCCATGGTGGTGGAGCTGGCGATCTGGTCATAGGGGACAAGGTTTATATAGGTCCAGCCATAATAGGGAATGGTATTCTTTACCGCAAAGTAGCTGTGTCCGTGGCTGCGCACAATGCTGTAGGGCTGACCGGTCTGTTCCTTCAGCAGACAGGCGGTTTCCCGGTCAATTCCTGAGGAGGCATAGATCAGCTGATCCCGGTCAAACAGGATGTAGCTGGTATCGTCATAGGTGGTGACCGCCCGGTTGGCTTCACTGACGATCCGGTCCATGTCAACAAATACCAGCAGGTCGCCCAGATGGTTCAGCTCCAGGTTGTTGGCCTTTCGCACGCTCCGGCCAAGTATGTACAGGTTATGTTCATGATCAATGGTCCAGGTAATGGCGCCTTCCCGCTCCCTTGCCTTTTTTAGGGCTCCATTCACAAGGTCCTGGTCCGCATTGTTGGCCACCACAAAATTAGTGGCATTTTTAAACCGCCTGTTGTACAGTGCGATGGCCAAAACCCCGTCTTTTTTATAAGCCTGCTGGTAATTGTTGATGACCTGGCTGATTTCCCGGTTGGCGTTGGACCACACAATGGTATCGTCAATGCTGTCGATCCGGTTCAGGGCATCCTGGATAACGGAGGCCGAGATGGTGACGGAGGAGAGTGTCTCGATGCTGTTCAGATTGCTGGCTATGGTCTGGGAAGAAAAGGATAGGTTTCCGGAAATGGCCTTGTACAGCTGCTCGTTGTAGGCATGGGAGGAAATCTTAAGTCCTATCAGGGCAATGAGGAGGATCAGCAGCACATTGGAGCAGATCATTGCCAGAAGTTTATTCTTCAGGGAAAGGTCTTCAAATTTTCCTTTGATCCGTTTCAGATAGTTCATGTGCGCCTCCTGTGGTGCAGATTCTTGTCATAAATAAATATATACCATATTTTGGCACGGGACAAGGGGAACTTGTATTCGTCTAAAGTGCACAAAAAGTCGGAATTTTAACCATGGATATCGGTTTTTTTGATTGGTTTGCCTGAGAAAAAAAGTTATAATCAGTTCATCAAAGCAACAGAGAAAGAGGGAGGTATTACATCATGAAAAAGAAAATCGCGGTCCTGCTCACGTTGACCCTGGCAGCAGCCGGCCTGTCTGCATGCAGCGGTTCCTCAGGAACTTCCGGCACCCAGACCGCAGGCAGCAAGGCGGAAGGAGCTTCCACAGAAGCCCAGGCGCCGTCTTCGGAGGGCGGTGAGCTGGTTATGGCCTGGTGGGGAAATCAGGTGAGGAATGAGCGCACCCAGGCGATCCTGGATCTGTATTCCGAGCAGAATCCTGGGGTGACCTTTGACGGACAGTTTTCCGAGTGGGCGGATTACTGGAATAAGTTAGCCACCGCGGCTGCCGGACATTCCATGCCGGATATTGTACAGATGGATTACAAATACATTTCCCAGTATGTGAACAATGACCTGCTGGTGGATCTGGCCCCCTATATTGAAAACGGCACCATTGACGTGTCAAACTGCAATGAGGATGTACTGAATTCAGGCAAGGTGGGAGATGGGCTGTATGCGATCTGCAACGGCATCAATGCCCCGGCCCTGCTCTATAACAAGACAGCCCTGGATGAAGCGGGGATCACGGTAAAGGATAATATGACCATGGATGAATTCATCACCCTGTGCAGGGAGATCCGGGAAAAGACTGGTTATAAGACAAATATCGCCTACAACAACGGTGAGAACTTTATCGAATACTTCCTTCGGGCCAATGATGTGGTGATGTTCGGGGAAGGGAAGCTGGGCGGAACAGCGGAGGATTACATATCCTACTTCAAACTTTACGAGGAAGGGATCAGGGACGGCTGGGTAGTGGATCCCTCCATCTTTGCTGAAAGGACCATCGGTTCCGTGGAACAGGACCCCATGGTTTACGGCTCAAGCCCGGAGACCATGTCCTGGTGTGCCTTCAATTATACCAACCAGCTTACCGCGGTCAGAAGCGCTGCACCTGAAGGCGTTGAAATCGGTATGACCACATGGCCTTCGCCGGATCCGGTAAGATCCGATTACTTAAAGCCAAGCCAGTTCTTTGCCATTACAAAGGACAGTGCAAACCCGGATGAGGCGGCTAAGGTCCTTGATTTTATCACCAATTCCGTTGAGTGCAACAACATCCTGCTGGGAGAGAGGGGAATCCCGCTGTCAGCTTCCGTGGCCGATGCCATTTCCCCCAATATGGATGAGACCAGCCAGGAAGTGATCAAGTTCATCAACGAAGTGGTGTCTGAGAATTCCTCACAAATCAATCCGCCTTCCGCTGACGGTTCCAGCGAGGTAAATGATCTTCTCAACAAACTGGAGGAATCAGTGTGCTACGGCCAGATGACCGCTGAGGACGCCGGACAGCAGCTGTTTACAGAGGGTTCAAAGATCATGGAGTCCAAGAAAAATTAAGGATCTGCAAATAAGGATCTGCAAATAAGGATCTGCAAATAAGTATATGCAAATAAGTATCTGCAATTGAAAAGAGCGGCTGTAACCGGTCGCTCTTTTTATACCCGGCAAGCGCCCAAGGTACGGACGCTAAGTGCCCATAACGAGAGGAGTAGCTATGAAAGCTTTAAAACAGCAGCTCAGCAGGGAAAGCGTGGCCGGTGTACTGTTTACACTGCCTTTTACCATCGGATTCCTGCTGTTTATGATCGTTCCCATGGGAATCTCATTGTACTATTCGTTCTGTGACTACAATATCCTGTCACCGCCTGTTTTTACAGGCATGAAGAATTTTATCTCCATGTTCCGGGACGAAACGTTTTTTAAAACGCTGAAAGTGACGTTTTTCTTTGCCTTTGTCTCCGTGCCGCTCAAGCTTTTGTTTGCTTTGATCGTTGCAATGCTTTTGCTGGAGAACTCAAAAATGTCCGGATTCTACAGGGCGGCCTATTACCTTCCCTCCATTATCGGCGGCTCTGTGGCTGTTTCCATTCTTTGGAAGAGGATGTTTGCCATGGATGGGGTTGTGAACAAGCTGTTGGGACTGGTGGGAATAGAGACTAATTTTTCCTGGCTGGGCGATACAAGGACGGCCATATGGGTCCTGATCCTGCTGGTGGTATGGCAGTTTGGCTCCTCCATGCTGATCTTCCTGTCCTCCCTGAAACAGGTTCCCCAGTCACTGTATGAGGCGGCTGACGTGGACGGGGCCAGCGGTCCGGCGAAATTCTTCAAGATCACCCTCCCCCTGCTGACACCCACCATATTCTTTAATCTGGTGATGCAGATGATCAACGGATTTCTGGCATTTACCCAGTGCTACATCATCACCCAGGGAAAACCCATGAACTCCACCCTGCTATACACGGTGTATATGTATAAGCAGTCCTTTGAATTCTACAATACGGGATACGGTGCAGCGCTTGCATGGGTGATGCTGGCGGTGATCGGGCTGATCACCCTGTTCCTGTTTGCCACCAAACGTTTCTGGGTATATGAAGGAGGGCTCTGATTGTGAAAGAGAAGAGAGTTGCCAGGAAAATAGTATACCATGTCATCGTATTCCTGATCGGCATTATCATGATCTACCCTTTGATTTGGATGATCATGAGCTCCTTCAAGGAAAACAGCACGATTTTCTCCACGGCCGGAAGCCTGATCCCGGAAAACTTCATACTAAAGAATTATTCCACGGGCTGGAAAGGGTTTGGAAAGATTTCCTTTGCTGTATTTTTTAAGAACTCCCTTTTTATCTCCATTGTGGCAACAGCGGGTACGGTGGCAAGCTCCGCCCTGGTTGCCTATGGGTTTGCAAGGTTTAAGTTCCGGGGCAGGGGTATCCTGTTTGCAGCCATGCTGCTGTCCATGATGCTCCCGGCCCAGGTGCTCATGATTCCCCAGTACCTGTGGTATCAGAAGCTTGGATGGGTCGGTTCCTATCTGCCTCTGACCATTCCCTACTTTTTTGCGATCCAGGGCTTTTTTGTATACCTGATCTCCAACTTTATCAGCGGGATCCCCACGGAACTGGATGAGGCGGCCAAAATCGATGGATGTTCCTATGCAGGCATCTTTGGGCGCATCATGCTGCCGCTGATCAAGCCGGCCCTGGTCACAGCCTGTATTTTCTCCTTTATGTGGAGGTGGGACGATTTCCTTTCCGCCCTTTTATATGTAAGCAAGTCCGGCATGTATCCGGTCAGTCTGGCGCTGAAGCTTTTCTGTGATCCGGGTTCCTCATCGGATTATGGAGCAATGTTTGCGATGGCGACCCTGTCCATCCTGCCGTCCATCCTCATCTTCCTGTTCTTTCAAAAGTACCTGGTGGAGGGCATCAGTACCTCCGGATTAAAGGGGTGATGATATGAAGATAATTGACGCACACGTACATCTGGTACGGTATATCGCAGGCACGGGAGCCGGGGGTGAACTCAGGTACTCGGGAAACGGCATGGCGGAATATGCTTCGGGGGAGCGGTTTCAGATGCTGCCTGAGGAATTTTCACAGGGGGTGGTGACGCCCGAGGACATTTTGGGGAAAATGGATGAGAACGGAGTGGAGAAGGCGGTACTGCTCCAGGGCAACTACTTTGGATTCCAGAACCTTTATTCCCTGCAGGCCGCGGCGCGGTATCCAAAGCGTTTTAGGGCCGCCGCTTCCTATGACCCGTTCTGCCGGAACAAGGAACAGATACGAGAACACCTGTTTGAGAAGCTGGGGTGCAATATCGTGAAGTTTGAGGTGAGCACCGGCTCAGGGCTTATGAGCAACCATTTTACCCTTCCTCTGGATGGGGAGGTCATGAGAGCGGAGTATGATTATGCGGATGAGCACGATCTGGTGTTTGTCATTGACATAGGCAAATGTCAAAGTGAGAGCTGGCAGGTGGACCGGCTGAGGAACGCCATCACGGGGCACCCGGGCATGAAGTTTGTGGTCTGCCATCTGCTGGCCGTATCCATGAAAGATGAGGATAAGCTGCTGGAGGGGCTTAGGAAGCTGGCCCTGCCCAACGTATGGTTTGACCTTGCGGCCCTTCCCCACAACTGCGGGCCGGATGCTTATCCATACCCCAATGCGCTGCGGTACCTGAGACATGGGATTGAGATCGCAGGCGCCCACAAGCTCATATTTGGTTCAGATATCCCTTCTGTGCTGAAGGAGGACAGTTATTCCAACTTGATCCGCTATATTACAGACAGCCATGGACTGACCAGGGAGGAGAAAGAAATGATCATGTACCGGAATGCAGAGCATGTGTATTTCCGGCAGACAGGAGGAGAATATGAAATATAGAGATAATAAGGTAACGGATATCCAGATCGCATATATTGGCGGAGGTTCCAGAGGATGGGCATGGACGTTTATGACAGACCTTGCCCTGGAGGAACAGATCAGCGGCACCATCCGGCTGTATGATATTGATGAGACGGCGGCCGGGAACAATGAGGTGATCGGAAACCGTCTGATGCAGAGGGAGGATGCAAGGGGGGACTGGAGGTTTGAGACCAGGACGTCCCTTCAGGACGCGCTCACAGGCTGCGATTTTGTTGTTATATCCATATTGCCGGGGACATTTGACGAGATGGAATCAGATGTGCATCTTCCTGAACGACTTGGCATCTACCAGTCCGTGGGGGATACGGCAGGCCCCGGGGGAATGATTCGTGCCCTGCGCACCATTCCCATGTTTGTGGAGATCGCAGAGGCGGTCAAAGCGTATGCGCCCGGGGCATGGGTCATCAATTATACCAACCCCATGTCTTTATGTGTGAAGACCCTTTATCATGTATTTCCGCAGATCAAGGCGTTTGGATGCTGCCATGAGGTGTTCGGTACCCAGAAGGTGTTAAAAGGCATCTGCGAGGAGTACTGTGGGGAAAGGGGGATCGACTGGCATGATATATTTGTCAATGTGCTGGGAATCAACCATTTTACATGGTTTTCCAGCGCCTCCTATAAGGGCATTGACCTGTTCCCGGTTTACAGGGATTATATCAGCGCTCACTTTGAAGAGGGTTACCAGGTGGAAGGTGAGAACTGGATGAATTCCTCGTTTAAATGCGCCAATCGGGTCAAGATGGATCTGTTTAACCGCTATGGGCTGATCGCGGCAGCAGGTGACAGGCATCTGGCTGAATTCATGCCCGGGGATGAATACCTGAAGGATCCTGAAACCGCAGCCTCATGGAAATTCGGCCTTACCACCGTGGAGTGGAGAAAAAAGGACCTTCAGGAACGGCTGGATAAGGGACGCAGGCTGGCAGCCGGAGAGGAAGAGGTCAAGCTGGAGCCCACAGGTGAGGAAGGGATCCTTTTGATCAAGGCATTATGCGGTCTCACAAGGGTGGTCAGCAATGTGAACATCCCCAACACAGCATGCCAGATTACCAATCTTCCAGCCAGTGCGCTGGTTGAGACAAACGCCGTGTTTGAAAAGGACCATATATACCCCCTGGTGGCGGGAGAGGTGCCGGATCCTGTCAGGGCGCTGATCATGCCTCATTTAAAAAACCATGAGCTGATTATGGAAGCGGCTTTGAAGCCTGACCGGGAAAAGGTAGTGCAGGCATTTATGAACGATCCTCTGGTAAAGGGGAAAGGGTGCAATGAGGAGGATGTGGGGAATCTGGTGGATGAAATGATAAAAAATACCCGTAAATACCTTCCCGGGGATTGGAATTAAACAGATAAGAGGCATGCTTTGGAGCTGTTGCACGTATAAAAAGTGTACAGCTCCCTTTTTGGTGTTTATTTTTATTTGCAATTCCAGGCATATCAGTTTACAATACCTAAAGTAAGGAATTATTAAGGAACTTTAAGGAAAAACCAAAAGAACAGGAACTTGGGCCTGTGATATACTTTACAAAACAGAACGTAAGAGCGTGTTTGAACACTCATTCGCGCTTAAGGACAGGGAAAGGAGCATTGCTTTGGCAGATCAGGCAGAACAGATTGTCGCGGCGGATCAGGCAGAACAGATTGTCGCAGCGGATCAGGCAGAACAGATTGCTTTGGCAGATCAGGCATGTGAGGCGCCTCCCGGCCGGAAACCCGCCATATGCGTGAGGAACCTGTACAAGATATACCGTGTGGGAGAGACAAAGGTCCGGGCGCTGGACGGCGTGGACTTTGAGATATATAAAGGGGAGTTTGTAGCAATCGTGGGCACCTCGGGTTCTGGCAAATCCACACTCTTAAACATGCTGGCCGGCCTTGAGAAGCCCACCAAGGGTGAGATAGAGATCGGCAGGGTACATATAGAAAAGATGACGGAAAAACAGCTGGTTACATTCCGCCGTGAGCGGGTGGGATTTATTTTCCAGGCTTACAACCTGCTGAATACAATGAATGCGGTTGAGAATGTGGCCCTTCCGCTCTCCTTCCGCGGCATGTCCAAAAGGGAGAGACTTAAGAGGGCCAAGAAGTTCATGGACCTGGTGGGCGTGGGGGACCAGGCAAAACATATGCCCAACCAGATGTCGGGAGGACAGCAGCAGAGGGTGGGCATAGCCAGGGCGCTGGTGGTCAGCCCGGAGATCATATTCGCGGACGAGCCCACCGGTAATCTGGATTCCAGGACCACCATGGAGGTTCTGCGCCTGATGCAGACCATTGTGAGGGAGCAGGGACAGACCCTGGTCATGGTCACCCATGATAATAATCTGGCTTCCTATGCGGACAGAAGGATCAGGATCGTGGATGGAAAGATCGTGGCCATAGAGACCGGCGGCAGGCCGGCAGAGGAGAACCATATAGAAAAGGGAGTATGTGACAATGAGACCGATGAAAATGCGTAAAGGCTTGATAATCCTGTGGATGACAGCCCTGATGGCGGCAGCCCTGCCGGCCAATGCAATGGCCAGCAGCTACCAGCTGGGATATAACACCAATGCCAGCGACAATGACTATATTTCCACTACCAAGGCGCCCAGGGGAAGGATTGGAAAATCCATGTCCATTTCCTTCCGCATAAGGGCCACGGATGAGGATATGAATAACCTGAAGGTAAGCCTTCAGCAGACCAATGATTTCCAGCAGATTGAGGAGCGGGGCAACGGCGATTACACGGTGGACTATTACCCGTTTGAGATAATGGAAACCACGTTCCTGGCAAAGAGTGTGGGAAATATCAAGAAGGGCAATATTAAAAGCGTATCCCTTTCAGCCAATGTCCGCCGGGATGCCCAGCAGGGATATTACAGCATTCCCATCTATCTGGAGTGGGACGGCGGTTCGGATACGGACTATATCAATGTCTGGATCTCAACGGACACATCCTCGGGCGCAGATGACGAGGAGGATACAAAAGAGGGCAATTACTTTGTGATCGGGGAAAACCAGTCCACTCCCCGGGGCATCTACCCCAATGTAATGGACTATACGGTAAATTTCCGCAACAAGCGCAACACCACGGCCCAGGATGTGACTGTCAGCATGCAGCTGTCCGAGGATGATACCAAGTTCCCCTTTGAGATCAATGACGGAAACTATGACAGAACCTTTGAGCGGGTACAGTCAGGTGAGACCGTGTCGGCCTCATACAGCATGGCCATACGCAAGGATTCCTACAGCGGGTATTATCCCATCAAATATACCATTACCTTCCGCCTCAGTTCCGAGGGGGACCTGCACAAGGAGGAAGGAACATTTTATGTACATATCATATCCAAGGACAAGGAGGATGACCTGAGGGATTTTGACGCTAATGACAGGACCAAGGCAAGGCTTATTGTGGACAGCTATTATACGGTTCCGGAGCAGATCTTTGCAGGGGATGAGTTTGAACTGGTGCTGAACATGAAGAACGCATCCACCTCAGTGCCGGCCAGCAATATCCTTTTTAACCTGGAATCAGAGAAGGTATCGGACAGCGCGGTGTTCACAACGGAATCCGGTTCCTCATCCATGGTGGTCAATGACCTGGGCGCGGGGCAGAGTACAGAAGTACGTGCCAAATTCACGGCCAGGGCAGGGGTGGACCAGCGTTCCTACGCAATCACCATCAAGGAAAAGTACGACAGCCCTGAATTTAAGAACGCGGAAGAGAGCATTGTGGTGGACATACCTGTGAAGCAGTACGCAAAGCTCAGCACCAGCACCATTGACGTGATGCCGGACAGCATGACCGTTGGCTCCGAGTCCAATGTCATGTTTGGGATCAACAACACGGGCAAGGTGATCCTCTATAATGTGACGGCCACCTTTGAAAGTGATTCCATCAAAACCACGGACGCATATGTGGGCAACATAAAGCCGGGTGAGACAGGGAACGTGGACGTGATGCTTACAGGCATCAATCCCACCATGGATGACGGCACGGTGAAGATCTCCATTTCCTATGAAGATGAAAACGGTGTGGCTGCTGACCCTGTAGTAAAGGAGCTGACCCTGTTCATCACAGAGGAAGTGGATGAATCCTTTGACATGAATATGGACATGGAGGCAGGAGCCATGGACGCGCAGGCCAGTCCGTCCTTCTGGAGTAAGTATAAGGTGCTGATCATTGCAGGCGCAGTGGCGGCGGCAGGTGCAGGTGTGACTGCGGTTGTGGTTATCAGAAAGAAACGCAGGGCAGCTAAGGAAGAGGATGTAGACGATGAGATTTCCTGATCTTCTGATCATGAGCATTAACAATTTAAGACGCAGGAAGCTTAGGACCGTCCTCACAGTGCTGGGGGTCATCATTGGTACGGCTTCCATTGTGGTCATGGTATCCCTGGGAATCGGTCTTGACCAGATGTTTATGGAACAGCTTTCCTCCTGGGGCAGCCTGACCACCGTAGATGTGTACGGCGGTTCCGGGAGCAGCTATTACGGAGGCGCTGTCATGGTGGGCGGCGGCGGAAGCAAATCCTCCGATCCAACCTATATTACGGACGAGGTGATCGACAAATTCCAGCGCATCGGCCATGTGACCGGAGTGTCCCCCATATTGGATATGAATGTGGTGATCCGCCAGGGGGCCTACGAGGCACAGTACATGACCCTGCGGGGAGTGGGACAGAAGTTTCTGGAGCAGATTCCCTTGGGCGAAGGGCGCATGCCTGAACCCGGGGAAATGGGGCTGGTGTTTGGCAATACGGTACAGCAGGATTTTTACAATTCCAAGACAGGAAGAGGATACTGGGATACAGGGGAACTGCCGGATGTGGATTTTCTTAACAAACCTCTGTTTGTCATATTTGATATGGATGCCTACTTCCAGTCAAAGAATACCTCCAGCAGTTTTGGGAGTTCTTCCGATGACAGCCAGCCGCAGGTAAAACCTCCCAAGAAATATATGATGAACGGCATTGGAAAGGTGGAAGGCGGGCCGGAGGATTGGAATTCCTATTCCTACGGCGTGTACACGGATATAGATGGCTTAAAGGCACAGCTGAAAAAAGCATTCAAAAAAGGCACCGCTATCCCGGGACAGCCTACCAACAAAAAGGGAAAACCCCTGAATTATCTGGTGTACAGCAGGGCGCAGATCTATGTGGACGACATGGAGAATGTAAAGGAGGTCCAGTCCAAAGTGGCTGATATGGGCTTTCAGGTAAACAGCCAGATGGATTGGATGGAGAGTTCCAAGCAGCAGTCCCAGATGATACAGGCAGTGCTGGGAGGAATCGGCGCAGTATCCCTGTTTGTGGCCGCCATCGGCATTGCCAATACCATGATGATGTCTATCTATGAGAGGACCAAGGAAATCGGCGTCATGAAGGTGCTGGGATGTGATATGGGGAATATACGGAACATGTTCCTGATTGAATCCGGCTTTATCGGTTTTATGGGAGGAGTGATCGGCATTGGCCTGAGCTATGGAATATCGGGCGTGATCAACCGCTTTGTGAATATGGAGGAGATGAACGGCCTCACCGGCAACCTTTCCAGAATACCGCCCTGGCTGTCTCTTGCAGCAGTGGGATTTGCCATTTTCGTGGGCATGGCGGCAGGGTTTATGCCGGCCATGAGGGCCATGAAGCTGAGTCCCCTGGCAGCCATCAGGAATGATTAGTAAAACTTCTAAAAAACTATTGCAATATTAGCAAAAAAGATATATAGTAATAATATGGCGTGTGACTGGCGGATAAGTGGATGAACCACAGGGAGCACGCAGTATGGATTTTGTTGGATTGAGCCGACCGCCTGGGCACGTGTGTATTTTGCGTGCTCAGGGTTTCGGCTCTTATTTAATTGTACAAGAAAGAATGACAGTGTACCGGGAAATTCCGAGAGTACACCCACAAGCAAACGGAGGAATTACTATGAAACAGATGTCGCTGGAACAGGAACTGAGAAGCAATGCTTACCCGGGCCGGGGAATCGTCATCGGACGTTCTGAGGACGGAAGCAAGGCCGTAACCGCCTACTTTATCATGGGAAGGAGCGCCAACAGCCGTAACCGTGTGTTCACAGAGGATGGGGAAGGGATCAGGACCCAGGCCTTTGATCCGGCCAGGCTGGAGGATCCCAGCCTGATCATTTATGCCCCGGTCAGGGTTCTGGGCAACAAGACCATTGTGACCAACGGTGACCAGACAGACACCATTTATGAGGGAATGGACCATCAGATGACATTTGAACAGTCCCTGCGCTCCAGGGAGTTTGAGCCCGATGCCCCCAACTATACCCCAAGGATTTCCGGTATCATGCACATTGAAAATGGCGGCTACAATTATGCCATGTCCATTTTAAAGAGCAATAACGGCAATCCTGATTCCTGCCTGCGTTTTACCTATGCCTATGAGGCTCCGGCGGCAGGAGAGGGACGTTTTATCCACACCTACATGCATGACGGAGATCCTCTGCCAAGCTTTGAGGGAGAGCCCAAGGCAGTGGGGATCAGCGGGAACATTGACCAGTTTACGGACATGATCTGGAACAGCCTGGATCAGGACAATAAGGTTTCCCTCTTTGTCCGCTTCATTGATATCGCATCAGGCGCCTATGAGACAAGGATCGTGAATAAAAACAAATAAATAGGAGAGAGGTACTGTTATGAAAGAACTGGAACTGAAGTATGGCTGCAATCCTAATCAGAAACCATCCAGAATATTCATGGAGGGGGACAGGGAGCTTCCCATTACTGTTCTAAGCGGCAGACCGGGGTACATCAATTTCATGGATGCCCTCAATGGCTGGCAGCTTGTAAAGGAGCTAAAAAAAGCCACCGGGCTTGCGGCCGCCGCTTCCTTTAAGCATGTGTCGCCTGCAGGTGCCGCAGTGGGCCTGCCTCTGGATGATACACTGAAAAAGATATACTGGGTGGATGACATGGGTGACCTGTCACCGCTGGCCAGCGCTTATGCAAGGGCCAGGGGCGCGGACAGGATGTCCTCCTTCGGCGATTTCATTTCCCTGTCAGATGTGTGTGATGTGGACACGGCCAGGATGATCAAGAGGGAAGTGTCGGACGGCGTCATTGCTCCGGGATATGAACCTGAGGCGCTGGAGATACTGAAGTCCAAAAAGAACGGAAACTACAATGTGATCCAGATCGATCCGGATTATGAGCCGGCAGCCATTGAGCGCAAGCAGATTTACGGCGTCACCTTTGAACAGGGCCATAATAACCTGGAGATCAACAACGACATGCTTCGGGATATTGTGACAAAGAACAGGGAACTTCCGGAATCAGCCAAAATGGATCTTTTGATCTCCCTGATCACCTTAAAATATACACAGTCCAATTCCGTCTGCTATGTAAAGGGAGGACAGGCCATTGGTATCGGGGCAGGGCAGCAGTCCAGGGTCCACTGTACACGCCTGGCAGGCAGCAAGGCTGACAACTGGTATCTGCGCCAGGCTCCCCAGGTATTAAACCTGCCCTTTGTGGACAGCATCAAGCGGGCTGACAGGGATAATGCCATTGACGTGTATATGGGCGAGGATTATATGGACGTACTGGCTGACGGCAGATGGGAGAAAACATTTAAAGTAAAACCGCCTGTGTTTACAAAGGAGGAGAAAAGGGCCTGGCTGGATACCATGACAGACGTGGCCCTTGGATCAGATGCCTTTTTCCCATTTGGAGACAACATTGACCGGGCCTATAAGAGCGGAGTCAAGTATGTGGCGCAGCCGGGAGGATCGGTGCGGGATGATCAGGTGATCGAAACCTGCAACCAGTATCATATGGTTATGGCATTTACAGGAATCAGACTGTTTCATCATTAATAGTATACAGGAAAGGGACCGGGGCGGCTGCTTCGGTTCTTTTTCTGTATGGCGCCGGCTCTGTATCGGCCCATAATATATTTTCACAGTTGATAGAACGGAAGTGTCGGAGTATAATGGAGCGAGCAATTAAATGAGGGGAGTTTAAGTATGATAACGGATCTGACAGCGGAGCATCCTAAAAAGACATTGTGGAGGTTTGCCCTGCCCATGTTTATGAGTGTCATGTTCCAGCAGATGTATAATATTGCGGACAGCGCTATTGCAGGCAGGTTTGCGGGGGAGGATGCCCTGGCTGCCGTGGGGGCCTCTTATCCCATTACGGTGATATTCATGGCCTTTGCGGTGGGGAGCAACCTGGGGGCCTCCGTAGTGGTCTCCAGGCTCTTTGGAGCAAAGGACCTGGGGAGAATGAAATCCGCGGTCTACACGGCCTTTATTGCCTGCGGCGCCATGAGCCTGGTGCTGACCGGGCTGGGATATGTGTTCTGCGGTGCCATGATGGAAGCCATCCACACCCCGGCCAATATCTTTGGGGACGGTGAGCTTTATCTGAAGATTTACGTGCTGGGCCTCACCTTCCTGTTCCTCTACAATGTGTGCACAGGGATTTTTACCGCTCTTGGGGATTCAAGAACACCGCTGTATTTCCTGATCGGTTCTTCGGTGGGCAATGTTGTGCTGGATTACTGGTTTGTGGCCGGTCTGGGCATGGGGGTGGCGGGCGTGGCCTGGGCAACCTTTATCGCCCAGGGCGTGTCGGCCGTGCTGGCCCTTGCCGCCCTGGCCCTGCGTCTGCGGGGAATCAGGACAGATAAGAGGGTGGTGCTCTTTGACATTATCCTTCTGTCCCAGATCGCGGCCATAGCAGTGCCCAGCATTATGCAGCAGAGCGTTCTCTCCGTTGGAAACATGTTTGTGCAGGAGATCGTGAACCGGTACGGATCAGCGGTGATCGCCGGATATTCAGGCGCCATCAAGCTGAATACATTTGCCATCAACGCCTTTATGTCCCTGGGAGGCTGCCTGTCCAGCTATACGGCCCAGAACCTGGGGGCCGGGAAGATGGAGCGGATCCCTCTGGGATTCAGGACAGGCATCAGGCTGTCCCTGTGCGCGGCTATCCCTTTTTTTGCGCTGTATTTCGGATTCAGCCGCCAGATGATGGGCCTGTTCCTCAATGGGGACAGCGGGGAGGCCATCGCCTCGGGCATGGAATTCCTGCGCATTGTCAGCCCCATGTATTTTATGATATCCATTAAGCTGACCACGGACGGGATCATACGCGGTTCCGGGGCCATGGGTTATTTTGTGCTGGCAACCGTGCCGGATCTGATCCTGCGCATCATTGTGGCCAATCTCCTTGCCGGCCGTTTTGGAAGTACGGGAATCTGGATGGCATGGCCTTTCGGGTGGGTCGCAGCCACGGTCCTGACCATTATCTTTTACCGCCGGATCGTCACCGGAAAGTACCGGATCCGCTTGTAAACGGAAATTGTGAACCTTTTGTGAAATCAGGCGGATGGAAGCATTTGGACCTTGTACGGAAAATATGTTTGTGCTATAGTGTGTTTGAAAAATGCTCTCTAACTCGTGATTGAAAATGTTTCAGAAGGACGGAATCAGTGACAAAGGAAAACAGGGATAAATATTTAAAACAACGATGGAACGTGAGCAAGGCTGTATGTAAGATCGTATGCCTTTTGCTGGTGCCTTGTATCTCGTATCTGCTTTTTGAATATGTGACCGGCAACCTGGCAACGGTTTCCGTGAGTATGGCTGTTCTCAATATAGCCTGGATGTATGTGCTGTACCTCATGCTGTTTGCGGTGAGCGGAACCACCCGCGCGGCAGTGCCTGTGGTGTCTGTTTTCCTGCTGGTGCTGTCCCTGGCAGAGGCGTTTGTGGTGGCCTTCAGGGACCGTCCCATCCTGCTGTGGGATGCCATGGCATTTAAGACAGCCATGACCGTTTCGGGAAATTATACATTTGTCATTACCCAGGAGATGAAGATCGCCTGTGTATGTGTGATTTTGATGAATATTGCCCTTTGGTTTATGCCGTTTCGCATCAGGGGGTGGAAGCTCCGCCTGGCTGCCGGGGCAGGCACCGCAGCAGCCATCGGAGGGTTTGCAGCCTGGTTTTTTACCTCCCTGGTGCCCGGCTGGGGGCTGGGGATCAATATGTGGGCTGTCAATGACACGTATAAGGAATACGGGTATGTGCTTTCCACTGCAGTGTCCCTTCAGTACATGGTAAAAAAACCGCCTCAGGGCTACAGTACGGCAAAGCTGAAGGAGATACATGACAGGCTGGAAGAGGAGGAGCAGGTACGGCTGGCATCCCTGGGAAGCGTGTCCCTGGAGGATGACAGTATCACTCCGGTGAATTTGATCTGCATTATGAACGAAAGCCTGTCGGATCTCAGGACTGCAGGGGATTTTACAACCAATACGGAGTATTTTCCGTTTATCAGCAGTCTTGAGGAGAACACGGTCAAGGGAAGCCTTTGCGTCCCCGTGTTCGGTTCCCTTACCAGCAATTCGGAATTTGAGTTTCTCACAGGGGATTCCATGGCCCTGCTGCCCTCCAATTCCATTGCCTACCAGTTTAATGTAAAGCCGGATACATATTCCATGGTTAGTACGCTGAAGGACCAGGGGTATGATGCCGTGGCCATGCATCCGTATCCCGGTGAAAACTGGAACCGGGTGGAGTGTTACAATAATATGGGCTTTGACGCGTTTCTGGACGAGGAATTTTATGAAGACAGTGAACAGCTTCGTAATTATGTGAGCGATGCGGCTGATTACGACAAGCTGATCAGTGTGGTGGAGAGCAAGAGGGCGCCTGAGGATAAGCTTTTTATTTTCAATGTGACCATGCAGAACCATGGGGGATATGAGGAGGAGTATGACAATTTTGAGCAGGAAGTATGGCTGACAGGGGAATATGAAGGCCTGTATCCCAAGACGGACCAATACCTTTCCCTGATGAAAAAGTCAGACGAGGCGTTTCAGTACCTGCTGGAGTATTTTTCCAAGGTGGATGAACCCACCATGATCGTGATGTTTGGGGATCACCAGCCCAGCGTGGAGGACGAATTTTTTGACGCCATAGCCGGCATGCCAAGCAGTGAGGTACCGGTACAGGATCATCTTATGTGGTATGAGACACCCTTTATTATTTGGACCAACTATGACATGCCTTCCCGGGACATGGGAAAGCTGGGAGCGGTCTACCTCTCCTCAGAGGTCCTGAGAATGGCCAATCTGGAACTGACACCCTATAACCGTTTCCTTCTCCAGATGGAGGAAGTGCTGCCCGTGGTCCATTTCCTGGGCTGTTATGACAGGGAGGGCAATTACTATTACTGGGCCAAGGCCGAGTCGGAGCGCTGTCCCTATCAGGACATGGTCCTGGACTATGAGGCCCTGGTTTACAACCACAGTCTGGACAGGAAAAAGTACAAGGACATGTTTGTTATAAAATAGTATAAGCTTAGAAAAAATTGTAAAAGCACTTGGCAAGCTGCCCCCGCATAGAATAAGATTAAGAATATGCAGGGTGGCTTTCTTTGAAGACTTTTCCGAAACCATTAACAGCAGGAGAGGAAAAAGAGTATCTGGAACGCTGCAAAGAGGGCGACCAGTCAGCCAGGGATATGCTGATTGAGCATAATATGCGTCTGGTGGCCCATGTGGTAAAAAAGTACCAGGGCTCTGATTACGATATGGAGGACCTGCTATCCGTTGGGACTATCGGCCTGATCAAGGCCGTGAATACATTTAATGCAGATAAAGGCTCACGACTGGCCACCTATGCAGCCAGATGCGTGGAAAATGAAATACTGATGCTCCTTCGTGCCAGCAAGAAATTTTCCAAAGAAGTGTCTCTTTTTGAACCTATAGGGGTAGACAAGGACGGGGAAACAGTAAGCTTGGTAGACGTCATCGAGATGGACAATAAAGAAACATTGGATACCATGATATTGAAACAGGACGTAAAGGAACTGTACGAGGCATTTGAATCCTGTCTGACGGAAACTGAAAAGACGGTATTGGGAATGCGTTATGGACTGTACAGGGGCAAAGAACATACCCAGCGTGAGATTGCGGGGAACCTCGGGATCTCACGTTCTTATGTGAGCCGCATTGAGAAAAAGGCGATTGAGAAGATACGGGCGGAGTTTTCTAAACACGGCGGCTGAAAATAAAGTCAGTGAAACACGGCGCCTTGGCGGATAAATTAAGAAATGAATCTGAACAGACACCGGAACTTGAGGGGGAAACTCAAGGTTCCGGTGTTTTGTTTTAGGGGGAGATATGATATAATCGAAAAAGCAATATTATTTATCAAAAGAACCTTTGCAGTTATAGAAATGATGGAAGATTTGCCCGGATTGGAGATGCCTATGAATATCTGATGTCCATGTGCGCTCCCAACGCTGAAAAACCGAAGACACGGGTGAGATGTTCCCAATAAGGATGAAAGTTAAAACGTATGCACAGAATATAGATAAGAGTACAGGGGATATTTAAACGGATCACTGCTTTTACAGGAATTTGAATATAACTGACGGAAACATGATAGACAGAAGGAGAGACAAGGTTGATCAAAAAAGGACAATCAAGAAAAAAGCGTGAGCCAAAGGCATGGTCAAAATATATGATAGGCGGGACCGTGGTCCTGACAGCCGGAATTGTGTGTGTCTGCCTTATTGGTCTGGTGCGGAGCAGGGGAAAGGAGCATCTTTCCTCGGAACGGCTTTGGAGCAGGGAACGGGGAAACGATTCCGAGAACGGGCTTCAGGGCGGGAAGGATACGAATGGGGCAGAGGGGCAGGAGAGCCGTGACCGGATGGCAGAGGAGCAGGATGCGGGCAGACAGACGGAGTGGGCCCGTGAGATCCTGGACCAGATGACTATGGAGGAAAAGGCAGCCCAGCTGTTCATTATCACTCCGGAGCAGCTGACAGGCGGTTCCCAGGTCACTGTGGCGGATGAAACCATTAGGGAAGCGCTAAAGCAATACCCGGTGGGCGGACTTATCTATTTTTCCGGAAACCTGGTGGACCCAGCCCAGCTAAAGGAGATGACTTCACATACCCAGGCATATGCCATGGAACACAGCGGGATCCCTCTGTTTCTTTCCATTGACGAGGAGGGAGGGGATATTGCCAGGATCGGTACTCATGAGGGATTTCAGGTGGAGCAGGTGTCTGCAATGGCTGAGATCGGAGCATCCGGTGACTGGGCAATGGCTTACGATGCGGGTAATACCATTGGGACATATCTGAGAGAGTACGGCATCAATGTGGATTTTGCCCCGGATGCGGATGTGCTCACCAACCCGGATAATACGGTGGTAAAGACACGTTCCTTTGGGACGGACCCGGAATTGGTGACAAAAATGTCATTGGCCTATCTGGACGGGCTTACAGGTCAGGGAGTCTATGGAGTACCAAAGCATTTCCCGGGCCATGGGGCCACAAAAGGGGACAGCCACCAGGGATATGCCTATGCGGATAAGACATGGGAAGAACTTGAGAAAACGGATCTGGTGCCTTTTTATGCCATGGCAGAGCGGCAGGTGCCCTTTATCATGGCAGGACACATATCCCTGCCAAGGATTACGGGGGAAGATGTTCCATGTTCCCTTTCAGGGGAGGCGCTGCAGGGGTATTTGCGGGAGAAAATGGGATATGAGGGGATCATCATTACGGATGCGCTGAATATGGGGGCTATACAGGAGCATTACCCGTCAGGTCAAGCGGCAGTGATGGCCTTTAAGGCCGGTGCGGATATGCTGCTGATGCCCGCGGATTTCCATGCGGCCTATGAGGAGGTGGTCCGGGCAGTCCGGGACGGGGAAATTTCCGTGGAGCGTCTGGATGGATCCGTACTGCGCATTTTGAAGGTGAAAGCCGGGCTGCCAGGATCATTTTCATAAAAATTCAAAAAATATTATAAAAAGATAAAAGAATTGTGCATTGTCTTATGATGTATTTGCCTTTATACTAGTCATAGCAGGCGGGACCGGTGAATTTGGAACCTGTTCCGTCTTTTTGCGGCAACCAAGTGTTCATAAGGAGGAAAAGCAATGGCGATTTTAGTGACTGGAGGCGCCGGTTATATCGGAAGCCACACCTGCGTGGAACTTTTAAATGCAGGTTATGATGTAGTAGTAGTAGACAACCTTTACAATTCCAGTGAGAAGGCGCTTCAGAGAGTGGAGCAGATTACCGGCAGGAAGGTTACATTCTATGAGGTGGACTTGCTTGACCAGCCCGCACTAAAGAACGTATTTGATAAGGAGAACATTGAGTCTGTCATCCATTTTGCAGGCCTGAAGGCCGTGGGTGAGTCTGTTCACAAGCCTCTTGAATACTATCACAATAATATAACAGGAACCCTGATCCTCTGTGATGAGATGAGGAACCATGGGGTTAAGAATATTGTATTCAGTTCATCTGCAACCGTGTACGGGGATCCTGCCGAGATTCCCATTACCGAGAACTGCCCTAAGGGGGAGATCACCAATCCTTACGGACGCACCAAAGGAATGCTGGAGCAGATCCTCACTGACCTGCATACCGCGGATGATCAGTGGAATGTGGTCCTTCTGCGCTACTTTAATCCCATCGGAGCCCATGAGAGCGGCCTGATCGGCGAGGATCCAAAGGGGATCCCCAACAACCTGGTTCCTTATATTGCCCAGGTGGCAGTGGGCAAGCTGGAACATCTCAATGTATTTGGCAATGATTATGACACGCCTGATGGGACCGGAGTGCGCGACTACATCCATGTGGTGGACCTGGCAAAGGGCCATGTGAAGGCTGTTAAAAAGCTGGAAGACAGGGAGGGAGTCAGCATCTACAACCTGGGTACGGGCGTTGGTTACAGTGTGCTGGATGTGCTCCATGCCTATGAAAAGGCCTGCGGCCAGACATTAAAGTATGAGATCCGGCCCCGCAGGGACGGAGATGTGGCAGTGTGCTATTCCGACTCCGCAAAAGCCGGCAGGGAATTGGGCTGGAGGGCTGAAAAGGGAATTGAGGAAATGTGCGCTGATTCATGGAAATGGCAGTCCATGAACCCAAATGGCTACAGGGATTAAATAAAATACAGGCTTTTGCAGGCCCGGAGCTGGAAGTATCTGTCTGGCTCCGGGCTTTTTTTATATACGGTTTTTAATATAAAAGAACAAATGTTTGCATCAGGGGTTGATTTTACCGCGGCCTTATGGTAAACTGTTAAAACAAACATATGTTCGAGGACGGGCGATGCCATGCTGATTCAGGAGAATTTAACCATACAGGAAAAACTTAAGATATTGACAGATGCGGCAAAGTATGATGTGGCCTGTACATCCAGCGGTGTGAAGCGCAGGGGTAAGGCCGGAAGTATTGGGAATACATCGGAGGCGGGAATCTGTCACAGCTTTGCGGCGGACGGGCGGTGCATATCCCTGCTTAAGATCCTGTTCACCAACCAGTGCATTTACGACTGTAAGTACTGTGTGAACCGGTGTACCAATGATGTGGTGAGGACTGCTTTTACACCGGACGAGGTCTGTAAACTGACCATTGAATTCTATCGGAGGAATTATATTGAAGGTCTTTTCCTGAGCTCCGGCATTCTGTATAATGCCACATACACCATGGAGCAGATATACGAGACCATGTACAAGCTCAGGAACCAGTGGAATTTTAACGGCTATATCCACGTGAAGGCTATACCGGGCGCTGATCCTGAGCTGGTGGAGCGCGTAGGGTTCCTGGCCGACAGGATGAGCGTTAATCTGGAACTGCCCACAGCAGAGGGGCTTAAGAACCTGGCGCCTGGAAAGACCCGGGATAAGATCCTAAGCCCCATGCGCCAGATCCAGCAGGGGATCTCTGTATCCAGCCATCTGCTGGGGTATGACAGGGAGTATAAGAAGCCCTACAGCACAAAGCATGCAGGCTTTGCCGGGGGCGCGGCCCTGATCGATCCGAAGCTGGCCCAGGCACCCTTGGGGGTGCTGGAGGAAAGAGATGATTCAGACCGGTCCGTGGGAAGAGTACCGGATCTTCAACCATCCGATCCATCAACCGGTATAACAACCGGTATAGCAGCCGGCACCATAGCCGGCACCACAGCCGGCGCTGCATCCTGGGATGCCCATAAGAGCCATCTGGTTCTTCCCGCCTCCAGGTATAAGAAGTCAGCCTTTGTGCCCGCGGGGCAGAGTACCCAGATGATCGTGGGGGCAACTCCGGAGAATGATTATCAGATGATGTCCGTGACCCAGGCCCTTTACCGGAACTTTGGGTTGAAGCGGGTATTTTATTCCGCATATATTCCGGTGAATGAGGACAGCAGCCTTCCCAGCCTGCCCGGGGGGCCGCCCCTGCTCAGGGAGCACAGGCTGTATCAGGCGGACTGGCTGCTGCGGTTCTATGGCTTTAAGGCAGAGGAACTGCTGTCAGAGGATAAGCCGAATTTTAACGTGTTTCTGGATCCCAAGTGTGACTGGGCCCTTCGCCATCTGGAGGGATTTCCCGTGGAGGTGAACAGGGCTTCTTATGATGAACTGCTTCGTGTCCCGGGAATGGGGGTGAAGTCCGCCGTGAGGATCGTGTCTGCCAGAAGTGCAGGAAAGCTGGGCTTTGAGGACCTGAAGAAGCTGGGGGTGGTGCTGAAGCGGGCTAGATATTTTATCACCTGTTCAGGCCGCATGATGGAAGGGGCAAGATTGGACCAGGACTACATCACCAACTGTCTCATAGGGGATGAGAGAAGGGCTGCCTGGGATATAGAACACAAGGACTGTTTCAGGCAGCTGTCGCTGTTTGATGATATGCATATGGAGATGCCGGTTACAGATGAGGACCAATATACAGCCGTGCTGGGGAATCTTTAGGAGGTAAGGGATCATGACCATTTATCTGTGTAATCCGGATTTTGAGGGGATCCTGTGCGGCATCTATGATGCCTGGATGGGGCTTAAAGGGCATGATAACGTGCGCCTGGAACTTAAGGGAACCTATCAGGAGATGGAGCTTTTCAGTGAATATGTGGATGTGGGGACGTCACCTGAAAAGGTGGGAAAGGTAACACGGTCCGTGTGTAAAAAGCTGTCACAAAGTGTTTATGAGAAGATTTATGTGGCATCCCTGAGCCAGGACGGTGACAGGGCGGATAAGATCTACCGCTTTTTGGTACGGGCCTTTGCCATGGGGCCGGAGATATTGGATCAGCTCCAGATTCCGGAGAGCTATGAACTCTTTCAGATGTGCCGTAATGTATATAATGAAAACCATCTGCTGGTGGAGTTCCTTCGTTTTTCCCAGGCTCCGGGAGGCATGTTGGTATCCAGGATCGGGCCAAAGAACGATGTGATGACGCTCCTGGCACCCCATTTTGCCGACAGGCTTCCTGAGGAAAACTGGGTGATTTATGATGAGAACAGGGAGAAGGCAGCGGTCCACCCAAGGGGAAGGGACTGGATGATCGTCAATCATCCCATGGAGCAGTCAGGGAATGGTGGAATTTGGCAGCTGTGCCTTGAACAGGACACAGATGAACAGGAGTATGAGGACCTGTGGATTGCCTTTTTTAATACCATTGCCATTAAGGAAAGGAAGAATCCTGTCTGCCAGAGAAACCATTTACCTTTGCGTTTCAGGCCCTACATGACGGAATTCCGCAAGTGAGCCCGTGCTGCTCCAGGCTGCCTTGAGATACATCACAGAATGTAATTTAAGATACCCTTGTTTTTTTTACAGTATTTTAGTATAGTAATACTATCTTAATTCAGAGGAGCAGGTATCTTCCTGCTCTGTCTTGCTACGATCAGGCACGGTTTGTGCTATATCCCAATTTTATAACACACGATACCCTCATTTGACAGGGGTACTATGAATCAAACACACAAAAGAAAGGAAATATGAATGTTTACAAAAATCAACAGCGGAGGTATACGGGCTGTGGACGGCTTTCTTGTGTCAGTGGAGGCAGATGTATCAGGGGGGCTGCCTGCTTTTTCTATTTCCGGCCATCTGGCTTCCGAGGTCAGGGAATCTCAGGAGCGGGTGCGCACGGCTCTTAGAAACTCCGGATTCAGGCTGCCGGCCCGGAAGATCACGGTGAATTTATCCCCGGCAGGGATACGAAAAGGGGGAACCGCTTACGACCTGGCCATAGCCGTGGCTGTATTGGGGGCATTTGAGCAGGTGGATCTATGCGCACTACAGGACTGTTTTGTCATTGGAGAGTTGGGGCTGGATGGGAGGGTAAAGCCTGTGAACGGTGTGCTTTCCATGGTGGATGCTGCCAGGGAACACGGATTAAGGCGATGCTTTCTGCCGGTGGAAAATGCCAGGGAAGGGTTGGTGATCCGAAATATAGATATAGTGGGGGTAGAGTCCCTGGAACAAATGGTCCGCATGCTGAGAACGCCTGGATCCATAGAAGTGCTGAAGCCGGGCAGCCTGAAGGAAAATGCCGGGGGTGAGACAGGGAAAGGGTATGATGTGGATTTTCAGGATGTAAACGGGCAGCTGGTCCTGAGACGGGCTGCTGAGATCGCGGCTTCCGGAATGCACGGCCTTCTCATGAGCGGCAGTGCCGGAACCGGAAAAACCATGGTGGCCAAACGGATTCCCACCATTATGCCGGCTTTATCCAGGGAGGAGGACATCGAGATATCAAAGATATACAGCATCTGCGGTATGCTGCCCCAGGGGCAGCCTCTTTTGTCGCACCGTCCATTCAGAAATCCCCACCACACCGTCACGCCTCTTGCCCTGACGGGAGGTGGTGGAATGGCAAAGCCGGGCGAACTATCCCTGGCATCAGGGGGGATACTTTTTCTGGATGAGCTGCCCCACTTTGGACGAAAAGCCATAGACATACTGAGACAGCCACTTGAAGAGCGCCGGGTTACGGTTACCAGGGTACATGGAAACTATGAGTTCCCGGCCGATTTTCTCATCGTAGCAGCCATTAACCCGTGCCCATGCGGATTTTATCCGGACAGGACCAGGTGTAACTGCTCCGAGACACAGATCCAAAGATATCTGGAACACATATCACGGCCTGTACTAAACCGGTTCGATCTCTGCGCAGAGGCCAGCATGATCTCATTTGAGGAGTTAAGCGGCAAAAACCAGGACAATGAGGATTCTGCATCCATCCGGGAACGGGTGGAGGCTGCCGTACAGATTCAGAGAAATCGTTATGAGGGAACCGGGATACGGTTCAACAGCCATATGGGGCCCAGGGAGGTGGCCCAGTACTGCGTACTAGGACAAAAGGAAAAGCGCCTGTTAAAATCAGCATATGAAACACGAGGACTCAGCGCCAGGCGGTATCACAAAGCATTAAAAGTAGCGCGGACCATAGCCGACCTTGCGGGATGCGGCTCCATCAGACGGGAGCACCTGGCGGAAGCGTTGGGCTATGGAATGCTGGAGGATAAATTATGGGGATGATAAAGGACAGGTTAGGACAGTTGGAGCAGGAAGGCCCGGTCCTTAAATTAAACAGGGAAAAGGAGTTCATCTATTGGCTCACCAGGTGTCCGGGTGTTGGCGCCGTGACTGTTAAAAAGGCCGGTGAGCGGGCAGGAGGATTCGAGAATGTATATTATATAGAAGGAACAGAATTGCGCCGAATGGGAATCCTGCGCAGCGAAAAACAATGCCTTCAATTTGACAGATGGAAGAAGGAACTGGAACCCATGCGCCAGGAGTACCACAGCCTGCCGGAAAAGGGAATCCGTTTTGTAACACCCCTTGATCCGGAATATCCAAAACGTCTGGGGCATATTTATGACTATCCCATGGGACTCTATGTAAAAGGGGAACTTCCAAAGGAGGAGATTCCCACAGCAGCGGTGATCGGGGCCAGAAACTGTACATTCTATGGAAAACAGTCTGCGGAGTATATAAGCAGGGAACTGGCCGGACAAGGGGTACAGGTTATCAGCGGCCTTGCCTTGGGAATCGATGGGGCCGGCCACGCGGGAGCTGTAAAAGGCGGAGGAAGGACTTTCGCAGTGCTGGGCTGTGGGGTAAATATCTGTTATCCCAAAACAAATTACAGACTGTTTGAACAGATTCTTGAAAAGGGCGGTATCATATCTGAGTATGCGCCCCAGGAAGAGCCCTGCGCCCGGAATTTTCCTGTGCGCAACCGGATCATAAGCGGATTATCTGACGCGATCCTGGTGATTGAGGCCAGGCAAAAGAGTGGTTCCTTGATCACGGCGCAGCTGGGACTGGAACAGGGAAAGGATATATATGCCCTTCCCGGCAGGATTACAGATCCCCTAAGCCAGGGGTGCAATTATCTGATCAGAGCCGGAGCGGGGATCCTGACATCCCCTTTGGATGTCCTGGAAGATATGGGCATTTTTTACGAAAAACAAAGGATTTCTAACAAAAAAGACAATAAGGGACTTGCCAAGATTGAAAAAATGGTGTATAGTTGCCTGGATTCCGAACCCAGAAACCCGGAACAGATCGCAGTGCTTACAGGACTTTCTGTGAGCCTTTGTATGAGCGCTCTGCTGGAACTGGAACTGGGAGGATATGCAGTGCGGGCGAGAGGCCAGTACTACGTACAAGGAATGACAAACGAATAGTAATTTATGTGTATTTATCAATATAAGAACAGGGAATAAGGAGTTTTACAATGGCAAATTATCTGGTAATTGTGGAGTCACCAGCAAAAGTAAAAACCATCAAGAAGTTTCTGGGAAACAACTATGAGGTGGATGCCTCAGGGGGCCACGTGAGAGACCTTCCCAAAAGCCAGCTGGGTTTTGATGCGGAGCATGACTATGAACCAAAGTACATTACGATCAGAGGAAAAGGCGATGTGCTGGCAAAGCTTCGCAAGGAAGTGAAAAAAGCGGATAAGATCTATCTGGCAACAGACCCTGACCGTGAAGGGGAGGCCATATCCTGGCATCTGATGAAGGCGTTAAAGCTGGATGAGCAAAAGGGCAAGGATGTATACCGGATCAGCTTTAATGAGATTACCAAGAATGCTGTAAAAGCTTCCTTTAAATCTCCCAGGGACCTGGACATGAACCTGGTGAACGCACAGCAGACAAGAAGGATGCTGGACCGTATGGTTGGTTACCGCATCAGCCCCCTTCTCTGGGCAAAGGTCAAGAGGGGCTTAAGTGCAGGACGTGTGCAGTCGGTTGCCCTGAGGATGATCTGCGACAGGGAGGACGAGATCAACGCTTTTATTCCGGAGGAATACTGGAATCTGGATGCCGACCTTTTGATGAAGGGAAGTAAAAAGGCGTTAACGGGCAAGTACTACGGTACCAGGGATTCTAAAGGCGGCAAGTCCACGATCCGCAACAAGGAAGAACTGGATCAGATCTTAAAGGAACTGGAAGGCTGCAGCTATGAGGTGGAGGAAGTGAAGAAGGGGGAGCGTGTCAAGAAGGCACCCATTCCGTTTACCACCAGTACCCTTCAGCAGGAAGCTTCCAAGGCGCTGAATTTCTCCACACAAAAGACCATGCGTCTGGCTCAGCAGCTGTATGAAGGCGTAGAGGTTAAGGGCCATGGAACCCTGGGTCTTATCACCTACCTGCGTACGGATTCCACACGTATCGCAGACGAGGCGGACGCAGCAGCAAGAGAGTTTGTAAAAGAACATTACGGCGCGGACTATGTGACCCAGGGCACCCAGACTAAAAAAGAGAACGGGAAGATCCAGGATGCCCATGAGGCCATCCGTCCCACTGATATTACATTGACTCCTACCATTGTAAAAGAATCCCTTCAAAGGGATCTGTTCCGCCTGTACCAGCTGATCTGGAAGCGCTTTACAGCCAGCCGTATGGCTTCCGCTGTTTATGAGACCACTTCCGTGAGGATCGGGGCAGGCAGCCATATTTTCACCACATCCGCTTCAAGGCTGACCTTTGAGGGCTTTATGTCCGTCTATGTGGAGTCAGATGACGAGGAGGAAAAGAACCAGGTGCTGGGCAACCTGGAAAAGGGAACAAAATTAAAGCTGGACCATCTGGATCCAAGCCAGCATTTCACCCAGCCGCCGGCACATTACACGGAAGCTTCCCTTGTAAAAGCGCTGGAAGAGCAGGGCATTGGCCGTCCAAGTACTTATGCGCCCACTATTACCACCATTATTGCCAGAAGGTATGTGGTAAAGGAGAGCAAGAACCTTTATGTGACGGAACTGGGAGATGTGGTAAACCGCATTATGAAAAACTCATTCCCCAGCATTGTGGATCCCAACTTTACAGCCAACATGGAATCATTGCTGGATAAGGTGGCGGACGGAACCGTTGCGTGGAAGACTGTTGTGAGCAATTTCTATCCGGATCTGGACGAGGCTGTTCAGATCGCTGAGCAGGAGTTGGAATCAGTGAAGATCGCTGATGAGGTTTCTGATGAGGTCTGTGACCTCTGCGGCCGTCAGATGGTGATCAAGTACGGCCCTCACGGAAAATTCCTTGCATGCCCCGGTTTCCCGGACTGCAAGAATACAAAGCCGTATTTTGAGAAGATCGGTGTGCCCTGTCCTAAGTGCGGAAAGGAAGTGGTCCGCAAGAAGACAAAGAAGGGCCGGCTGTACTACGGGTGCGAGGCCAATCCGGATTGTGATTTCATGTCATGGCAGAAACCCTCCAACCAGAAGTGCCCTAACTGTGGTTCTTACATGGTGGAAAAGGGCAACAAGCTTCTCTGCTCCAATGAAACCTGCGGATACCGCATGGACATAAAGGAAAAATAGAAAAAAATGTAAATGTAAATAAGGAAATATATATAAATCTTAAAATAATCGAAAACTTCAAAAAACTCTTGTTATTGCTTAAAAATTGTGCTAAAATTCAATTATTAGTAGGGCATTTTGGGGCGTTATACAAATTGGATAAGGAGGTTTTCGATTATGAGCGTTCAATTGTTGGACAAAACGAGGAAAATTAACAAGCTATTGCATAACAACAATTCGCATAAAGTGGTATTCAATGACATCTGCAAGGTATTGAGCGAGATATTGTTATCCAATATTCTTGTGATCAGCAAGAAGGGAAAAGTGCTTGGTGTAAGTATTTGTCCCGGAGTGGATGAGATTGAGGAGCTGATTGAGGACCAGGTAGGCGGTTACATCGATAAGATGCTGAATGAGCGTCTCCTCAGCGTTTTGTCTACCAAGGAGAATGTGAACCTGGCAACCTTGGGATTTGCAGAGGAAAATGTAAGAAAGTACCAGGCCATCATTACCCCCATTGACATTGCGGGGGAGCGGCTGGGAACACTGTTTATTTATAAGTCTGACGACCATTTTGATATTGATGATATCATATTGAGCGAGTACGGCACCACCGTGGTGGGACTTGAGATGATGCGCTCCGTGAATGAGGAGAATGCAGAGGAGACAAGAAAGGTGCAGATTGTCAAATCAGCCATCAGCACCCTTTCATTTTCAGAGCTGGAGGCCATCATCCATATTTTTGAGGAACTGGATGGGAATGAGGGGATCCTGGTGGCAAGCAAGATCGCAGACCGTGTGGGAATCACCCGTTCCGTGATCGTCAATGCCCTGCGCAAGTTTGAGAGCGCCGGCGTGATCGAGTCCCGTTCTTCCGGAATGAAGGGAACCTACATCAAGGTGCTCAATGATGTGGTGTTTGATGAATTGAAAGCGATTAAGGCATCCAACTCAAATCTGAAGTAGATGACAAAGATGACAGACAGTTTGCAAAAACACGTAAAAGTGCTTGCAAGCTGTCTGTTTTTATGTTATATTTGTAAGGCTGACAAAAAACACGTCTGTGGATTCTACGGGACGGTGCCTGGATGTATATTGGAAACCAACATTTAACTGGAAACTAATATTCGGACAGGTCTTCCGGGAAACATGAGAAGCAGACGGAAGTGCCTGAACCTACGTGAAGCGTAGCAGGCTAAAACCACATGGAGGTAAAGAACATGAGCGTTATTTCAATGAAGCAGTTACTGGAAGCTGGCGTACACTTTGGTCACCAGACAAGAAGATGGAACCCTAAGATGGCTCCATACATCTATACCGAGAGAAACGGTATCTACATCATCGACTTACAGAAGTCTGTAGGCAAGGTTGATGAGGCTTACAAGGCAGTATCCGATATTGCTGCTGAGGGAGGCACCATCCTGTTTGTAGGTACAAAGAAGCAGGCACAGGAAGCAATCAAGGCTGAAGCTGAGCGCTGCGGTATGTACTTTGTTAATGAGAGATGGCTGGGCGGTATGCTGACCAACTTCAAGACCATCCAGAGCCGTATTGCAAGACTGAAACAGATTGAGACCATGTCCACAGACGGAACATTTGATGTTCTGCCTAAGAAGGAAGTTATTGAGTTAAAGAAGGAATGGGATAAGTTAGAGAAGAACCTGGGCGGAATCAAGGATATGAAGAAGCTTCCGGATGCAATCTTTATCGTAGATCCTAAGAAAGAGCATATCTGTGTACAGGAAGCTCACACACTGGGTATTCCGTTAATTGGTATTGTTGATACCAACTGTGATCCTGAGGAACTGGATTACGTTATCCCTGGCAACGATGACGCTATCAGAGCTGTTAAGCTGATCGTTTCCAAGATGGCTGATGCAGTGATTGAAGCTAAGCAGGGTGAAGTTTTAGAAGGTGCAATGGAGCTGGAGATTCCTGCCCAGACATTTGAGGCAGCAGAGGCTTAATTAAACTTTAAAACTTTTAAATTGGAGGAAAATGAAATGGCAGCAGTAACCGCAGCAATGGTAAAAGAGTTAAGAGAAGTAACCGGTGCCGGAATGATGGACTGCAAGAAAGCTCTTGCAGCAACTGATGGCGATATGGATAAGGCCGTTGAATTCCTGAGGGAAAAAGGACTTGCCGGAGCAGCTAAGAAGGCCGGCCGTATCGCGGCTGAAGGTATCGTGGCTACCGCATTAACCGATGATCATAAGAAGGCAGTTGTAGTTGAAGTAAACGCAGAGACTGACTTCGTTGCTAAGAATGAGAAGTTCCAGACTTATGTTGCTGATGTGGCAGCACAGGCTCTGAACACAAGCGCTAAGGATTTAGACGCATTCCTGGAAGAGAAGTGGGCCAAGGATGAGTCCCTGACCGTGAAGGAAGCACTGGCTTCCCAGATTGCCATTATTGGCGAGAACATGAACATCCGCCGTTTTGAGCAGGTAGAAGAGGCCAATGGTTTTGTTGCTTCCTATATCCATGCAGGCGGTAAGATCGGCGTTCTGATTGATGTTGAGACAGATGTTGTAAACGATGCTATTACTGAGATGGCGAAGAACGTGGCAATGCAGGCAGCTGCATTAAAGCCAATGTTCACCAGCAGGGATGAAGTAAGCGCTGAATATATTGCCAAAGAAACTGAGATCCTCACAGCAGCTGCTAAGAATGAGAAGCCGGATGCCAACGATAAGATTATCGAGGGTATGGTAAAGGGCCGTGTAAACAAGGAGCTGAAGGAAACCTGTCTGTTGGATCAGGTTTACGTTAAGGCTGAGGACGGCAAGCAGAGCGTATCCCAGTATGTTGCAGCCGTAGCTAAGGAAAACGGCGCCAACATCAAGATCAAGAAGTTTGTTCGTTTTGAGACTGGTGAAGGTCTTGAGAAGAAGAACGAGGATTTTGCAGCTGAGGTAGCTAAGCAGATGGGGATGTAATTTCCTGTTAATGTCCAAACTGATAATCATGTCCAAACGGATAAAAATAAAAAAGGTTCCAAGATACGATTTAACGTGTCTTGGAACCTTTTTATGATATCATAGGAAATTTCTCTGGAATTCCCTCGTATAGTTAGTACAGAATCACCCAAGGATCATACCCGGTAAGCCTCAAACAACTCCACCGATTGCAGTGCGCTGGTATTGGGAAGATACACATAATAGAAATCCCTGGATATGTTCCACCCATCCACCTGGAACGGGGAGATGGGGAAATGACTGTTTTCAAACGCCTGGTAGGCAAAGGTAATGCCGCACCCGGAGGCCACAAGGTGCTGCAGCAGCCTGAAGTTTCCTATGTGGGTGACACGGGAAAAGTCAGACAGGGTATGGTTGTTTTCTTCCAGCATCCTTTTTAATATGCTCCTGGTACCGGATCCTTTTTCACGAACAATGATATTTTCCTGAAACAGCCGTTCCATGGGGATGATCTCTCCGGCAAAGGGATGTCCCAAACTGCAGAATCCCACAAAGGGTTCCCTCAGATACTGCCTGCATTGGTATTTGGAATGGCTGAAAAAGCCCTCCACCAGTGCAAAATCAATTTCCCCGTGATCCAGATATTCCAGGATCCGCTTAGTGTTGTCCGTTTCCACGCTGATGCGGTTGTTTTCTTCCTTCAGAAAACCTTCCACCTGGGCTGTGATCACATATTCCCCTATGGTTTTTGTGACACCGATCTTCAATTCATGACCCTTTGGTGTTTTTAAGGTGCGCAGTAAGTGTTTTTCCTGATAATTCATGGAATTCAGATGCCGGCGTATGAGTTCAGCTTCCGGGGTCATGGACAGATGACGTTTGTCGTAGGAGAACAGGCGGCACCCGTAGTAATCCTCCAGACAGTGGATCTGCTGGGTTACAGCCGGCTGCGTAATATGCAGCATCTGGGCAGTGGCGCGGTAATTCAGGGTTTGGCATAAGGTCAGAAATGTTTCCATCCGATAATCAAGCATAAAGACTCCTCCTGTTTGTGATAAGATTAATTTATCGAAGATAAAAAAATGATAATTAGACATTATCGAAAAGGGCTGTTATAGTAATGAGGACAAAAAAAGAAAGGTAGTGTATAGTATGGACTGTTTGAAAAAAATATATGAGATCGGACCCGGGTTTTTACTCTCCCTGACCATTGCCGCAGCAGCAGTGGTTCTGGAGTCCCTTTTGCCTGTCCATCTCATTGGCGCATCGGTCATTGCTTTATTTCTGGGAATGCTTCTGAATTATTTCTGGAGGCCGGTACCTGCCGCACAAGCGGGAGTCAGATTTACATCGAAAAAGATCCTGAAGCTTGCCATCATACTGCTGGGAGCATCCCTGAGCATACAGACCATCCTGCATGTGGGCCGGTATTCTCTGGTTGTGATGTGTTTTACGCTGCTCACCTGCTTTGGAGGCGGTTACTTTGTGGGAAAGGCATTGGGATTAAACTGGAAGTTATCAAATCTGATCTCGGCCGGAACAGGTATCTGCGGAGGTTCGGCCATAGCCGCCATTGCACCGGCGGTAAATGCCAGGGACAGGGACATTGCCTATGCCATGTCTGCCACCTTCCTGTTTGATATGGCAATGATTCTGTTGTTTCCCATTATGGGCAGGGCAATGGGACTGAGCGATATGGCCTATGGATTGTGGTCGGGAACAGCAGTCAATGACACCTCCAGTGTTGTGGCGGCAGGATATGCTTTTTCTGAGGCGGCAGGTGATTTTGCCACCATGGTAAAGCTGACGCGCACATTGTCCATCATACCCACGGTGATCATCTTTGCATTGATTGAGGTTCGCCTCAAGCGCAAAGAAGCGGCGGCAACAGGTTTAAATGGGGATATAAGGGCAAATATAAAATTCTCATCCCTGTTTCCATGGTTTATCTTAGGATTTCTGGCCCTGGCGTTTATAAACAGCCTGGGATTCATTTCACCGTCCTTGTCTTTGGCCCTAAAGGAGCTGAGTAAATTCCTGATGGTGGCATCCCTTGGTGCCATTGGCCTGAATACGAGTTTTAAGGAAATGTACCAGTCAGGCGCAGCACCCATGCTCCATGGATTTATTATCTCGGCTCTGGTGGTGATTGTGGCCATTGGTGTGGAGTATTTTATGGGCATTATCTGATGCGGTATGATCCGGATCAATGTCTGGAAAAATAGGATTATTTTTAGTATAATATAAGTACAGCGAGTAGCCTGACGGTGTAAGTCCAGTTGTCAGGCTGCTCCTTTTTATTATAAAAGCTTCTGTAACATAAATTTGAAACAGAGAATGGAGGAAACACATGACAAGAGAAGATGCATTGGAGTTAGTTGAGCGAATGCCGTATATCAGGACCATTCAGGTGGCCGCCGATAAGGTCCGGTCTGAATTTTACCAGGAGGCGCTGCATTCTGATGATCCGGTTGAGTGGGTTAAGGTTATAAAGACACATTATATAAGGCGAAACGACAAGTCGGCCAGAAGACACCCCTCACCTGAGGAAGATGCCATGGCCGGGGAAGCCAGGGGCAAACTTTACGGCATGTTGTCAGAAGCGCTGCAGGTTCCGGAATATGAGATGGACTCATTTATTGAGGATCATATCCGCCGGACTATGTAAGATTAGCTAAGGCCATCTAAGGCCATGTAGGATTATGTAGGGTTCTGCGGGGCCATGTAGGATCATCTAAGAGCATGGGATTTTCAGTAAGCAATATTTGCAAAATCGCAAAGAAAAATTAATACACCGCCATACCGGAGAGGTGTATACTTGAGATAAGGGTCACAAATTGTTTTTCTTGCGGGAGGAAGATGGGAGTATGAGAAAAAAACAGGGAACTATGGCACTATATGCGGCTGTATTTAGTCTGGCACTGTGTTCCTGTCAGTCCGGCGCTGGCAATGAAAGATTGGCACAGGAGCGTCTGGAACAGGAGAACCGGGAACAGGGGAGCTGGGAAAAAGAGACCGCGGCACAGGATAGCGGTGATGTATCCGATGCAGAGGAAAGGGGGAAAAGCCAGGAGGAAGTTGCCCGGAATCCCCTGAAACAAGGGGAAGAAAGGGATCAAGGAGATGGCGGTTTTCACATCAAGGCGGTACAGAACCTGGAAACCGGAAATGAACTGTTGTCCGCTGCCTTTTTAAAAGCAGGGGATATCCGTTACCAGGTATCCTTTGACCTGACACGGGAGGGGATGGAATCAGACCGTATACAGTGCGCCTTTTCCATGCGCAATGCAGATCATTCCTCTTATTATGACAGTATTGCATCGGTTGAGATCTCCACGGAAAAGGGCAGGCGTTCCTATGAGATAGAGCCTGTATTTCCGGATGGGAGCAGTTACATGCAGGCAGAATCCGGTGAGATCCGCTTTTGCCTGGATGGTCCTGCAGGCCCGTATATCTCTGTGAAAGGGTTGCACGAACTGGATGGGGATTATTACCCCTCAAGTGTTTTCCAGGGCTCCGGTCTGATGTTCCGGTACTTGACCAAGGCGGATCTCTGCATGTATCCCACAGAGGATCTGTGGCTGCTCAGAAATGAGATCTATGCCCTTCATGGGCGGATATTCCAGAACGAGGTGCTGCGGCAATATTTTGAAACATACTCCTGGTACAGGGGAACCACGGAGCCGGGAGCATTTTCAGAGGATATCCTGTCAGATGTGGAAAAAAAGAACGTTGCCCTTATCAAGGAGATGGAAGATGATCCAAACCGGGCCATGCTGGATGGCAGCAACCATTATGGAATAGAGGACCTGCCTTTTGCCCCCTACCTTTCTTATTTGGGTAAATATGATGAAACCGGCTTAAGCGCGGACCTGACACAGGCAAAAGATATGGGCGGATATTATGTGGTCCAGGGAAGTATTTCCGTTCCTGCATCTATTACACCGGAACAGCTGGAAGGGGTGAAGGCTGGAAAAGAGGTGGAAGTGGTACTGGATGAGCTGACAGGTGAGGCCGGGATCCTGACTCTGGATCCCGGCGGAAACGCGGCCGATCCAGTCTATGGATATATTCTTAGGGAGTATGCTGAAGACCAAGGATGTGAGACCGGCTTATGGGCGGATTATAAAAGCGGGACGTATCAGTTGTGGCAGACCAGCGGGGACACGGTGATGAAAACCGTTTACCGTGGAGATATTTACCTGCTGAAAGGAACGGTCACAGGGGGAGATGTAAGCCTGGAGGGCGCCTCAGAGAACCAGCGTCTCATCTTTGCGTCCAAAGGGGCCGGAGAGAGAAGCGGGGGGGAAACGGATGTTTTTGGCAATCACCTGTATTATAACAGCAGGGGACATTTTACAGCTGTTTATTATCTGGGGGATTGAGAATCAGATTGGCCTGACGGCGTGGAACTGGCCGCCAGGTTTTCTTTTTTTGTAGCCGAACGCATTTTATACCATATTCCTGTTCCGGCTAATCCCATACAAACAATGATTCCAATATATAGTTGATATTTGTTAAGGCCGTTACCTATTCCCAAGTCCCCGCCTCCAATGCCTGGTATCGTTGAATCCACAGCATGGGCAACCTTATAAAAATTATAGACAGTAAAACCAGCTCCGTTATGATCCGTGTATGTATTGGAAAGCATTGTCTCTGGCTCTGAATAAACCATGTCTTCTGTTACGTTTTTAAATGCATGTGTTGCTGATTCCTCGGCTGGTATAATAAACTCAGCTTTATGGCTAAATACAATAGCAACCGGATACCTGATCTGTGGTAAACCACTTACAAAAGCATAGGTGTAGTCATCCGGGTTTAAATTTGCATTTTTTATAGATTGGATAACGTTGTCCTTATAATCCACGGTTCGGTCATTATACACATATGTTGCCCCGATGGTCCATTTATTCAATTTTTCAGAAAGGACTTTCTTTGAATCTTCAGGAATATTATTCGAGATTTTTGTCACTTTCGTAATATCAACCAGGATTGTACTGCCGCCAATGAAAAACGGTATCTGCCAAATATACTCTCCTTCATTCAGGACTTCTAATAAAACATCACGGTCAGAGGATCTTGCCGCAAACAGTTCTGAATTGCCGTAAACCTTATATGCTGCATCAAAATCAATGCTATCCACTAAGTCATTGCTTTCTATTTCGCTCCTGGCAGCACCATGATTTACTGTTTCCAGCAATTTATCTTCCAGCGCAAGGATTTCCGCTTGGTCCTCGGATACTCTAAGAGTATCAACTGGTTGCGCAAAAACCACGGCTGAAAAACTTACCATTATTATGAGACTTATTATAGCAGTCAAACATTTACTTCTCATATTAGATTCCCCTTGTATTTCTGTGCAAATTGAATTTTTATAGATTCCATAGCTTCTCTGAACCTATTGTATCATCATATATCCTTCTGTGTCATATGAATAAAAACATCAAAATAAACATCAAAATCACACCAGCCGCAGCGTGTTCCCGGGATGATCAATGTGAGACCGGACACCTGCGATACGGGAAAAACCGCACTCCTCCCGGAACTGGTGTGATTTTTTTATTGTACCACCATAAACGGTAAAACGCAATATTGGATAAAATACCCCTATAAATAGGGAGGAGCCGGCAGGGATTTCTCCCTCCGGCTGTATTATGAAAAAAAGTCTTATAAGCAATGTTCTTTACAAAATATAGTATATCCATAAAATGTGAGCAGAATATAGATGAAATATGAACAGATTGTAAGAAGTTTGTAAATGAAATATGTTATTGCAGGAAGGGAAAATGTGGTATAATTTCCAGTGGGGAGGTGTGAAAAATGGATCCTATTATAAATCACAGAAAGATAAAAGGAATGATAAAACTTGTAAAAAAAGCTGCCATGGCCTTTGCAGCGGGCAATGTACTGGTGCTGACCGGGCTGGTATCCGGAATTGTATCCCAGGCAGGGCAGTGGGAGCAGGATCACCTGGGGATCTGGAGCTACAGGTACTCGGACGGAGATCTGCTGAAAGACGGCTGGTATTGGATCGATGGGGATATGGACGGGACGGCGGAGTGCTATTGTTTTGATTCCCAGGGGAATATGTACCAGAATACCACAACTCCAGATGGGTACCAGGTGGATCCATGGGGAGCGTGGATGACAGAAGAGGGGACACAGACAAAAACCATGGACCGGGAACTGACCGGAATCCCTTTTGGGACGGCTCTGCTCAGCGACAGCACATTGGTGAATAAATGGTCCGATTACCGACTTCTGATCCCACCGGACAGTGATATCAGCATTGTAAGTGAGTACAGGGATGAGGAAGCCAGGGGGCAGAATTATTATGACATTGGAACAGCGGCCACCGCAGAATACGGCGGATATTCCCTGTTTATCTGGTATCATAAGGACAATGACCCTCAGATCCCAGCAGGGGACCAGATGAGAAAGCATAATTATGACCTGATCCATGAATACCGCTATCCGGGACCGTTTGTGGAGACTGAGCGCGTGATCGGCGGGCATGGATTCAGCGGTTTCAAATATAAGGCATGGGGGTACGGGCACCAGAACTTCACACGAAAGATCGATGATATGGTGATGGAAATGGCATTTTCTTATCCGGACAACCCTGAATGTGAGGAAATGACAGAACGTTTTATTGACAGTATACAGGGAGGAAGGAACTAGTACACAAGCTGTACCAGTATACAAATATGTTATATCAGATTACGGATGGAACTGTTTCAGCGGGAGGGAAGGTGATCCTGTCCCATATAAATTTTCAGATACACGGAACTGAGAAGATCGCGGTGGTTGGCATGAACGGCGCGGGTAAGACCACCCTTTTGAAGCTGATCGCAGGCGAGCTTTCCCTGGACCGGGATGACCGGCGCCAGGGGCCCGGGATCACCTGTTCCAGGCAGGTGACGATAGGCATGCTGTCTCAGCAGGTCTTTTCAGACATGGACAGGACCGTGCAGGAGGAGCTTCTCAGCTCCTGCCCCTGCAAGGACAGCTTTGACAGGGAACGGTTTGAATACGAGCGGGAATATGATATCCTGTTCACCGGTCTGGGATTCTCAAAGGAGGACAAGAAAAAGCCTATTTCCCATTTTTCCGGCGGAGAACAGACAAAGATCGCACTGATCCGGCTTCTTCTTGGAAGGCCGGATATCCTGCTGTTAGATGAGCCCACCAACCATTTGGACATGGAGACATGTGAATGGCTGGAACGGTATATGGAGCGATATGAGAAGGCAGTGGTGATGGTATCCCATGACCGCTTTTTTCTGGACCGCACGGCAGAGGTGGTCTACGAGCTGTCTCACGGCAGTCTGACCAGATACCCGGGCAATTACACCCACTACAAAGAGGAAAAGGGAAAGCGGATCCGTCTTCAGAAAAAGGCATACGAGAAACAGCAGGAGGAACTGGAGCGTCTGGGCGGCCTGGTAGAGCGCTTTAAGCATAAACCCAATAAAGCGGCGTTTGCAAGGGCAAAACGCAAAGCCATGGACCGGATGGAGCGGGTAGAACAGCCCTTGGAGGAGGATACCCATATATTTACCGGTGAGATCACACCGGAGATTCCCGGCAGCAAATGGATATTTACTTCGGAACATTTAAAGATCGGCTACGGGAAAGCTTTGCTGGAGGTCACTATGCGGATCCGGCGGGGACAAAAGATTGCCATACTTGGCTCAAATGGCTTGGGTAAGACTACATTTTTAAAAACCATTGCAGGTTTTATTCCTCCTGTGGAGGGAGAGTTTTCACTGGGAAATAATACTACTATTGGGTATTTCGACCAGCAGGCAGGAGCAATACAGGCAGACTGCTCTGTATTTGAACATTTTACAGGGATATTTCCCTCCCTTACCCAGAAAGAGGCCAGAAGTATTCTGGGCTCATATCTCTTTGGCGGGCGGGAGGCCGAGAAGCGGGTCGCCTCCCTTTCAGGAGGTGAGAAGTCACGTCTTGTTTTGGCCGAACTGCTTCAGAGCCGTCCCAATTTCCTGATCCTGGACGAACCTACCAACCATATGGATATACAGGCAAAAGAAAACCTGGAATCAGCCTTCCGGGCATACACAGGGACCATTCTGTTTGTGTCCCATGACCGGTATTTTATCCGCCAGGTGGCTGACGCGGTGCTGATATTTGAAAACCAGTCCGTGATGTACTACCCATTTGGCTATGAACATTACCTGGAGCGCAAGAACAGGATGCGGGATGGCGCGCCCATAGCGGCCCAGATCAAAGCGGAGGAGCAGGCTCTGATCGCGGGGATGCGGGCAGTCCCAAAGGCGGAGCGCCATCAGCTGAAAGAATTTTCCACAGATGCGGCGTACAGAGACTGGAAAATGGGACCGGTCCTGGACCGTCTCTATGCGGCAGGGGAAGAGATGGCAGCCATAGCCGCTTCCATGGAAGGAATGCATGATGCATGGACAGATTCCAAAGCATTCTGGGACGGCGGGGAATGGCAGGAGAAAGGGGAGTATGAAAACCTGTGCCGCCGGTATAAAGAGAGTTGGGAAAGGTGGCATGGATCGTGTATGGAGTGGCTGGAAGCAGCAGAAGAGACAGGCGTGTATGAGGGATGGATGACTCAGCCATAAAGAATTGCAAACAGGCAAAAAGGATTGCAAAAAAGACCGGGATTGTCAATCACCGGTCTTTATGTTAGACTGATAGAGCGGCAATGATAAAAGAAAGGATGTTGAAATGGAACTATTGCTCATTAAAATAGCGGTCATAGCTGTTCTATGGAGTGCAGGAATGTTTGCCCTCAATAAAATATTCAGTATGATCCTAAAGCGTAAGGAACAGATTCATATCAAATTCCTGCGCAGTATATCAAAGGTACTCTTGTCCATCATGGCATGTATCTGCATCAGCGGCCTTTTTACCACCACAAAGGCGTTAAGCGCCACCCTGCTCACCAGTTCCTCCCTGTTGGTGGCGATCGTGGGTTTTGCGGCCCAGCAGGTATTGGCAGATGTGATCAGCGGCGTTATGCTCAGCTGGTCCAGACCCTTTAACCTTGGGGAAAAGGTTAATATCAGCAGCCTGGGGATATCAGGCATTGTGGAGGACCTGACGGTCCGGCACACGGTGATCCGTACTTATCACAACAGCCGTATGATTATTCCAAACAGTGTGATCAACAAGGCAATCGTGGAAAACAGTAATTATAACAATGACTATATCGGCAATTACATGGAGATAGCAGTCAGCTATGAAAGCGACCTGGACCATGCCATTGAGGTGATGCGGGACACCATTGCATCCCATCCTCTGGTGGTGGATATCCGTGAGGATAGGACCGTGGGGAATAAGGTGAATGTGGCTGTAAAGGAGCTTGCCCAGGACGGGATCATTTTAAAGGCAACGGTGTGGACTGAGAATATTGACGATAATTTTACCGCGTGCAGCGAAATACGAAGGCTGATCAAAATGAATTTTGACGCGGAAGGGATTTCAATCCCATACAGGCATGTACATGTTGTAACAAGTACCAGTGGTGAATTATAAAAAGAGGAGTGGGGAGCTAGTGCTGCTCCTCTTTTTTTTGCCCTATTTTTCAGTGATTTCCGAATTTTACGGCAAAAAGTATAATTATTTACCTTTCATCAGGAAAAGAATTAAATTAAATTAAAACTTTACCAAAATAGCGGAAAAACATTCATCTTTTTTGTAAAGTTTACTTATGGTAGAATTTTATTAAGGATTAGAACACGATAAAAGATATATTCTGTGGTTGACTGCAGCAAACACGGATCTGATCCTGGAAAATATGTTAACGAAAGTATAAGAAGGGGAGTTGAATATATGATCGTTACTTCAAAAGAATTATTCAAGGCTGCGAGAAAGCATAACTTTGCATTCCCGGCCCCAAACTATGTGGATCAGATTTCCGCATCAGCACACATTGCGGCGGCGGAAAAGCTGGGGCTTCCGGTGATACTGGCTTTTGCGGAAGCGCATCAGACCTATCTGCCTTTTGACGAGGCTGCGGCCATTGGCAGGTTTTATGCTGAAAAGGCCAAGGTGCCGGTGGTCCTCCATCTGGACCATGGACAGACAAAGGAGACGATTTTTAGAGCCATTGACCAGGGATTCCGTTCCGTTATGATCGATGCATCCTCACAGCCTTTTGAGGAGAATGTGAGACAGACCAGGGAGATTGTTGCCTATGCCCATTTAAGGGGAGCGGTGGTGGAGGCGGAGATCGGCCATGTGGGCGGAGGGGATGAGTACAAGGATGCCGCAAACTGCGACAACATCTATACCACTGTGGAGGAAGCAAAACGATTTGCAGACCTGACAGAGGTGGATTCCCTGGCAATCTCCATTGGAACGGCCCACGGGGCATACAAGGGGACGCCGGTGATCGATTTTGAGCGTCTGGCAGAGATCAGGAACGCGGTCCGCACCCCCCTGGTGCTTCACGGCGGTTCCTCCTCCGGCGATGAGAACCTGAGGCGGTGCGCAGAGGGCGGGATCAGCAAAATCAATATCTATACGGATCTGATCGTGGCCGCATTTAACCGTGCAAAAGAATGCCATGCAAACGGATATTATGATCTCAGGGATGCACAGCGCCAGGGAATGATGGAATGCCTGGAGCATTATTACAACGTGTTCGGCACTGAGCGTTACCTGGAAGCACTGAAATGAAAAGAAAAGTGGAGTGAAAAGAAAAGGAGAGCATGATGACACAGGTGAACAGTCCATTTTTAATTGTTAATGTCAAATCATATCTGTATGATGAGGAACTGCTGAAATTGGCCAGGGCGGCCGATGAGGTGGCAGAGGATACGGGGCTTCCCATCTACTTTACCTGCTCATACGCAGATCTCCGCCTTTTAAAGGAACATACAAGGAATCTGATCATCACGGCACAGTCCATGGATTCCCTGTATCCCGGAAGAGGGATGGGGCATGTGCTGCCCGATGCATTGAGAGCAGCGGGGGCCTCGGCCGTATTCCTGAATCATGCGGAAAATCCGAAAACAGTAAGCGGCCTATATGCTGCCATCAAACGGGCCAAAGAGCTGGGGATGACAACCATTGTGTGTGCGGATTCCACGGTAGAGGCAAAGGCACTGGCCTGTATGGATCCGGATATCCTTCTGGCGGAACCCACGGACCTGATCGGTACAGGGACCACGGCTGATGACTCCTATGTGGTGGAAACCGTAAAGGGCATCAAAGAAGTGAATCCCCATGTCCTGGTGATGATCGGTTCCGGTATCAGCACGGCGGATGACTGCTATAATGTCATCAGGCTGGGAGCGGATGGAACCGGCGCCACCTCCGGCATTCTGAAAGCGCCCTCACCGGAGCTTCGGGTCAGGGAGATGGCAGAGGCGATCGTGAGAGCGCAGCAAGAAAAAAAGGAACAGTAAAAGGAGGAAGAAAATGGCAGTATACAGGGAAACGATCGGGCTGATGTCACACGGCCGTACCCCCTCTTATATCAATATAACACCTCAGGTCAAGGAAGCTGTTGCCAAAAGCGGGATCAAGGAAGGGATCGTAACCGTTATATCACCCCATACCACCTGCTCGGTTTTCTTTGAGGAATTTGTCCATGATGTGACGGAGGATGGAACAGAATATCTCCAGGCAGACCTGGACCATGTCCTCCAGAAGATCATTCCAAACCAGACCAAGCTTCCGCCTGAAGGGGAATACATGTATCCGGGCCAGGCACATTTTGACGCAGTGGCCCAGTGGCCGGATGTGGAATTCTATCTTCCGGGAGGGGACAAGACACAGCTTTTAAACGGGGACGCCCATCTGAAGGCCACCATATTGGGATCCAGCCAGGTATTCCCGGTGGAGGAAGGTAAGCTGGGAGTAGGGGTTACAGGTTACATATACTTTGTGGATTTTGACAGAATGAGGGCCAGGTCCAGGAAGTGCAAGATTGTTGTGATGGGTGAATAACCCATGATACAGATAGAGAGAAGATAAAGTGAACAGGAGAAGTGTTGACATTTTACAGAGCCTGATGGGCAATCGGATTCTTATCAATGAGCTGGCTGAAAAGTATGGGGTTTCTGTGAGGACCATACGAAACGATATCAATACCATCAATCTGTTTTTGGAAAAGAACAGCTTTGCCATCATTGATATGGACCGTTATGGATTCTGCAGCTGCAGCGTGGAGCTTTCCAAAATGAAGGATCTGTTAAAGCAGAACGACTTTTATAATTACAAACTGTCTAAGGAAGAGCGCAGGTCCATGATCTCCATGATCCTGGTGCTTGCACCCAGCTTTGTGACTCTGGGGGCTGTTGCGGACAAATTATGCGTCAGCAGGGCTACGGTTGTAAATGATATGGAGGACGTAAAACGCCATCTGGAGAAATATAAAATAACCGTTATTTCCCACCCCAACAAAGGATTCCAGGTAAAAGGCCCTGAAAGCGCAAAACGGCTGCTGCTGTGGCAGGAGTATAACCAGAACCAGGAGTTTATGCACGAGGAGATTGTGGTCAGTGCCGCCTATACAAACCCGGAGCAGGAGACCAATGTGATCCGCAAGATCATACAGGAACAGGAACATTCCCATGATTTGTACCTGACGGATGATTCCTATGAGTCCCTTCTGAGTTACCTGTGGATCATGATGAAACGGGTGCATGACGGCAATTTTATTGAAGAATGCGCGGACTCAGGCACGGTGTATGACAGCATGGCCAGGGATATCCTAAAATATATTTCCCAGTATTGCCGGCTCGTCTTTACGGATCATGAAAAGCTTTATCTGGGAACGGTGTTAAAGAGCCTGCGCTACATGAAGCGGAGGAAAATGGATAAAAAGATCCTGAGCATCCAGATCGTTACAAGGCAGTTTATAGAGGCCGTATCCAGGGAACTGAACAGCAATCTGAATAAGGATTATTATCTGTTTGAAAACCTGTCCAGCCATCTGGCCACAAGCCTGGATGCGGATTCCAATATGTTCTCCACCAATTCCATGTTTTTTGAGATCACCAGGAAGAACCCGGATGTGTACCAGACTGTGTGCAACAACCAGAATATACTGGAGGAATATATCGGCAGAAAGCTGACCGACATCGAGAGCGTCTATATTACCATCCACATCTGCGCTGCGCTGGAGAGAAAACAGAATCACGTCAGGCCCATCCGGGTCGTGCTGGCATGCAATGGGGGCGTGGGAACATCCCAGCTCCTGGCCGCGAAGCTGGAGAATCTGTTTCATTTTCAGATCGTCAAGGTCATATCATCACATGAAGCCAGGTATCTGAGGCAGTCTGAGGCAGACATGGTCGTATCCACGGTGCCCCTGGAGGATCTGCCTGTGCCGGTGGTGGAGGTCTCAGCCATGCTGGGAGCGGAAGATTGTGAGATCATAAAACAGGCAGAGGATAAGCTTCGGGCCCAGGGGAATTTTACGGTTGAATTCAAAAAGTCACCTGCCTTTCCCAAAGAAGCTCTGGCAGAGTGTGTGGAACATGTGCTGGAGCGGTATGGGGTCCGCCAGTCCGGGGATTTGCAGGAGGCAATCTGCAATGAGGTCATATCCTTTCTGGACAAAGAAGATGGGATCAGGGAACAGAAGACTGCCTTAAAACTCAGAGACCTGCTGACAGCTGAGTTCATCGAGCTGGATGTGGAGTGCAGGAACTGGAGGGAAGCAGTTGTTAAGTCAGCCGGAAAGCTGCTGGAGCTTGGATACATCGAGGAGCGTTATGTGGACGCGATGATCCATAATATTGAACTGCATGGCGCGTACATTGTTATAAGCCCGGGATTTGCCATGCCCCATGCCGGGCTGGATGAAGGGACTAAAAAGGCGGGGATGAGCCTGATCCGCCTAAAGGAGCCTGTGGAGTTCGGTTCCGTGCAGCCGGTAAGGTTTTTCTGCTGTCTCAGCGCAGTGGACAATGAGACACATCTCCAGGCATTTATCAATCTGGTAAATCTGTTGGAAAATGATGAGTTTAAGAAAACGCTGACACGTGCGTCAACAGCTGCGCAGGCTGCCAGGATCATTGGAGAATTTGAGTATGCGTTATAAAAATATAGGATATGGGAAGGAATAGGTGGTATGGCTGACATTGCGGTAAATGTTTTAGATGATATAGTGGTTTCCCCTGAATTGGTGATTATGGGGCTGGAAGCGGAGACGGACCAGGAGGCGATCGGTATCATGGCCAGGATGCTCTATGATCAGGGATATGTGAAAGAAAGCTATATACAGGCGGTAAAGGAACGTGAAAAGGAATTTTTTACCGGTCTTGGATTTGAGGAAATGGGGGTAGCCATGCCCCATACGGATGCGGTCCATGTGAACCGTCAGGCCATAGGGATCGGAATCCTGAAAAAGCCCGTGAGGTTCCGCACCATGGGCGAACTGGATGGAGCTTTGGATGTGCAGCTTATGTTCATGCTGGCCATCAACAAACCGGATAAACAGCTTGACTTCCTGAGCCATATGATCGACTCCTGCCAAAAGGAGGGAAATCTTTCCGGCATTTATCATGCGGCTGACCCTACAGAGGCGGCCGAACGGTTTAAGAAATTTTTTTGACAACAATCAATAAAAAGGAGATAGGTGAAATGAAGAGAATATTACTGGTATGCGGTTCCGGGATCTGTACATCCACGGCAGTGAATCAGAAGGTAAGCAAGGCATTGGATGAAAGGGGATTAAAAGGGCAGTACAAGATCACCCAGGGAAAGGCATCGGAGGTGGCGGGCCAGTCATCCAATTATGACCTGTGCATATCCACCACGGTCCTGGGCGGGGAATGCCACTGCCCGCTGATCATCGGAACCCAGTTCCTTTTGGGGCGGAATACGGAAAAACTGGTGGATGAAATCGTAGAAATACTGTCACGATAAATACTGTCACAATAAATACTGGCTTACAACGAGGAGGGAGAAGTATGGATTTTATATTGGGTATCTTTAATTATATTAAGGATTTAGGCGCAACCACCATGATGCCGATCATCATCTGTATTATGGGTCTTGCACTGGGGGCAGGATTCGGCAAATCCATCCGGGCAGGGCTTACGGTGGGGATTGGTTTCATTGGTCTGAATCTGGTCACCGGATTGATGGGAAGCAGCCTGGGAGCAGCGGTGCAGGAGATGGTCAGCAGGTTCGGTCTGGAACTTTCCGTGATCGATGTGGGCTGGCCGTCCGCGGCCGCCATTGCATTTGCATCCACTGTGGGAATGGTGATCATTCCTGTGTGCCTGGTGGTGAACATAGTGATGCTGCTCACCAATACAACGCAGACCGTGGATGTGGACATCTGGGATTACTGGCATTTTGCTTTTACAGGGGCGCTTGTGGCAGTGCTGACAGGCAATCAGATTTACGGAGTGATCGCTGCGATCCTCAACATGGTGATCGTTATGGTGCTGGGTGACTGGACTGCCAAGGGTGTGGAGGAGACTCTGGGACTTCCGGGCGTATCTCTTCCCCACGGCTTTACTGCAGCCTATGCCCCTATTGCCATGGCACTGAACAAGATCATTGACATGATTCCGGGGATTAATAAGATTAATTTTGACCTGGAAAAAATGCAGAAAAAGTTTGGCGTGTTCGGCGAACCCATCCTGGTAGGTACGGTGCTGGGTCTTGTGATCGGTGTTCTGGCAGGATACGGGATCGCTCCCACGGCAGCCAGCGAAGTCTATGCGGGTGATATGGGTATTCTGGGGCTGGGCGTGAACCTGGGCGCTGTTCTGGTGCTGATCCCTAAGATGGCAGCCCTTCTCATGGAGGGACTTCTTCCCATCTCAGACGCTGCATCGGAATTTATTGAGAAGAAGTTTTCCAACCGCGGCAAAATCTATATTGGTCTTGACTCCGCCGTTGGTGTAGGCCATCCCCTGACCCTGTCAGTGGCCCTGATCCTGGTTCCCCTGGCAGTATTTTTGGCAGTGGTGCTTCCCGGAAACAAGGTAATGCCCTTTGCGGACCTGGCAGTGTTCCCATGGATGTTTGTGCTGATCACACCCGTTGTTAAGGGAAATGGATTCCGCGCCCTGGTCATTGGCTTTGCAACTGTTACATCCGGACTGTATATTGCAACCAACCTGGCCCCCCTTATCACACAGGCAGCCGTGCTGGCAAACTACGATATGGGTACTGCCACTGCAATTTCCAGTATCTGTGATGGAGCCAATCCGCTGACATGGCTGATTGTCCGCCTTCATGGGGTTTCACCCATTGTGGGCATTGCATCTGTGGGCGCGGTGGCGCTGGCCATGGCTTTGGTCAACAGGAAAAAGATCAAGAAAGAAGCAGCTACCCTGCGTTCGGCAGAATAAATGTACAATATAAAGGGAGATGACTCAGGTTTGCGTACGTATACATATGATTCGGCAATTTACGCCAGAAAGATTACGTTGATCGGGATATTCTGCACAGCGGTGCTTATTTATGCAGGAGTCCGGATCCTGGCAGGAGGCAGCCTGCCTGTGTGGACAGGTGTGGGGGTTGTGGCCGCCTATACAGTATGGGAGACATTCATATCCCTGAGCAACCCCAGGCAGGTGAGAATGGATGAACATGAAATTATATTCAGTGCTTATGGAAGGGAACACAGGTACGGCTGGAATGAGATCAGTCAATTCCGGGTCAAGGAATTGACGGGCGCCAGGAAACTGTTCATCCGCATAAACCAGGCAGGATTCTTTCGAGGAAGGTACTGGCTGCACTGTTATTACTTCAATGACACGGACGAACTGTACAACGCCATTGTGGACAGGGAGTGCCTGATCCATCCGGATTCCATAAAGGCCTGGGCCAGAGGCAAAAGCAAACCCGTCTCCTGACAACGGAAAAAAAGGAAAAGAGAGCTGGATATGTTTGAAGAAGAAAAAAAGAAACTGATTAATGCAGGGATCAAACTGGACCGCTATGGGCTGGTTGCCCTGTCCGGGGGAAACGTGACCCTGCGCATGACTGACGGGACCGTTCTGGTCACCCCATCCGGCATGGTGTATGAGGACATGGTTCCCGGGGATATCCTGGTCATGGATCTGGAGGGAAATGTGCTTGAGGGGGAACGGAAACCATCAGTGGATGTGAGAGCCCTGCTTTACATATTAACCCATAAGCCTGAGGTGAACGCCGTCATCCACACCCATCAGCCCTATGCCACGGCCGTGGGGCTGGTGACAGACGAACTTCCCTGTAATCTCACGACCCTGGCAAACGCTACCCGGGGCGCTGTGAAGGTATGCCCTTATTCCTCTGCTGCAAGCATGCAGATGGGGATTGAAGTTGTGGAAAATATCGGCGACAGGCTGGCTGTCATTCTGAAACACCATGGGGTGATCAGCGTGGGCGACAGTCTGAAGCAGGCCCTGTATGCCTGTGTTTACCTGGAGGAGGCAGCAAAGACCTACAGTATTGCGTACGGAATGAACCACCATGTTCCCCTGCTCACTAAAGAGCAGGTGGACAGGGCAGTAGAGATATTCCGGTATTACGGACAGGGGACTTCCGATCTGCCGGAGAGCCTTTGGTGACAAGGGGTGACCTTGTTAAGAAAAGAAGTGTTGGATGTCAGAAAGAAGTGTTGGACAAGAAGCCAACACTTTTTTTGTTGGAAAAAGTCCGGATCAGGCGGAAATTATACGGAAAAAGAGGGGATCCGGTCCTGCATGGAGAAATTAAAAATTGGCACAAAGATTGCTTATTAATATTGACAGAATAAAGTGTAAAGGAGGCATTAACATGCAATTAAAAGAGCAGCTTATTAACTCCATGTTTGCAGCGGATGGGAAGGCGGTATATGTACCTGTTGACCATGGAATCGGAGGGATCAAAAAGGGCCTTGAGGATCCTGTGCAGGTTATTTCACTGCTTTTAAAAGCCGGAATCGATGGCACCCTGATGCAGCTTGGAATGGCGAAGCAGACCAAGAAATTGTTTGACGCTCTTGCAAACCCGCCGGCCATGATTATAGCAATGGACTACCGGCATTATTGGAAGATACCGGGTTACAATGAAGGCGTTCTGGACAGCTTTCAGAGCGTGAGTGTGGAACAGGCCATGGATGTGGGCTGTACCGCGGTCAAGGTCATGATTCCCTATGGGGATGATGAGAAGGTGACCATAAGCCATGTGAAGATTCTGACCCAGGTGGTAAGGGAGGCGGATCATTTTCATATACCGGTAATGGTGGAACCCTTTCCCTCGGGAAAATGCCCGGAAGAATATGCAAAAAGCCATGATGTTGTGGCAAACGCCTGCAGGATCGCCATTGAACTGGGAGCGGATGTGCTGAAAATCCCTTATACGGATGACAAGGAAAGGTTTGCCGAATTGGTCCGCGTTTCCAGAATCCCGGTCACTGTGCTGGGTGGAAGTCCAAAGGATATAAGGACAGTTCTGTCCGTCACAAAGGAGATCATGGATTGCGGGGCAAAGGCAGTGGTATTTGGACGGAATGTATGGGGACATCCAGATATGGAAAAGGTTGTATCGGCATTGAGATCCATTGTTCATCAAGGGTGGGAAGTGGACCAGGCAACCGCGCATTATCAACTGAGCGGCAGCGCGGTTACGGATCAAAGCTATACGATATAGAGGGAGGTGGCGTATGGCCAGAACGATTATATTGGCAACACATGGACATCTGGGCGAGGCTGTAAGGGAGGCCTGTGAGCTGGTGATGGGAAAGCAGGAGGATGTGGATGTCATGTCAATTGTGGCAGGTGTCGGAGCAGATGATATTTACCATTTCTTTTGCGACAAAATACGGGAAGCCATGGAAAAAAGCAATGCCCTACCCCTGGTACTAGTGGACATCCTGGGCGGAAGCGCGTATGGACAGGCGGTACGGATGCTGAAGGATTATGATATCTCAGTTATTACAGGGTTAAATCTGCCTATGTTGATCGAGGTTTTGATGATGAGGGGAGAACTATCATACAGTGAGTTAAGTGATCTGGCCTGTGAAGTTGGGAAGACCGGGGTTACGAGAATGGACCGGGCCCTGCTGGCGGCAGAATAAAGGAGAGGGTGATATTGTGGCAAAACTAACATTATCCAGGATCGATGACCGGTTGATTCATGGGCAGATTATTGTAAAGTGGTCAAAGTCCGTACCTGTGGACCGGATCCTGATCGTAGATGACCAATTTGCAGAGGATCCGTTTATGATAGCGATCTACAAATCTACGGTTCCCAGGAACCTGAAATTTTCACTGTTATCCCAAGAGGATGCAGTGAAAAAGTGGGAGGAAGGATTTTTTAAGGAAGAGGATATCCTGATGCTTACAAGAACAGTTAATACAATGAAATATCTGATCGAGCATGGGATGCCTGTTGGAGAAGTTAATGTGGGCGGTATTGCGGCAAAGGCCGCCAGTGTGGTGGTGGCAGGTTCCATCAGCATCACAAAAGAGGATGCGGATCACCTGAAGGAAATCGCAGAGAAAGGGGTGAGAGTATACTTTCAATTGATTCCGGAGGAGAATGGATGGGAATTGGATTGGATCATTCGTAAATATTTTAAATAAAGGGGGAAATACATATGACATTATTTGCAGCTTTCATACTGGCAATGTGGGTTTGGCTGTACCGATCCGGGCTGTTTTACTCTGCATTTGGCCTGGACCGCCAACCCTTAGTGGTAGGACTGGTGGTTGGCATTGTGCTGGGAGATGTGCCGGCGGCCATGATAGCGGCTGTCCCGCTTCAGCTTATCTATATGGGAATGCAGAATACAGGAGGCGCAATTCCTACGGATACCTGTATTGGCAGTATTATTGGGATCAGCATTGCTCTTTTAACTGATACAACGCCGGAAGCAGCTGTTTCCATCGCTGTTCCGGTGGGGATTGTGGGAAATCAGCTGATGAATCTTCTGTATATTGCAAATGGAACATGGATCCATCGGGCTGAGAATGCCGTGGAGCATATGAACATCGGTGAAGTAAAACGATGCGCCACCATATATCCCATGCTCACCGCCTTTACTATATACGTACCTGTTTTAACATTTGTTTTCTTTGTGGGACCGGATATGGCCAACCGGATCCTGGAGATCATCCCCCAGGCTGTCATCAATGGACTTGCCGCAGTGGGAATGGTACTTCCGGCACTTGGGTTTGCCCTGATCGTCAAGACGATTGGAAATAAGAAACTTCTTCCGTTTTTTGTGGGAGCCTATTTTTTCGCCGTAGCCATGAGTAAGCTTGGCGGTATTAATATTGCATTATATGCGATCATCGGGGCAGTGATATGCTATGTGTACGTTCTTCTTAAAAATAATGCAATGACCGGAGAGGGGGAATAGACAATGACCAAGACAACCGCATGTGTGGAAAAACATATTACGAACAAAGATCTAAAACATGCATGGTGGAGATGGTGGGTTTTTGCAGAGGCATCCCATTCATTTGAGCGGTTAATGGGGCTTGCATTCTGTTACGCCATGATACCTGTTCTGCAAAAACTTTACACTGAAAAGCAGGAACTTCAGGATGCTTTGAGACGTCATTTACAGTTTTTTAATACACAGGCGATCTGGGGCGGCGGCTTTATATTGGGCGCCACCATTGCCTTGGAGGAGGAAAATGCATCTCTGCCGGCGGAAGAGCGCAATCCGGAGATCATTACCACCACAAAAATTGGACTGATGGGGCCTCTGGCCGGAATCGGGGATTCCATTGACTGGGGAACGATCCGGGCAATGCTTCTTGCACTAGCCATACCCTGGGCAGGACAGGGATCATGGATCGGCGGATTTATGCCCATCACTGTATTTATTGTTATTTCTGTGATCTATGGGCAATATTTCATGCACAAGTCATACAACCTGGGTCGGGGGGCAGCTGCAAAGTTTCTTCAGAGCTCTTCAACCGCTAACCTGATTGAAGGCGCCTCTGTCCTTGGAATGCTGATGATGGGAGTTTTAGCTGCAAATTATGTAAAGATCGTACCCGCGCTCAAATGGTCCATTAACGGAAAAGAGTGGGAGTTGGCCGGCATACTGGATCAGATCCTTCCGGGCATCCTTCCTTTTACGGTGATAGGCCTGATCTACCTGTATTTTGACAGAAAAGGTCTGCGGGTACAGCGTGTACTGCTTTATATTATTATAATCGCATTTCTGATGGGACTGCTTGGCGTTATCTGATGGGAAAAGGAGTGAAGAAAATGGAAAAAAACCGTGTAAGTGTAATTGAGGGACCTGGAAAGGCATGTGTGGAGGATGCGCCTATGCCTGAAATAAGGCCGTCAGAAGTTTTACTGCAGAATAAGGTATGCGCCCTCTGTACCTCGGATTACCAGCTGTGGATGGGGAAAAGAGATAATGTACCCTATCATGTGGCATTCGGACATGAAAATGCCGGTATTGTGGCCAAGGTTGGGTCTGAAGTAAAACATATAAAAGAAGGGGACCGTGTGGCGGTGGGGGTACTGGGATGCGGCGTGTGTGAGGACTGTAAAAAGGGGCTGAACCTGAAACGGTGTACCCATGTGGTATCATCCCACATTGCAGGCAATGCAGACGGATACCATGGTCCTCATGGCGCGTCTCTGTATAAGGCGGTAGAAGAGAGAAAACTGTTTAAAGTGAGGGATGACGTTCCCCTTTGCCATGCGGCTTTTCTGGAACCTGTGGCTACGGTTGTGGAGGGGATTGAGCGCCTGCGTCTCAGTCCGGGAGAGAATGTGCTGGTAATCGGTGCAGGTACTATGGGGAATCTCAATGCCCAGGTTGCGGCGCGTTACGGCGCGTCCGTGATCATCAGCGAAGTAAGCGATAAAAAACTTGAGACACTGAAACAAATGGGATTTCGCAGTCTGATCAATCCTTCCAGGGAAAATATGAAGGAACGTTTGGAAGAAATCTTAAAGGGTGATGCACTGGATGCCATTATCGTAAGCGTGGGTGCTACCAATGTCTATAAACAGGTATTTGAGATAGCCCCCAAATGCTGCCGTATCCTTCTTTTTGCAGCTAATTACCCGGAGCCTGACTGGGGAATTTCCATTACCCCTAATATGGTTCATTATAATCTGTGGGAGCTCATCGGTACATACACAGCATCTCTGCCCGCCTTCCAAAAGGCAATGGATTTTATCAATAAGAAGGAACTTCAGCTGGAATTGCTCATTGAGGAGGAGTATTCCATGGAGCAGGTACAGGAAGCGTTTGAGGCAGCCAGCAGGCCGGATCAGTACAGGGTGATGCTGAAACTGTAGTAGGAGGGTGCAATGGAAGAACATGTAAAGCAGTTTTTTATGCCCAGAGAGAGTCTGTTTGGAAGGGGATGCTCCCGGAAGATCGGGCAATACCTTTCCCAAAGAAATCTATGCAGTGCGCTTGTGGTTACAGACACCCATCTGGTGGAGTGCGGGGTGGTGAACCGGGTGACGGTTCCTTTGGAAGAATATGGAATTTCCTTTGAACTATTTGACCAGGTGTCACCTAACCCAACTCTTACCAATGTGAGAGAGGGCGCGGAGTACTATCAAAAAAAAGGCTGTGACTGTATCATAGCAGTAGGAGGGGGATCTCCTATTGACTGTGGGAAAGCCATGGGGGTATGGCTGGGAGGAAAGGGCGAGTTAAGGGATTACATTGGCCTGGAACGATGCGCCAAGGATTCCGTACCTCTGATCGCAGTCAACACAACAGCAGGAACGGCCAGCGAAATATCCAGGGCATGCCTGATCATTGATGAATCCCAGGGACGAAAGATTGCAATCAAGGATAAGCATGCTATTCCTCTGCTGGCCGTCAATGACAGTGAACTGATGGTTTCACTTCCACCAGGACTGACAGCGTCCACTGGTATGGATGCGCTGACTCATGCTGTGGAAAGCTATACATCCACGGAGGCATATCCGGTTACACGTGCCTCTGCCCTGGAGGCAGTGCGTCTGATATTGGAGCATCTGGAAAAGGCATGCAGTAGTCCGGATTCCTATGAACATCGGGACAATCTCATATATGCTGAATTTTTGGCTGGAATTTCCTTTTGTAATTCCGGACTTGGCCTGGTACATGCCATGTCCCACCAGCTGAGTGCCACATACGGACTGGCTCATGGGTTATGTAACGCAATACTGCTTCCCTATGTCATGGAATTTAACAGGAATATCTGCCCTGGGCTTTACGACAACCTTTGGCACCGGGTGTCGGAAAAAGCACCTGAAAATTGCAGTGAGGGTATGGCCTCAGATAAGATGATCTCCCATATCAGAGGGATGTCAGAACGCATTGGGACAGCCAGGAAGCTGAGAGAATTGGGCGTGGCCCAAAAGGAGTTTTCCAATATGGCCCAAAAGGCATTGATTGACGGGTGTTACCAGACAACACCGGTGAAAGCGGACAGGGAGATGATCACAGCAATTTATGAAAGAGCATTTTGATATGTAAACGGACAGGGAGCCTATGAATTATAGTATGGCTCTCTTTCCGTCATGTAAATTTGACAGTAAACAGAAAATAATGGTATAATATTGGAAAAGTATGGGGTATATATAGAAAATTTAATAAATTTTCGCACTATTATTACTGAGAAAAGGAGCGGGGGACATTGGCTATAAAAATAGTTTATGATATTTATGATCATATTGCAAAAAGCGGCCGGGATTGTTTTAGCGCATCCCAGATTGCAGATACATTTCATATTTCACGCTCCAGTGCCAGCAGTTATTTGAATGAATTATACCGCATGGAGAAGCTGTCCAAGACTTTGGGCAAACCGGTCCTTTATCATCTGCCCTCAGAGGATGGACAGGAGAGCAGCAATATTTTTTATGCAACATATGGAAGGGACTCCATCTATGCAAAACCCATTGAGTTAGCCATGGCATCGGTCCATTATCCAGATCATGGACTTCCCATGCTCATAAGCGGGGAAACCGGAGTGGGAAAGACCTTTTTTGCCAGGCTGACCTATCAATACGCAGTAGCGGCAGGCGTGGTGAAGTCAGGCTGCCCATTTGTATCCTTTAACTGCGCGGATTATTCCAATAATCCTCAGCTTGTCTCCTCCGTCCTGTTCGGACATAAAAAAGGGGCTTACACAGGTGCTGTATCTGAACAGGGAGGGCTGGTGGCCGAGGCGGAGCATGGTTTCCTATTTTTAGATGAAGCGCACCGCCTTCCAAGTGAGGTTCAGGAAATGCTTTTTGGCATCATTGATTCCGGCACGTACAGACGTCTGGGGGAGTCGGGAAACAGCTGCGTGTCAGATGTCAGGCTGATTTTTGCCACAACAGAAAGTCCGGAAGATACATTCCTTAAGACGTTTTTAAGGAGGATCCCGGTTGTGATCCAGATGCCCTCCTTTAAGGATTTTACACTGCTGCAGCGCCTTAATATGATCGACCGGGTTATGAGTGAGGAGGCTGCTATCTTAAATTGCCCCATTTACATTCACAACAGTGTGATACAGATACTTTTAAAATATCCCTGCAGGGGAAATATCGGACAGTTAAAGAATGATATCAAAATTATTTCCGCAAGGGCCTATATGAGGCATGTTATTAATGGTGAGCGGGATGTATGCATTGATGTGGATGATGTATCGGAGGACATGCGCAGAGAACTTTTATCCATCTATAAGAAAGGATACAGGATCAACCAGCCGGATGATTATATAAAGGTAGGCGCCTATCCGGGAACGGATCGGGAATCCATTAAAACAAGTCTGTACCAGATGATGGATGAGGAATACAATGTCCAGACATTAAAGGAAACCGCACCTGAGGAAATACAAAAGATATTGTCAGGGATGATCAAATGCCACCTTGGGATGCCGGAGGGGACAGAGGCAGGCGATGGCAGCAAAGCCGGCAAAGAGGTTACTCCAAGTCAGTTGATCAATGTAATGATCGAAGCGTTTAATATTATCAGGGACAGCACTGCGATCAATATCACGGGCCAGCTTTCGTCAGAATTGTCGGTCCTGCTTATTGAACTGATCGAGAACCGGTTTCCTGAGAGTCCAGAGGATCTGATCGGAGACAGGACAGGGGCTTTGGACCATGAAATCTGGGAGGCTGCAGAGCAGATTGGAGGATGTTTTCGGGAAGCATTCGGATACCAGATCTTGGGCTATCAGGCCATAGGGAAGATCTATAAAATATTAATGCGAAACCAGAATAAAAATCAGTCAGGTATTGCAATCCTTATTTTGGCAAAGGGCAGGAACCGGGCAAAATCCATTGCAGACGAAGTGAACCATATATTCGGTACATCCCTGGTACAGTGGTATGAATATGAAGATGAGTGCAGTTCCGGAGAAAATCTGGATGCGGTGGTAAAGCTTATCAGGCATATTGCCAGCTGCAAGGGAATCCTGGTCCTGTGTGATACGGTGCAGTGGGAGATTATGAGTGAGGAGATCAAACGTCATATCAGACAACTGCCGATCCGGTTCATTCATGCCATTACTATGCCGTTAGTGGTTGAGGCGGTTAAGCTGGTCAGTACATCCGATATGACCCTGGACAGTCTTTACTACCGTCTGAACCGGTCAGTGAGTACATTCTCCCGCCGGCCGGGGAAAGTGGATCAGGATCAGCAGGAGACAGACAAGAAGATACTGTTTACCGTGTGTCTGACAGGGTATGGCTCTTCGGAAAAGATAACAAATATGATTACCAGGCGTTTTACCTTTCATAATCATATCAAGATCGTTTCTCTGGATTTGGATACACTTGATGAGTTGAGCATAAGAATGGATGAGGAGGCGTTTAAGGACGACATCATATGTGTGGTCGGAACACACAGCCCATTTTCAATGGAAGTCCCCTTTGTATCTCTGGAGGAGATTATATTTGGAAATGGGATGGACAGACTTACCGACCTTTTGGAACTATATGGAATTTATGAGACAGGCAGACAGCCGGAACGAATTTCAGGAACTATTATCCATAACTTTGTCCGATACCTGAACAGTGAGATGCTGTCCGGTTATGTGGAACATGTGATCAGAGGATTGGAGCAGCAATTTTCCCTGACCTTATCAAAACCCCAATATGTGACATTGACGCTGCATCTGTGCTGCCTGGTGGAACGGGAACTTTTCCTGAAGCCGTCTTATCCTGATGAGACACTGGGAATATCGGAATCCATATGCCTGAAAATAAGAGAATGTTTCCAGGAGATCCAGGATGTATACAAAGTTGAGATCCATTCCTACGAAATTCAGGTGATCTATGAGATCCTTCAGGACTTTTCCCATGTATTAGGGACAGATAAACTGGACCTATGAATGGGAGAACTGTGGACAAACCCATACAAAAACATGGCACTGCGTAATACTGCCGCAGTGCCATGTCCGTTTCGATCTTTTATACAAGAATCATGTTAAAGCCAAGCTTTAACGCTTCATCTTCAGCTTTTCTTCCTCAACCGTTACCCGGGATTCCTCCAGGGTGGTTCCCAGTACCTTTTTCAGTACATCCAGCTCCATGGTAGGAGCGTAGTAGAATCCCTGCTGATACTCGCAGGAGTAACTGTTAAGGGCGTTCAGCTGATTCTCTGTTTCCACGCCTTCGGCAATGATGTGGATGCCAAGCTCCTTGGCGATCTGGATCAGGCCGCCTGCAATGGAGGCTGACTTGGGATTGGTCTCCAGCTGCCATACGAACATGCGCTCCAGCTTTACGGTGTGGACCGGCAGGTCCAGGATGCTGGTAACAGGCGCACAGCCGGAACCAAAATTATTCATGACCAATTCCACTCCCATGTCGTACAGTTCCTGCATGGTAATATTTACGTTCAGGTATACGCTTGAAAGTGCGCTGTCATCGATTTCAAGGGCCAGCTTGCGTTCCGGGATATCATATTTTTCAATGACCAGCCTTACCTGATCAATGAAATCCTCCTGTACCAGAAGAATGGGGGATACCGGGATACAGATGGAATCAAATTCCTTGCCCGAGGCGATCAGGTCTGCAATGCACTGACCGGCATGATCCAGGGCATAATAGCCAATGGCGCGGATCTGGCCGGAATCCTCTGCAATGGGAAGAAATTCGCCTGCGCCCACAAGCCCGATTCCCTGGATAAAGATCCTCATATAGGAGTCGGCTCTTGTAAACCGGCCTTCCTTCAAATTATAGGTGGGACGGTAGCGGACTTCCAGCTCATGCTTTTCCAGAGCGGTCTGTAAATACATGGCAATAGCCTGACGGCGCACGAACTGGGTGTGCATGTTGCTGTCATATACAGACATCTGGTTAGGACCGCATTCAGCTGCAGATGCCACAGCCAGATCCAGACGCTTGATCAGCTCGTCCACAGCCGTTGCGTGGCCCGGATAGGAGCAGAGACCGATCTGTGCGGAGCAGAGACAGTCCACATCCCGTATCTTCCAAACATTCCCAAAGCGTTCCAGGATCTCGTCAGCCAGATCCGATGCCTGGCCTTCGCTGAACTGCTCCAATACAACAATGAATTCAACGCCTATGTAACGGTATATATTGCCTTCGGCCAGTTCGGTCAGGTATCCTGTGATCTGTGACAGGAGTTCCTCGCAGTATTCATAGCCAAATGTCTTGTTCAGGCTTTTAAAGTTTTCCAGATAGAGTTTTAACACAACGCCCTTGGAAGAAGGTGCGCCCAGAATTGTCTCCAACCTGTTCATACAGGCGGCCCGTCCCTCCCCAACAGGTTCCGATGGAGTGAATTCAGGTGGATTGGGTGGCAGTTCTGCCTGGACTTTATCTTTTTTGTGCTGAAACAAACCCATGATTGTTTCCTCCTTTATGCTTCACAGGCAGTGACCTGCCTGTAATACGTTTCCTCCATTATAATATAAAAGCCAGAAAATCTCAATTTTTATTTGTGAAATGTGAGACGAAAAGGAAAAAAACAGAAATATTTTCTTTTTCTTTGCAAATTGACCCAACTATGTTATAATAGCGACAGATATTGTAACAAGGAGAAAAAGCTTTTATGAAGATGAATCGTGTGTTTTTGAAATTGAGCGGAGAGGCTCTTGCAGGCCCTAAAAAGACCGGTTTTGATGAAGAAACCGTGAAGGAAGTAGCCAGACAGGTGAAACTCTCTGTAGATGCAGGTATACAGGTAGGAATTGTGATCGGTGGGGGTAACTTCTGGAGGGGACGCACCAGTGAGGCCATTGACAGGACGAAAGCAGACCAGATCGGAATGCTGGCAACTGTGATGAACTGCATTTATGTGTCGGAACTGTTTAGGAACGAGGGGATGATGACACAGATCCTCACTCCCTTTGAGTGCGGCTCCATGACCAAACTGTTTTCCAAGGACAGGGCAAATAAGTACTTTCAAAAAGGGATGGTGGTATTCTTTGCAGGAGGGACAGGCCATCCGTATTTTTCAACAGATACCGGAATCGCTCTCAGGGCCATTGAGATGGATGCTGACTGTATTCTCCTTGCGAAAGCCATTGACGGCGTATATGACAGTGATCCCAAGGTAAATCCACAGGCTAAGAAGTACGACACCATATCCATTCAGGAAGTGATCGATCAGCAGCTGGCAGTGGTGGATCTCACCGCATCCATCATGTGCATGGAGCACAAGATGCCCATGGCGGTATTCAGCCTGAATGAGAAGAATGGAATCGCCAATGCAATGCAGGGACGGATCAACGGAACCATTGTGACAGCTTAAGAAGGAATATTATTAAGCAGCGATGAGGCTGCATTAACAGGAGGAACTTATGGAAGAATTAAAACTTTATGAGGACAAGATGAATAAGACACTGGATGTGCTGTTATCCGATTTTGGAACCATCCGCGCGGGACGTGCCAATCCCCATGTGCTGGATAAGATCAAAGTGGACTATTACGGGACTCCGACCCCCCTTCAGCAGGTGGGGAACGTATCTGTTCCCGAAGCCCGCATGATTGTGATCCAGCCATGGGAGAAGAGCCTTTTAAAGCCCATCGAGAAGGCGATCCTTACCTCTGAACTGGGTATCAACCCAACTAATGACGGAAACTGCATCCGCCTTGTATTCCCTGAGATGACAGAGGAACGCAGAAAGGCTGTTTCCAAGGATGTAAAGAAAAAAGGCGAGGGAGCCAAGGTTGCACTGCGCAATATCCGCCGCGATGCCAATGAAGCTTTTAAGAAAGCGGAAAAGGCAGGGGATATGTCCGAGGATGATCTGACCGAGGCTACCGAGCGTATGCAGAAGCTGACCGATAAGATGGTTGAGAAGATCGACAAGGCGGTAGAAGAAAAGACAAAGGAAATCATGACAGTTTAATCCATATAAGTGAATACAGGGGGCAGGAGGGACTCCTGCCTCTTGTTTCACGCTGGAGCGTGTTTGGAAGATCATTGCACCTGAGGGCTAAACTGCCGGTCAGGTGCAAGTACTTTCCAACATTCAAATGCGGATTACCCATGACAAATGGATTACCCATGATAAATGGAAAGGCGGAGGAGCATGGCATTAGATGAGAATATGGTAATACCGGAGCATGTGGCGCTGATTCTGGACGGCAATGGAAGGTGGGCGAAAAAGCGCGGACTTCCCCGGACCATGGGCCATAAGGAAGGGTGCGTCACAGTGGAGAAAACAGTGGAGATCGCTGCCAGAATGGGCATCCGCTATCTCACCGTATATGGTTTTTCCACTGAAAACTGGAAGCGTTCCAAGGAAGAAGTAGGGGCGCTGATGCAGCTTTTCAGGTATTACATGGTACGTCTTCTTAAGATCGCGACTGCAAACAATGTGCGGGTGAGGATGATTGGGGACAGGACCAGATTTGATTCAGATATCATAGAAGGGATCAACCGTCTGGAGAGCCAGACAAAGGATAATACAGGACTCACCTTTGTGATCGCCGTGAATTACGGAGGACGGGATGAGATACGCAGGGCAGCGGCCCGGCTTGCCCAGGACTGTGTGGCTGGAAAGGCGGATGCATCCCGGATCGATGAGGCGGTCATTGCCTCCTACCTGGACACTGCGGATATGCCGGATCCGGATCTGCTGATCCGCACCAGCGGCGAGTTGAGGCTTTCCAACTACCTGCTGTGGCAGCTGGCATATACGGAGATTGTTGTGACAGACTGCCTGTGGCCTGATTTTAATCAGGAGGAATTAGAAAAAGCTATTGTGCAATATAATAAAAGAGACCGGCGGTTCGGAGCGGTAAAGTAATGCATTGCAAGAAAGGAGAAGGCCATGTTTACGACCCGATTAATAAGCGGAATCATACTGGTGCTTCTGTCCATTGTGATTGTCGGGCAGGGAGGTGCCCTGCTTTTTGGTGTTACGGCGCTGATTTCCGTTATTGGTCTGTTTGAACTGTACCGGGTTCTTGGCATAGAGAAAAGATCCCTGGCGGTCATTGGATATGCCACGGCCTGTTCCTACTACGGAATTTTGTGGTTTGAGGGTCAGCGTTATATGACCCTTTTAATTATTGCGTCACTGATGGTCATGATGGCGCTTTATGTGTTCACCTTTCCCAAATATAAGACGGAAGAGATTACAGGAGCGTTTTTCGGCGTGTGTTATGTACCGGTGATGCTCTCTTTTCTGTACCAGACAAGGGTTATGAGTGACGGTGCTTACCTGGTATGGCTGATCCTTATCAGTTCCTGGGGATGCGATACCTGTGCTTACTGCAGCGGTATGCTTTTGGGACGCCATAAGCTGGCGCCTGTTTTAAGCCCAAAGAAATCCATAGAGGGCGCGGTGGGAGGCGCCCTGGGAGCCGCGCTGCTGGGGTTTGTGTACGCTGCCTTTTTTGGCGCCCGGATGTCGGAGTTCCAAAACCCCCAGGCATCCTGCGCCATAGCCTGTGCCATAGCTGCGGTCATCTCCCAGATCGGGGATCTGGCGGCTTCTGCTATTAAGAGGAATCACGGGATAAAGGATTACGGCAAGCTGATTCCCGGCCATGGAGGCATTCTGGACAGATTTGACAGCATGATATTTACAGCGCCTGCCATTTATTTTGCCCTGACTTTTTTAAAATAAATGAAACGAAAAGAGTATTTCTTCGGGATAGGGAGAATATAAGTTATGATGAAGAACATTGCAATTCTGGGTTCCACAGGTTCTATAGGGACCCAGACATTGGATATTGTAAGATACAATCAGGATGTCCGGGTAACAGCCCTGGCGGCAGGCGGCAATGTCTGTCTTATGGAGCGGCAGATCCGGGAATTTAAACCCAGGCTGGCCTGTCTCTGGGATGAGAACAAGGCCATGGAACTGAAGGCGCGGGTGTCTGATCTGGATGTGAAGGTGGTCAGCGGGATGAACGGACTGATCGAGGCGGCAACGGAGAGCCACGCAGAGACCGTGGTCACCGGTGTGGTCGGCATGATCGGCATCAAACCCACCATTGCCGCCATGGAAGCGGGCAAGGACATTGCCCTGGCAAATAAGGAGACACTTGTCACAGCGGGCCACATCATAATGCCTTTGGCTGAAGAAAAGGGCGTGAAGATCCTGCCGGTTGATTCGGAACACTCAGCCATCTTTCAGTGCTTGAGAGGAGAGGGGCAGAGTGCAATCCATAAGATACTCCTGACAGCATCGGGCGGGCCGTTCAGGGGATGGACCAGAGAGCAGATGGCTTCTGTCCAGGTGGAGGATGCCCTTAAACATCCCAACTGGTCCATGGGGCATAAGATCACCATTGATTCCGCCACCCTTGTGAACAAGGGCCTGGAGGTAATGGAGGCACACTGGCTGTTTCATGTTCCCATTGATCATGTACAGGTGGTGGTACAGCCTGCCAGTATTATTCATTCCATGGTAGAATATGAGGACGGTGCGGTGATCGCGCAGATGGGCACGCCGGATATGAAGCTTCCGATCCAGTACGCCATCTATTATCCTAAGCGCCGGTATCTTCCCGGGGACCGGCTGGATTTTACAAAGCTGACCCAGATCTCTTTTGAGGTGCCGGACATGGAAAATTTCCACGGACTTAAACTGGCATATGAGGCCGGAAGGCAGGGCGGTTCCATGCCCACGGTATTTAATGCAGCCAATGAGATGGCGGTTGCAATGTTTTTAAGGCGTGAGATCGGGTTTTTGACCATTGTCGATATGATCGGGGAAGCCATGGCCCATCACAAGATACAAAAGAACCCGGATGTTGCGGGGATCCTGGAAGCGGAACAGGAAACATACGAATTCATAAAGAGCAGATTTAATTCATAAAGAGCGGATTTTAGACTGTGGTATAAAAATGAAACAGAAAGGTTAGATGGACAGGTGACAGCCGGATGAGCTTAATCATAGCGGTGCTGATGCTGGGAATCATTATCATGATTCACGAGTTCGGCCATTTTTTATTTGCAAAATTAAATGGGATAGGTGTGATCGAATTTTCCCTTGGTATGGGACCAAGGCTTATAAGCTTTGAAAAAGGCGGCACCAGGTATTCCTTTAAGATACTGCCCTTTGGCGGCTCCTGCATGATGCTGGGAGAAGATGAAAATGAAGCGGATGAGCACGCATTCAACAACAAATCTGTTTGGGCCAGGATCTCCGTGGTGGCGGCAGGACCCATCTTCAACTTTCTTCTGGCCTTCCTTTTGTCCATGGCCCTGATCGGGGCTACCGGATATGACACTACACAGTTAAACGGTGTGCTGGACGGCTATCCGGCCCAGGCCGCGGGAATGCAGGCAGGGGATGTGATCCGGTCCATCAATGGCAGAAGGGTGCATTCCTACCGGGACATTAATATGTACCTGTTCACTCACCCCCAAAAACAGGTGGAGGTCACCTGGAGCAGGACTGATCCGTCCGGGGCAAAGCAGACCTACAGCGCAGAGCTGGCGCCTGCTTATTCCCAGGAGAACGATCAGTATATGATCGGTGTGCAGTTTGACCCGGCCCCCAGACAGGTGGAACATGTGGGACAGCTGCTCCTTCACGGTTTGTATGAGGTCCAGTATTGGATCCACTATGTGTTTGACACATTTTATATGATGTTCCACGGGCTGGTGTCCCTTAATGATATCAGCGGTCCGGTGGGGATCGTTACGGTAATAGACAGCTCTGTGGACGAGGCGTCCTCCTACGGCGTATCGGCCGTGGTCCTGATGCTGATGCAGCTGACCATCCTGCTCAGCGCCAATCTGGGAGTGATGAACCTTTTGCCCATTCCGGCTCTGGACGGCGGAAGACTGGTGTTCCTGATCATTGAGGCGGTAAGAGGAAAGCCGATTGACAAGGAGAAAGAGGGAATGGTACACATGGCGGGAATGGTAGTGCTCCTGGCGCTGATGGTACTCATCCTGTTTAATGATGTACGCAAGCTGTTTTAGCAAAGGGAGATGAAAGATACATGTTCAGGAATCATACAAAAACAATCAAAATTGGAGACAGGGTCATAGGGGGCGGCAATCCCGTCCTGATCCAGTCCATGTGCAATACAAAGACAGAGGATATAAACGCCACTGTGAACCAGATCCACAGACTGGAGCAGGCGGGCTGCGACATCATCCGGGTGGCGGTCCCCACCATGGAGGCTGCAAGGGCCTTATCCTGCATCAGGAAGGAGATACACATTCCCCTGGTGGCGGATATCCATTTTGATTACCGTCTGGCCATTGCCTCCATTGAGAACGGGGCGGATAAGATACGCATCAATCCCGGCAATATCGGGGACCGTGAAAAGGTAAAGGCAGTTGTGGATAAGGCAAGGGAATATGACATTCCCATCAGGGTGGGTGTGAACAGCGGTTCCCTGGAGAAATCTTTGCTTGAAAAGTACGGCGGTGTGACGGCGGAAGGGATCGTGGAGAGCGCGCTGGATAAGGTAAGGCTGATTGAGGATATGGGGTATGACAACCTGGTGATCAGTATCAAATCATCTGATGTGATGATGTGTGTCAAAGCCCATGAACTGATCGCCTCCAGAACCGGATATCCCCTTCATGTGGGAATCACGGAGTCAGGAACCCTTTCTTCCGGCAATATCAAGTCATCGGTGGGCCTGGGGATCATCCTTTACCAGGGGATCGGGGATACCATAAGGGTGTCCCTCACAGGGGATCCGGTGGAAGAGATCAAGTCGGCCAAACTGATCCTGCGCACCCTGGGACTGAGGAGCGGGGGGATAGAAGTGGTATCCTGTCCCACCTGCGGCCGCACGCGGATCGATCTGATCGGGCTGGCAAACCAGGTGGAAACCATGGTCTCTGAGTTTGACGACCTGGATGTGAAGGTAGCTGTTATGGGCTGCGTGGTAAACGGACCGGGTGAGGCCAGGGAAGCGGATATCGGTATTGCAGGCGGTGTGGGTGAGGGCCTTCTCATTAAGAAAGGGGAGATCATCCGAAAGGTACCGGAGGCAGAGCTGCTGCCGGTGCTGCGCTCAGAACTGGAGTCCATGCGGTCCTAAACAGCCGCATAAAACTGATGAATCAAAAAAGGAATAAACAACGGAGAGCATACAGAAAGAAGTAGGGATATATGGAAAAAAGTTTCCTGGAAGTATTTCCAACTCTCAATATCGCGGAATCATTAAAAGAGCTTTTAGGCCTGGTGCTGGTGGAAAAGGTTACCACCACCAGGGATAGAAGCTCTATCCGCATTTATCTGAAAAGTCCAAGACTGATACATAAACAGAATATATATGACCTGGAAAAAGGGATCAAGGACCAGCTGTTCCCGGACAAGCAGGTGACCATAAAGATCCAGGAAAAGTACAGGCTGTCGGAGCAGTATACCCCAAAGAAGCTTTTGGATATGTACAAGGAAAGCCTGCTTTTGGAACTTAAGAATTACAGCATCATTGAATATACCATGTTCCGCAAGGCGGATATCCGCTTTGACAAGGAAGATCTGATGGTATTGTCAGTGGAGGACACCATTGTCAACCGGGATAAGACCGGTGAGCTTAAGCGTGTGCTTGAAAAAGTGTTTGCTGAGCGCTGCGGCCTTCCCGTAGAGGTGGGATTTGCCTTTGTGGAACCGCAGGGAAGTGACCGCAGGCGGCAGATTGAGCTTAAAATGGAGCGGGAGGCCCAAGCCATTTACTGGCAGAATCACAAGGAGGAGCTGGCAGCCATGGGGGCTTCCTTTTCCACCGAGGGGCTGGAGGGCCAGGAACTGGTATCCGGAGGCGCCACAGGAGGAAAGCAGGAATTCATGGACTCCGGCGCGGCGGATAGCGCTCCCTGGGATACCCTTATGGCCCAGGCTGCCAGCGGCGATATAGGCGCAGGTCCTGACAGTTCCGGCGCACCAGGCGCAGCGGCTTCCCAAAAAGGGGCACAAGGTGCTGCTAGGGAAAAACCGCAGCTTAATAAAGGCAGGAAGGGCTGGGGCAAGGATAGGGATAACGGTTTTGGGGATGACAAGAAGTATTCCGTCAAGCGTTCCAATAATCCCGATGTGCTGTATGGTCGTGATTTTGAGGATGAACCCATGGAGATCGAGAAAGTGGACGGGGAAATGGGTGAGGTGACCTTAAGAGGAAAGATCCTTACCTGTGAAAACCGGGAACTGCGCAGCGGTAAATTTATCCTGACTTTTGATGTCAGTGATTTTACGGACACATTGACCGTAAAAATGTTTATCCGGCCCGAACTTTTTGACGAGGTAAAGTCAGTGATCACCCCCGGAATCTTTATCAAGGTAAAGGGCGTGACCACCATTGATAAATTTGACGGTGAACTGACTCTGGGCTCCATTGTGGGCATCAAAAAGACGGATGATTTTACCAGTAAGCGCATGGACAACAGCCTGGAGAAAAGGGTGGAACTCCACTGCCACACCAAGATGAGCGATATGGACGGCGTGTCGGAGGTAAAACACATCATCAAAAGGGCCAAACAGTGGGGGATGCCGGCAGTGGCGGTGACTGACCATGGCTGCGTCCAGGCATTCCCGGACGCCAACCACTCCCTGGACAAAGGGGATACCTTTAAGGTCATATACGGCGTGGAGGGATACCTGGTAGATGACACCAAGCAGCTGGTTGAAAACTCAAAGGGACAGAGCTTTGAGGACAGTTTTGTGGTATTTGACATAGAAACCACTGGATTCAGTCCCAAGAAAAATAAGATCATAGAGATCGGCGCAGTGAAGGTGGTGGACGGTAAGATAACCGACCGGTTTTCAGCCTTTGTAAACCCGGATGTGCCCATTCCCTTTGACATAGAAAAACTTACGGGCATCAATGATGCAATGGTGCTTCCTCACCCAAAAATCGATGTGATTTTGCCGCAATTTTTGGAGTTTGTGGGGGATTCGGTCCTTGTAGCCCATAATGCAGGGTTTGATGTGGGATTTATCAGTCATTTTGCCGAAGAGCAGGGGCTGCCTTTTAACCCCACGGTCCTGGATACGGTGACCATCGCAAGGCTGCTGCTTCCCAACCTGAACCGTTTTAAGCTGGACACAGTGGCAAAGGCGCTGAACATTTCCCTGGCAAACCATCACCGGGCAGTGGATGATGCAGGAGCCACGGCAGAGATATTTGCTGCCTTTGTAAAAATGCTCAGGGATCGGTCGGTGACGGACCTGGACGGCCTGAATGGGCTGAGCACCATGGATACGGCCACCATCCGAAAGCTGCCCACCTATCATGTGATCATCCTGGCCAAGAATGATATCGGGAGGGTCAACCTGTACCGCCTGGTGAGTTGGTCCCACCTGGAGTACTATGCAAGAAGGCCCAGGATCCCCAAGAGCATCCTTGACAAGTACAGGGAGGGCCTTATCATCGGTTCCGCCTGTGAGGCGGGTGAGCTGTATCAGGCCCTGCTTCGCGGTGCCCCGGATGCGGAGATCGCAAGGCTGGTGAACTTCTATGATTATCTGGAAATACAGCCCCTGGGCAATAACGGATTCATGCTCCGGGATGAGAAGAGTACGGTAAAGTCCGAGGACGACCTGATCGAGATCAATAAAAAGATAGTGGAGCTGGGCACACAGTTTAACAAACTGGTATGTGCCACCTGCGATGTGCATTTCCTGGACCCCCAGGACGAGGTCTACCGGCGGATCATCATGGCGGGCCAGGGATTTAAGGATTCGGATGACCAGGCGCCCCTGTATCTTAGGACTACGGAAGAGATGCTGAAGGAATTTTCTTACCTGGGACCGGACAAAGCCCATGAGGTGGTGGTCACCAATACCAGGAAGATTTCGGATATGTGTGAGAAGATTTCCCCTGTCCGCCCGGATAAGTGCCCTCCTGTCATTGAGGATTCCGATAAGACGCTGACCAAGATCTGCTATGACAGAGCCCACGAGATGTACGGCGAGGATCTGCCCAAGATCGTAGTGGACCGCCTGGAGAGGGAGCTTCATTCCATTATCACCAACGGGTTTGCGGTTATGTACATCATTGCCCAGAAGCTGGTATGGAAATCCAATGAGGACGGATACCTGGTTGGCTCCCGTGGCTCCGTAGGCTCCTCCTTTGTGGCCACCATGTCGGGTATCACGGAGGTAAATCCCTTAAGCCCTCATTACCACTGTCCAAACTGCCGTTACTATGACTTTGATTCAGAGGAAGTAAAAAAGTTCTCCGGTATGGCGGGCTGCGATATGCCGGACAAATCCTGCCCTGTGTGCGGCACACCCCTTGAAAAGGATGGATTTGATATCCCCTTTGAGACGTTCCTTGGATTTAAGGGGGATAAGGAGCCGGATATCGACCTTAATTTTTCCGGAGAATATCAGAGTAAGGCCCATGACTACACGGAGGTTATCTTTGGAAAGGGACAGACCTTCAGGGCCGGGACCATCGGTACATTGGCGGATAAGACTGCATTTGGTTATGTGAAAAAATACTATGAGGAGCGGGGGACCAGGAAACGCAACTGCGAGATCAACCGCATTGTCCAGGGCTGCGTGGGGGTCAGGCGTACAACGGGGCAGCACCCGGGCGGTATTATTGTACTTCCCCTGGGGGAGGAGATCTATTCCTTTACCCCGGTGCAGCACCCGGCCAATGATATGACCACCTCCACCATAACCACCCATTTTGATTACCACTCCATTGACCATAACCTGCTGAAACTGGATATACTGGGACATGATGATCCCACCATGATCCGTATGCTTCAGGACCTGATCGGCATTGACCCGGTTAAAGATATTCCCCTGGACAGCAGGGAGGTCATGAGCCTGTTCCAGAACACATCGGCCCTGGGGATCACGCCGGACGACATTGGGGGCTGTCCCCTGGGCGCCCTGGGAGTGCCGGAGTTTGGTACGGATTTTGCCATGCAGATGCTTTTGGATACCAAACCAAAGTATTTCTCCGACTTGGTGCGTATTGCCGGTCTGGCCCATGGTACGGATGTGTGGCTGGGCAATGCCCAGACCCTGATCCAGGAGGGAAAGGCCACCATTCAGACAGCTATCTGTACGCGAGATGACATTATGGTCTATCTCATTGCCCAGGGCTTGGAGGAAGGATTGTCCTTTACCATTATGGAGAGCGTGCGTAAGGGCAAGGGGCTTAAGCCCGAGTGGGAGACGGAAATGAAGGCCCATGATGTTCCGGACTGGTATATCTGGTCCTGTAAAAAGATCAAATACATGTTCCCCAAAGCCCATGCGGCCGCCTATGTTATGATGGCGTGGCGTATTGCTTACTGTAAGATCTTTTATCCCCAGGCTTACTATGCGGCTTTTTTCAGTATCCGTGCCAATGCGTTTTCCTATGAGATCATGTGCCAGGGCCGGGATAAGCTGGAGTACTATCTGGCGGATTACAAAAAGAGGGTGGATACCCTGTCCAAGAAAGAGCAGGATACCCTGAGGGATATGCGTATTGTCCAGGAGATGTATGCCAGGGGATATGATTTTATGCCCATTGATATTTACCGTGCAAAGGCAAGGCATTTCCAGATCATTGACGGAAAGCTGATGCCCTCACTCAGCAGTATTGACGGTTTGGGCGAAAAGGCGGCCGATGCAGTGGTGGATGCGGTAAAGGACGGCGCCTTTCTGTCCATTGAGGATTTCAGCAACCGTTCCAAGGTCAACGGCACCCTTTGCACCCTGATGTCAGACCTGGGACTTTTAAAGGACCTTCCCCGCTCCAACCAGCTGTCCCTGTTCGATTTGTAAGAGAATGGTTGTATTAATTTGTAATATATGGTAAATTTAAATTATACGTAACAGTTCATGACCGGCTTTTCCGGTCAAAAAGATGAGCCGTCCTGAACAGCTACAATGGTACATAGCAACATTCAACCACATCTTAAGAGGAGGAATTAAGCTTATGAAAAAAAGACTTTTGGCATTGGCGCTGACAGCAGTTATGGCCGGTTCCCTGGCTGCATGCGGCGGCTCAGGCGGAGGTACCACCACAGCGGCACCAGCTGCCACCCAGGCTCCTGAACAAAAGAGCGGCGAAGAGAGCGGGGCAGCCACAAAGGCAGCTTCAGAGGCAGCTTCATCCCAGTCCGGTTCCGGCGGGTACGAACTGGCCCTTGTGACAGACCTTGGAACCATTGACGATAAATCCTTTAACCAGGGCGCCTGGGAGGGACTGAAAAAGTACGCCGAGGAGAACAGCATTTCATATAAGTATTACCAGCCCCAGGAAGGGACTACGGATTCATACCTGGAGACCATCGGACTGGCCATAGAGGGCGGTGCCAAACTGGTGGTGTGTCCCGGTTTCCTGTTTGAGGAACCTATTTTCATGGCCCAGGATAAGTATCCGGATATCCACTTTATCCTGTTGGACGGTGAGCCCCATGACGCGGACTATAACTATAAGACGGGCGACAATGTAATGCCCATCCTGTTCCAGGAAGACCAGGCCGGTTTCCTGGCCGGTTATGCGGCTGTGAAGGACGGCTATACCAAGATGGGATTCATGGGCGGCATGGCTGTTCCTGCCGTGATCCGTTTTGGCTACGGCTTTGTACAGGGCGCTGAGTATGCGGCGGAAGAAGACGGTGTTACAGGCATTGAGATCATGTACAATTACACAGGTGGTTTTGCCGCGACACCTGAGGCACAGTCCATGGCAGCTTCCTGGTATCAGAATGGGACGGAAGTGATCTTTGGCTGCGGAGGCGCGGTTGGAAACTCTGTTATGGCAGCGGCCCAGGAGAAGAATGCCAAGGTGATCGGCGTGGACGTTGACCAGAGCAGCGAATCCGAGACAGTGATCACATCGGCTATGAAGCTGCTTTCCAACTCCGTCTATGACGGGGTAAAGGATTTCTATGACGGATCCTTCCCAGGGGGCAAGACTTCTGTTTTTACAGTGGCAAACAACGGCGTGGGTCTTCCCATGGACACCTCCAAGTTTGAGAAATTTACCCAGGAGCAGTACGATGCCATCTATAAGAAACTGGCGGACGGGGAGATCACCCTGGTCCAGTTCTCACAGGATAACAATAATCCTACCATGGATCTGACCTCACTGACTAACAGTAAAGTTACATTTGTAGAATAAATGCAGACAGGACAGCGGACAGAAACGTCCGCCTGACATAACCTGCGGCAGGGATTCATGACACACAGGGTGCCGTTTTGCGCGGCACCCTGTTTTAGTATATGGAGAACCATATGGATGATTATATTATTGAGATGTCAGGCATTACAAAAGAATTTCCCGGCATTATTGCCAATGACAATATTACCCTTCAGCTGAGAAAAGGGGAGATACATGCCCTGTTAGGTGAAAACGGAGCAGGTAAGTCCACGCTGATGAGTGTATTGTTCGGGCTTTATCAGCCGGAAAAAGGAAGCATAAAGGTCAGGGGCAGGGAAGTGAAAATCAAGGGGCCGCTGGACGCCAATGCCCTGGGGATTGGTATGGTCCACCAGCATTTTAAGCTGGTGCATAATTTTACCGTGCTGCAGAATATTGTTCTGGGCATGGAGACTGTCAAGCACGGCTTTTTAAAGATGGATGATGCAAGGAAAAAGGTGATAGAACTGAGCCAACGGTACGGGCTTTATATTGATCCGGACGCCCTGATCGAAGACATCACCGTGGGCATGCAGCAGAGGGTGGAGATCCTCAAAATGCTGTACAGGGACAATGAAATCATGATCTTTGATGAGCCCACTGCGGTGCTGACGCCCCAGGAGATAGACGAACTTATGCAGATCATGCGCAGTCTGGTGGCAGAGGGGAAATCCATCCTGTTCATTACCCATAAACTGGAAGAAATCAAGGCGGTAGCTGACCGGTGCTCGGTGCTGCGCCGTGGAAAATATATCGGTACCGTGGAGGTGGATTCCATTTCCAAAGAGGAGATGTCGGAGATGATGGTGGGGCGAAAGGTGAGTCTCACCGTGGAAAAGACCGAGGCAAAGCCGGACCGGACCGTTCTGGAAGTGGAGCATCTGTCCGTCCAGTCCAGCATGGAAGGTCACGCCAAGCTCCTTGTAAATGACGTAAGCTTCCGGGTGCAGAGGGGAGAAATCGTCTGTATTGCCGGGATTGACGGCAATGGTCAGGCTGAGCTGGTCCATGCCATTACAGGTCTGGGGACTATAAGCGCCGGCAAGGTCACATTAAACGGGGAGGACATTACAGGAAAGAGTATACGCCGGCGCAACACTCAGGGACTCAGCCACATTCCCGAGGACAGGCACAAGCACGGCCTGGTCCTGGATTATAATCTGGCATACAACCTGGTGCTGCAGCAGTATTTTGAGCCCGGATTCCAGCGTTGCGGCTTTCTGGACAATGAGGAGATCTACCGGTATGCGGACCGGCTGATCCAGGATTTTGACATCCGCAGCGGTGAAGGAGCGGACACCGTGACCCGCAGCATGTCGGGAGGAAACCAGCAAAAGGCCATTGTGGCCCGTGAGATTTCCAGGAAACATGACATCCTGCTGGCCGTACAGCCCACCAGGGGACTGGACGTGGGCGCCATTGAGTACATCCACAGGGAATTGGTAAAACAGAGGGACGCGGGGACCGCCATCCTTCTCATATCCCTGGAGCTGGAGGAGGTCATGAACCTGAGTGACCGCATCCTTGTGATGTTTGAGGGAGCCATTGTGGCGGATCTGAATCCCCATGAAGTCACGGTCCAGGAACTGGGATTGTATATGGCAGGCGCCAAGCGGCAGAGCGAAGCGGACAGAGAAGCGCACAAAGAGGCGGACGGAGAGGCAGGTGACACGTAATGAGCAAAGGTAAAAGATCGGGTAAACAGGATCATGTGGGTGTGCTGTCATCTGTATTTGCCATTATCATCGGTTTGCTGGTGGGACTCATCATACTTTTGATCTGCAATCCATCCCAGGCGTTTCCGGGATTCATTACCATTCTGACAGGCGCCTTCACCCATGGGTTAAAGGGCGTTGGGCAGGTGTTTTATTATGCCACCCCCATAATCCTCACCGGACTTTCCGTGGGATTTGCATTTAAGACTGGCCTGTTTAATATCGGGACTCCGGGACAATTCATAGTGGGAGCCTTTGCTGCTGTGTATGTGGGGATCATGTGCGGCGGACTGGGACCTGTCCATTGGATCGCAGCCCTGTTTGCGGCAGTGCTGGGAGGCGCGGTCTGGGGATTGGTTCCTGGATTGTTAAAGGCATACTTTAATGTAAACGAGGTCATCGCCTCCATTATGATGAACTATATCGGAATGTACATGGTCAACTGGATTACAAAAAGCTATAAGCCGTTGTTTAATAACCTGCGCAATGAGTCCAAGAATGTGGCGGTCACGGCCCAGATCCCCAAGATGGGGATGGATAAGCTGTTTCCTGAGTCCAGCGTCAACGGGGGAATCCTGATTGCCATTGCCACCGTGCTTTTGATCTGGATCATTCTCAATAAGACTACCTTTGGCTTTGAACTGAAGGCAGTGGGCTTTAACCGTGACGCCAGCAAATACGCGGGGATCAATGAGAAAAAGAGTATTGTCATGAGTATGGTGATCGCAGGAGCCATTGCGGGAATGGCGGGCGGACTGCTGTACCTGGCCGGTACGGGAAAACATATTGAAATTAAGGATGTCCTGGCTTCCGAAGGATTTACGGGAATATCAGTAGCCCTTTTGGGACTGAGCCATCCCATTGGAGTACTTTTTTCAGGGCTGTTTATCGCATATCTGACAGCGGGAGGATTTTATCTGCAGCTCTTTGAATTTTCCACGGAGATCATTGATATCATTGTGGCAGTGATCATTTACTTCAGTGCCTTTGCACTGATCGTAAAGACCATCCTGAGCCGGATCCACAGGGACCGGGAGAAAGGGGGCGGGCAGGCATGAGTGTGATCTATTTTATTTTCCAGCAGACCATGCTGTTTACCATTCCGCTGATGATCGTGGCTTTGGGCGGTATGTTCTCCGAGCGGAGCGGCGTTGTGAACATTGCCCTGGAGGGAATCATGACCATGGGGGCATTTACGGGGATCCTGTTTCTGAACCTGACCGGGGGAAGGATGAGCGGTCAGGCGCAGCTGCTTCTGGCCATCCTCATATCCACGGCCACCGGGGCGGCATTTGCCTTTTTCCATGCTTATGCATCCATTAACATGAAGGCTAACCAGACCATCAGCGGCACGGCCCTTAATATGTTTGCGCCGGCCTTTGCCATCTTTGTGGCAAGGGTGATCCAGGGGGTGCAGCAGATCCAGTTCAGCAACACCTTCCGGATTGAATCCGTACCCCTGTTGGGAAAGATCCCGTTTTTTGGGCCGCTGCTGTTCCAGAATACCTATATCACCACCTACCTGGGGATCCTGATCCTGGTCGTGTCCACGCTGGTGCTGTACAAAACCAGGTTTGGGCTTCGGCTGCGCTCCTGCGGGGAGCATCCCCAGGCAGCTGATGCGGCCGGCATTAATGTGTACAGGATGCAGTACGCGGGGGTGCTGATCTCCGGTATGCTTGGCGGACTTGGCGGGCTGGTGTTTGTGGTCCCCACTTCCACGAATTTTAATGCCGATGTGGCGGGATATGGATTCCTGGCCCTGGCCGTGCTGATCTTTGGCCAGTGGAAACCGGTAAAGATCATGTGGGCATCACTGTTTTTTGGTCTGATGAAGGCAGTGGCGGCAGCGTATTCAGGGATCCCCTTCCTGGCAGCCACCGGAATCCCCAGCTATGTGTATAAGATGATCCCTTACCTGGCAACCCTGGTGGTCCTGGTATTCACATCTAAAAATTCCCAGGCCCCAAGGGCCTCTGGCATTCCCTATGACAAGGGGCAGAGGTAAGATCTAAGAGATAAGATCTATAGAGACAAGGGGTAAATGTATGAACCTGTCACTGTTCACAGAGGGCTCACAGAGACAAGGGGGCTCTGGAGAATCCCCAGTTGATATTTGACCGATAATATGATAATATATGAAAGCGCCTTTGATTCAGGTGTGTTTTAGCACACCGTAAAGGCGCTTTAGGTTTATATTACGAAACGGGGGATTAAATATGGAACGCGAAAAGTTTTCATCCAGACTGGGTTTTATCCTGATATCAGCCGGATGTGCCATTGGTCTGGGAAATGTGTGGCGTTTCCCATATATCGTGGGAGAATACGGAGGCGCTGCATTTGTGCTGGTCTACCTGGTGTTCCTCCTGATCTTGGGACTGCCTATTGTGGTAATGGAATTTGCAGTGGGACGGGCCAGCCGGAAAAGTGCTGCTCTGTCATTTGATGTGCTGGAGCCAAAGGAGAGCAAGTGGCACCTGACCAAGTATATCGCCATGGCAGGAAACTACCTGTTAATGATGTTTTATACCACGGTTGGCGGATGGATGCTCCTTTACTTTTTTAAGATGATGAAAGGTGATTTTACCGGACTTGAGGCGGATGCGGTGGCAGGGGAGTTTGGATCCATGCTTGCAAACCCGGCCCTCATGGGCGGTTTTATGGTGGCGGTGGTATTCCTGTGCTTTGGCGTCTGCGCCATGGGGCTTCAAAAAGGCGTGGAGCGGATCACCAAGGTCATGATGTTATGTCTGCTTGTGCTTATGGTGGTATTGGCCGTTCATTCCATGATCCTTCCCGGAGGCGGCCCCGGCCTTAAATTTTACCTGATGCCTGATTTTGGCAAGATGGCGGAGGCAGGGATCGGCGAAGCTGTATTTGCCGCTCTGGGACAGTCCTTTTTTACACTGAGCATTGGAATTGGCGCGCTGGCCATATTCGGAAGCTATATTGGAAAAGAGAGGACTCTGACAGGTGAGGCGATCAGTGTTGCTCTGTTAGATACCCTGGTGGCGTTTATGGCCGGACTGATCATTTTCCCGGCATGCTTTGCTTACAACATTGAGTCCAAGGCAGGTCCGTCCCTGATCTTTATTACCCTTCCCAATGTATTTAACCATATGGCTGGCGGAAGGATATGGGGGACCCTGTTTTTCCTGTTTATGTCCTTTGCTGCATTTTCCACCATCATTGCAGTGTTCCAGAACATCATATCCTTTGCAACGGATCTGACGGGATGCACCATCAAAAAAGCAGTCATCTGCAATATTGTGGTCATCATCCTTTTATCGGTCCCCTGTGTATTGGGCTTTAACCTGTGGAGCGGCTTTGCGCCTCTGGGGGAGGGCAGCACGGTGCTTGATCTGGAGGATTTTATTCTCAGCAATAATCTTTTGCCCATTGGCAGTATGCTGTACCTTCTGTTCTGTACCAGCAGGTATGGATGGGGTTTTAAGAAATTTATGGCCGAGGCCAATGAGGGTGAGGGAATCAAGTTCCCGGCCTGGGCCAGGATTTACGTGAGTTATATCCTGCCCCTGATCGTGCTGGGCATCTTTATACAGGGATATGTATCAAAATTTATGGTGAAATAAGTTTTAATTCAGAGTCAGAAATAACAGACGATCAACAGGCAGCCTGGCCATGGAAGCGGTCAGGCTGCCTGTTTGTTTTTATAGTGGAGGAAAAAAGGGTATTTTTATGTATCTATCAGTAAATGTAAAATTAGCTTGACATTTAATGTAAAGCAGACTATACTAAAAATGTAAAGCATGATTTACATTTACGAAGCATAAAATGACAGTCAGGCAAGGGGTGATGTGATTGAAGACAAGGATACAGGAGCTGCGAAAGCAGAACAAGGTGACCCAGGAAGAGCTGGCGTCTGCCCTGGGAGTAACCAGGCAGACCATCATTTCCCTGGAGAATGGGAAGTATAACGCATCCCTTCAGCTGGCGTTTAAGATCGCCAGGTTTTTTGAGAAAAGCATTGAGGATATTTTTTTATATGAGGAGGAGGAATGACCATGTGGCTGAGTCAATTATTTATTGAGAATCCAATTAACTTTGAAAAGCGGTGCAGAAGCCGCATAATAACGGGAATCCTGTTTGCACTTTTAGGAGCGGCGGCCCTGGGGATGGCGTTTATATCCAAAAGTCATGTGTTTGTTTTGTATCTGGAACCGGGTTACCGGGAATACATCCCGGGATTCTACGGAGGAACCGGAGTGGGGCTGATGGCTGCGGGCATCATAACCGTGATGAGGAATATGCGGTATCTGAAGGACCCGGAGCTTAGAAAGGCCAGGAAGATCTATGAGACAGATGAGAGAAACCGCCTGTTGGGGCTGCGCTGCTGGGCCTACACCGGGTATACGGTGATGATCCTGCTCTATATCGGTATTCTGGTGAGCGGATTCATCAGCCTGACCGTATCCAGAACCCTGATGGCAGTGATCGCGTGCTATGGGGTGATCCTGGTGATATTCCGCCGGATGCTGCAGAAGGCCATGTAAACCATGGACGATCCGGTTTGCAGTAAAAAGGCCGGTATGAAATTTTTAGCAATATGGACAGAAAATCTGATAAAGCCTTTCCGTGCAGGACATACTAACCGTGGAAAACCGGAAAGGAGCAGAGCATATGACAACAAAGCAGTATCACATAGACGGAATGACCTGCGCGGCGTGCAGCAGTGCGGTGGAACGGGTCACAAGAAAACTTGGCGGAGTGGAGAGCAGTGATGTGAACCTGACCACGGGCCGTATGGTCATTACTTATGATGAGAGTAAGGTGACCCCGGACATGATCAGCGACAGGGTGGCAAAGGCCGGATTTGCCGCCAGTCTGATGGAGAAGGAGGACCTGACCGGGAAGGCGGAGGAAGAGGAGTGGCAAAGGCAGGAGAAACACCAGCAGGCCGCCAGGCGCCAGGTGGTGGTCGCGGTCTGCTTTGCCATCCCTCTGCTGTATATTTCCATGGGACATATGCTGCCCTTTACACTGCCCCTTCCCAGTATGATCGCCATGGATCAAAATCCCCTGAACTTTTCATTGGCACAGCTGATCCTCACAGTGCCCATCCTGATCTGCGGGCGCAAATTCTATGTGGTGGGTATCCGCTCCCTTTTAAAGGGAAACCCCAACATGGACTCCCTGGTGGCCATTGGAACAGGAAGCGCGTTTATTTACAGCCTTGTGATGACCCTGGGAGTACCGGACAACCATATGAGGGCCCATCAGCTCTACTACGAATCAGCGGCCGTGGTCGTAACACTTGTGATGCTGGGCAAGTATATGGAGACCAGAAGCAAGGGAAAGACGTCCGAAGCCATCCGCAAGCTGATGGAACTGGCGCCCGACACAGCCATTCTTTATGAAAATGGAGTGGAGCGTGAGGTGGAGACAGCGCAGGTGGGTGTGGGGCAGCACATACTGATCAAGCCGGGCAGCCGGATCCCGCTGGACGGTGTCCTTATCAACGGAAACAGCAGTGTGGACGAGTCCATGCTGACAGGGGAGAGCGTTCCGGTGGAAAAGCAGTCCGGTGACCGGGTGATCGGCGGAAGCATGAACTACAACGGGGCCATGGAGGTGGAAGTGACCCATGTGGGAAATGATACCACGCTTTCCAGAATCATCCGTATGATAGAGGATGCCCAGGGAAAGAAAGCACCCATTTCCAAGCTGGCCGACCAGGTGGCGGGTTACTTTGTGCCGGCAGTAATGGGCATCGCTGTGGTGGCCGCACTTTTGTGGTGGCTGGTGGGCGGCAAGGATCTGGCATTTGTGCTGACCATCTTTGTGGCGGTGCTGGTCATCGCCTGCCCCTGTGCCCTGGGGCTTGCCACACCCACTGCCATCATGGTGGGAACCGGGGTGGGAGCAGGACACGGAATCTTGATCAAGAGCGGCGAAGCGCTGGAAATATGTCATAAAGTGGACGCGGTGATTCTGGATAAAACAGGAACGATCACTGAGGGCAGGCCGAAGGTGACGGATGTGAGCGTGATCAGCAGTGCGGTGGTGGAACAGGTATGGAAGCTGGAAAGCGCGTTGGTGCCCGGAACCGTGCCTGCATCCGCTCCCGCAGACACCACCAAAGCAGCACCGCCGTCCGATGCTGAGAAGAAGGAACACCTGCTTTTCCTGGCAGCCTCCTGTGAGCAGATGTCGGAACATCCATTGGGCCAGGCCATTGTCCGGGCTGCCAGGGATAAGCAGATGGATCTGGTGATGCCGGAAGCATTTGAGAGTGTGACGGGAGCGGGCATTATTACCGCCTGGAAGGGATGGAAGGTGGCTGTGGGCAACCGCAGGCTGGTGGAACATCTGAATGTACCGGTATCCGAGGAAACAGGGAACCAGGCCGCGGAATTTGCGGGAATGGGAAAGACGCCCATGTATATTGTAATTGACGGCCGGCTGGCCGGGCTGATCTGTGTTGCGGATACCATCAAGGAAACAAGCGTGGCGGCCGTGGAAAAGATCAAAAGCCTGGGTGTCCAGGTCCACATGGTCACAGGCGATAATGAGAAAACGGCACGTTATATCGGAAAGCTGGCCCATGTGGATCACGTGGTGGCGGAAGTTCTGCCTGAGGACAAGGCTGATGTGGTAAACCGGTTGCAGAAAGAGGGAAAAACAGTTATGATGGTAGGTGACGGCATCAACGATGCGCCGGCCTTGGTCCAGGCGGACGTGGGATGCGCCATTGGAAACGGCAGCGATATTGCCCTGGAATCAGGTGATGTGGTGCTGATGAAATCCGATCTGATGGATGTGTACCGGGCCATTAAGCTCAGCAAAGCCACCATTCGCAATATCAGGCAGAACCTGTTCTGGGCTTTTTTCTATAATACGCTGGGGATCCCGGTGGCGGCCGGGCTGCTGTACCTGATGGGCGGCCCGCTGTTAAGCCCCATGCTTGGCGGATTTGCCATGTCCTTAAGCTCCGTGTGCGTGGTTGGAAACGCTTTGCGGCTTAAGAATCTGAAACTCTGATTGTAAAAACCAATGACAAAGGAAATGACACCCATGCAGTTTAACTCTTATCTCTTTATAATGATCTTTCTTCCGGCGGCCCTGACAGGGTATTTCGGATTGCACCACTTTGGTAAGGAGAGGGCGGCCAGAATGTTTCTGGCAGCCATGTCCTTACTGTTTTTTGCCTATGGGAACCCGTGGTATCTGGTGCTCCTTTTGATCAGTGCAGTGTTTAACTGGTGGATCTCACGTATGTTTTATAGAAGCGGGGCAAATGACGGCAACCGTCCTGCCCAAAGCCCCAGTTTTGGCAAAGCGCTTCTTACCATTGCAATTGCGGCCAATCTGGGCCTTTTATTCTATTATAAATATTTTAATTTTTTCATTGAAAACCTGAACCTGATCTTCCGTCAGGATCTGGTGCTGTCAAAAATCCTCCTGCCCGTGGGAATCAGCTTTTTTACCTTCCAGCAGATTGCATGGCTGGTGGACTCCTGGCGCGGTGAGACGGGAGAATACGGCTTTTTGGATTATGTTCTCTTTACGGTCTATTTTCCGAAGATCGCCATGGGTCCGATCCTGTTGCACAGGGAATTTATACCACAGCTTTGGGATGAATCCCGCAGGAACATGAATCCGGAACACATGTCCAAGGGACTGATGGTATTTGCAGTGGGCCTGTTTAAAAAAGTGATCCTGGCCGAGTTTTTTGCCAGTCCTGTCGCCTGGGGATATGCTCAGGTGGAAATGTTAAGCTCCACGGATGCATTTCTTGTAATGCTGGCCTACGCGTTCCAGCTGTATTTTGATTTCAGCGGCTACTGTGATATGGCAATGGGGATATCCCGGATGTTTAATCTGGAACTGCCCCCAAATTTCGATTCGCCCTACAAGGCGCTGTCGCCCGTGGATTTCTGGAAACGCTGGCATATGACGCTGACGCGTTTTCTGCGGACTTACATATATTTCCCCCTGGGGGGAAGCAGAAAGGGGACAGTGCGGACCTATGTGAATATCATGATTGTGTTTCTGGCCAGCGGCCTGTGGCACGGGGCCAACTGGACTTTTATCCTTTGGGGCGCACTGCACGGGGCGGCCCAGGCCCTTAACAGGGCCTTTGAGAAGCAGTGGAACCAGCTTCACACGGCATTCCAATGGATGGCAACCTTTCTGTTTGTGAATATGACCTGGGTCATATTCCGGGCGGACAGCATTTCCCAGGCAAAGCAGTTCCTTAAACAGCTGGTGCGGCTTGACAACATGCAGCTGAGTCCCGGATGGCTGGGAAGCTTTAAACTGGTAGAGCTGCCCCTGGCAATCCAGAGCCACAGGGTTTTTTGTGTAGTTTTAATTCATGCCATAGCCCTTTACCTGGTGATGAATACCAGGAATATGGGGGAAGCTGAACTTAAGCCCACCCTGTTAAGGAGTATAGGCACCGCGCTGCTTTTGGTGTGGTCGGTGATCTCACTTGCTGGGATCTCCACCTTTATCTATTTTCAATTTTAAAAAGAGCTACGGGAGAAAAGACATTGGATATGCGGACAGAGGACAAAACAGGCAAAGGCCGGGAAAAGACACAGACCGGTGAACCGGGGACACGCAAAAAAGCAGAGCAGGGGGGCTGGGGAAGGTGGCTTTGGGCTACGCTGGGAATATTTCTGGCAGGTCTGGTCCTGCTGGGGGGTATTGTAGTGGCTGTGGATCCATTTTTCCATTACCACAAACCCCTTCGGGGGCTGGCCTATTCCATTGACAGTGAGCGCTATCAGAATGACGGCATCAGCCGGCATTTTACATATGACGCGGTGCTGACAGGCACCTCTATGACGGAGAACTTTAAAGCGTCCCAGTTCGACCGGCTGTTTGGAGTGACCTCCATCAAGATACCATACGGAGGCGCATATTATAAAGAGGTGGATGAGGCGGTCAGGCGGGCTGTTTCCTATCATCCCCGGATCAAAATGGTGTTCAGGAGCCTGGATAAAAGCTTCCTCATGTATGACAAGGATGCCTGGAATACCACGGCGCCGGCGCCCGATTACTTAAATGACAGGAATCCCTGGAATGATGTGAATTACATATGGAACAAGGAAGTGATCTTTGGAAATGTGAGGGGCGTCTTTGCCAGGACCAGAGCGGGCGGGCGCACGACCACCTTTGACGAATACATGCACTGGGCTCCGGACAAGGAATGGGGAAGGGAGGCAGTGCTAAAAACATTTGATCGTCCTGACTCAGTCAAGGAGCCGGTTCCCTTTACCCAGGAGGACCGTGAACTGGTCCGGGAGAATGTGGAGCAGAATATCCTGGCCACGGCCAGGGCGAACCCGGACATTACCTTTTATTGTTTTATCCCGCCCTACAGCATTGCCTATTGGCACAGTGAGCTGATCGCAAAAGGCGAGTTTGAACGGCAGCTTTCCGCTCTCAGGCTTATGACGGACATGCTGACGGAGTGTGACAATATCCGGCTTTTTGGTTTTGACGACCAGTTCTCAATTATCTGTGATCTGGACAATTACATGGATGTCATCCACTACTCGGAAAAGGTGGGAGACCAGCTTCTGGAATGGATGGCAGCGGGAGAGCACCGGCTGACCAGGGAAAATAAAGAGGAATATTTTGATAGAATCACTGATTTCTATGCAAACTATGACTACAATGATATCTACTGATAAAATGACGACTGAAAAGGAGACTGAGATGAAGACGTTCAAATGCGAGGAAATGATGTGCGGGGGCTGTGTAAACAGGATAAAAAAAGGGCTGGATGCCGCTGATATTAAAAATAAGGTGGATCTGGATTCCAAGACAGTGACCATTGACGGATGCGGTTCCTGTGAGGCAAAAGCAGTGGAGATTTTGGACGGATTGGGTTTCTCGGCAGTGGAAGTATAATATTTTCAAAATTATTTTAAAAACTTTGACAATTTATGGTTGACATTCCAGCTTAATTGTATTATACTACCAAAGGTATCGAGGCGTGGCTCAGTTTGGTAGAGCGCTGCGTTCGGGACGCAGAGGCCGCGTGTTCGAATCACGTCGCCTCGATGTACCTTAAGGCCTGATGGTCAAGCGGCTAAGACGATGCCCTCTCACGGCGTAAACCCGGGTTCGATTCCCGGTCAGGTCATGATGATGAGGCTGTTGCTGATGCGACAGCCTCGTGTCATCTTGTTGGACAGTGAAAGCTGTTCGGATGCCACTGTAGCGCAGTTGGTAGCGCAACGCATTCGTAATGCGTGGGTCGCCGGTTCGAGTCCGGCCAGTGGCTTGATTAAAACCCCTGTGTTTACAGGGGTTTATTTAAATTTTAAAAGATTTTGAAGAGGCTTTTATAGCCTCTTTTTTGTTTTTCACATATCAGGACGTTATGACGAACAGGCCATATCTCAGCGCTTATACAATATTTATTGTCATGAGCAAAAGCCGTATGGCTTCTTTATATGCTTATTTGTTATGGTATTAGGGCAGTATTTACCATGTTTGACAGCAATAGGGAGGCATGTGGATTGTGTTTGAACGGATTTTAGTGATTGAAAGTGATTCCCAGGTGCAAAAGTACATGGGGTCTTTTCTTGAAAAGCATAAGTATCAATGCGTATTGACAGATAAGGGTAAGGTTGGCTGGTCTGTTTTAAGGAACAGTTCAATGGATCTGATTATCTTGGACATGATGCTGGAGGACTATGGGGCGCTGGAATTCATAAGGGATGTACGGAGTGTGTCACAGATACCTATTATTGCAACATCATTTATGAAAGGGGAGGATGCAATTGTGATCGAGGCATTGGAATGCGGTGCGGATGATTACATCAGGAAACCATTTGGCGAGGGAGAATTTCTTGCCAGGATAAGAGCAAGGTGCAGGCGCAGAATGCTGGTTGAGGACACACAGGAACAGCCCATATTCAAGATGAGATATCTGACCGTTGATTTCGGAAAGATGAGAGTCATTGTCCATGGCAGGAGTGTGCATTTGACGCCTACGGAATATAGGCTGCTGTCAGTCCTCATCAACAACAGAGGGCGCCTGATGACCTATGAAGACATTAACGATGCTGTGTGGGGGAAAAGCCTCAAAGTGGATATCCGGAAGATAAGGGTTTATATCGGGACAGTCCGAAAGAAAATAGATGACGACTATCAAAATCCACGTTTTATCCAAACTGTTGAAGGAGCGGGATACCGATTGGTAGAATAATGCTTTATGAAATATTTATAAGCAATAGGGGGAATCCCATTGGAATTTTTATATGGTTTGATGCTACAATACGAAAACAGTTGCAACGTATATGAAGGAGGAAATGTAAATGATGGATATTTGTATGGTTGGCACCATATTAGCCAGCTGCGTGCTGATGAAGCTGTTTGTGGACTGGTGTGAATCCCAGGTGGATCCAAAGGAGAAGCAGTAAGGCGGTTCAGGATTTTAAAGGACGGAATAAAAAAGGAGTGAGGAATCGTATGATTATCTTAGGGATCATCATTGCAGGAATGGCTGCATATCTGGTGTATGCGCTTGTGTATCCGGAAAAGCTGTAAGACAGGTGTACCCTCGGAGTCTCCGGGAGTGCACAACAGATTAAGAGGAGGAAGAATAGAGATGTTTCAGATATTGATGACGTTGCTCATTTACATGGTTTTGGTGGTTCCTGTGGGAATTTATCTGTATCATGTGGCAACAAAACAAAAGACATTTGCTGATCCTGTATTTGACCGGATCGACAATCGGATTTATAAGGTCTGCCGCATTGAGCGGGGGAATATGAGCTGGAAAACCTATGCCCTTAACCTGCTTATGACAAATGCAGTTATGATATTGATCGGTTACTTGGTTTTAAGGCTGCAGGGATTGCTTTTCCTGAATCCCAATAAGATTGGGGCAATGGAACCCACCCTTTCCTATAACACGATCATTTCATTTATGACCAACACGAACCTTCAGCATTACTCCGGCGAATCCGGCCTGACCTACCTGAGCCAGGTGGTTGTCATCATATTTATGATGTTCACCTCGGCGGCAACCGGATACGCAGCCTGTATGGCATTCTGCCGCGGTATGTCCGGGAGACCTATGGGTAATTTTTATGAAGACATGGTCAGGAACACCACACGTATCCTGATTCCCATTGCATTTATAGTAGGACTGATTTTGATCTGGCAGGGTACACCGCAGAACTTCCAGTCAAACTTTACGGTACATACAATGGAGGGAAAACTCCAGGATATTGCAACGGGACCCATTGCAGCGCTGGAATCCATTAAGCATGTGGGAACAAACGGAGGTGGATTTCTGGGAGCCAACTCATCCACACCATTGGAAAACCCTACGATCATATCAAATATTGCAGAGCTTTATTCCATGATGATTCTTCCGGGTGCTTGTGTGATTGCTTTTGGCCGTATGATTGCCGACAAGCGCAGGGAACTGGGGAAGAAGACTATCTTCGGGAAACAGGGCAGGACTGTGTTTGCAGCAATGGCCATTATCTTCATGGCAGGCCTGGCAGTCTGCTATGTATCTGAAAAAGCAGGTAATCCCATCCTTGCAGGCGTGGGCCTGAATCAGGATATGGGATCCTATGAAGGAAAGGAAGTGCGGTTTGGAATTGCCCAGTCAGCGTTATTCACCACTACGACCACTTCATTTACAACCGGAACCGTTAATAACATGCATGATACACTGACGCCGTTAGGAGGATTGGTACCTTTGCTCCATATGATGCTCAACTGTGTATTTGGAGGAAAGGGCGTAGGCCTGATGAACATGGTCATGTATGTCATATTGGCGGTGTTTATCAGCGGCCTGATGATTGGGCGTACACCGGAATACCTGGGCAAGAAGATAGAAGGGCGGGAGATGAAACTGGTGGCGGTCTGCCTTATCATTCATCCGCTGCTGATCCTTGGCTTTTCAGCTCTGGCCGTATCCACGGCAGGCGGCCTTGAGGGGATTACCAATCCGGGGTTCCACGGTCTGTCCCAGGTACTGTATGAATATAGTTCCTCAGCGGCAAACAATGGATCCGGCTTTGAGGGGCTTGCAGATAACTCTGTTTTCTGGAACATGACGGCAGGCTTGGCAATGTATTTTGGACGTTTTCCGGCTATTATACTGCAGCTGGCAATTGCCGGAAGCATTCTTGCCAAACGAAAGGTAAATGAAACGATCGGTACACTTAGAACGGATAATGTAATATTTACATTGATTCTTGTGTTTGTCGTATATATATTCGCGGCATTGACGTTCTTTCCGGCACTGGCGCTGGGACCCATCGCGGAGCACCTGACAGTCTGGTTCCCGGTAATGGGTTAAGTTAAGGAGGAAATTTCAAATGTCAAACAAGAAACAGCAAACAACAAAATTCATAACAAAGGATATACTGAAAAACTCCATAATGGGGGCATTCCAGAAGCTTGATCCAAGATATATGAGTAAGAACCCGGTCATGTTTGTGGTTGAGATAGGATTTTTTATAACCCTTCTTCTCTGTTTTATCCCAAATATGTTTGGAGATGTAGATGCCATGGGAGACGGGTTTTCCGTGGCGTCCCTGAGGGCGTATAATGTCATTGTTACCATCATCCTTTTTATCACTGTATTATTTGCAAACTTTGCTGAATCAGTAGCGGAAGGAAGGGGAAAGGCTCAGGCGGAAACCCTTAAGAAGACAAAAAAGGACACCATTGCCCATCTGCTGATGCCGGATGGTTCAGAGACGGACATTCCGGCTTCTGAACTGAAAAAGGGAGATGTGGTGATGGTCAGGATGAACGAGCTGATCCCCAATGACGGCGAGGTCATTGAAGGAATTGCCTCTGTTGACGAATCGGCCATCACGGGTGAATCCGCGCCGGTTACCCGCGAAGCCGGAGGTGACTTTTCCTCCGTGACAGGCGGAACGACTGTGGTATCAGACTGGCTGAAGATAAAAATCGCAGCGGAACCGGGAAGTTCTTTCCTCGATAAAATGATTGCCCTGGTAGAGGGAGCGTCCAGGCAGAAGACGCCAAATGAAATCGCTCTTAACACATTGCTGGTAGGGCTGACTATTATATTCCTGATCGTCATTGTGTGCCTATACCCCTTTGCGGTCTATTCAGGGGTACAGATTCCGGTGGCAACATTGATTGCGCTGATGGTCTGCCTGATCCCTACCACCATTGGAGGGCTGCTGTCTGCAATCGGTATCGCGGGCATGGACCGCGTTACCAGATTTAATGTGATCGCCATGTCAGGAAAGGCTGTGGAGGCTTGTGGTGACGTGGATACAATGATACTTGATAAAACAGGTACCATCACATTTGGCAACCGCCTTGCGGCGGATTTCCGGCCGGTGGCAGGGGCAGATCAACGGGAACTGATTGACTTGGCGGTATTGTCATCGCTGGAAGATACAACACCTGAGGGAAAGTCCATTGTGGAGTTGGGGAAGAAGATGGGGAGCAGGATCGATCTTTCCGTTGAGAAGAACATGGATTTCATCGAGTTTACAGCCCAATCCAAGATGTCGGGAGTTGATCTGGAGGACGGCACCAGGATACGAAAAGGGGCGGGAGAGGCGATCAAGGCATTTGTGAGCGCCCATGGCGGAAAGCTTCCAAAGGATTTGGACACGATTGTAGAGGAAATATCAAAATTAGGCGGAACACCTCTTACTGTTTGCAGAGACAACCGTATTCTCGGCGTCATTTATTTGAAAGATACGGTAAAACCGGGGCTGGTGGAGCGTTTTGCAAGACTTCGGGAAATTGGCATCAAGACCATTATGTGTACCGGCGATAACCCACTAACTGCCGCAACCATTGCAAAGGAAGCCGGTGTGGACGGTTTTATCGCCGAATGCAAGCCGGAAGATAAAATTACTGAAATCAGGAAAGAGCAGGCTGAGGGAAAAATCGTGGCAATGACAGGAGACGGAACCAATGATGCTCCGGCTCTGGCGCAGGCGGATGTGGGACTTGCAATGAATTCGGGGACCCAGGCGGCCAAAGAGGCGGCCAACATGGTGGATCTGGATTCCGACCCGACAAAAATCCTGGAAGTGGTGGAAATAGGCAAGCAGCTTTTGATTACAAGAGGGTCATTGACCACGTTTTCAATTGCCAATGATGTGGCCAAATATTTTGCCATCATACCGGCAATGTTCATGTTGGTGATTCCGCAGATGAACATGTTGAATATCATGAAGCTCACAACCCCATACAGTGCAATCCTTTCGGCGCTTATATTTAATGCCATCATCATCCCCAGCCTGATTCCCATTGCCATGCGTGGAGTAAAATATAAGCCCATGCGGTCTGATAAGATGCTGCTTAAAAATATGGGAATCTATGGAGTGGGCGGTGTGATCGTGCCATTTATAGGAATTAAGATCATCGATGTCATGGTGTCACCGTTACTTGCATTGTTAGGCTTATAAAATCAAGGCAAATAAAACGGCCGGAAGGAGATAAAAAATATGAAATCAGTTATGAAGTATTTAAACAGCGCATTTAAATGTTCCCTGGTTCTGGGCGTGTTATGCTGTGTGGTATATCCGGCGGCATTAACCCTGGCCGGGCAGGCACTTTTCCCAAAACAGGCAAACGGAAGCCTGATTACGGTTACTGTGGACGGCCAGGAACAGGTGGTGGGCTCTGAATATGTAGGGCAGCAATTTGAGGATTCCCGCTTTTTCCACGGAAGGATCTCTTCAGTCAATTATAATTGCTATACAGAGGAGGAAAAAGCAGAGGGCAGCTATGGCGGTGTGTCATCCGGTTCCTATAATTATGGAAATTCCAATCCGGATCTGAAGGCGCGGGTGGAAGCAGACCTGGCCGCCTGGATGAAAGATCATCCCGGTGTGAAACAGGAAGATATACCCTCTGAGCTCCTGACTGCATCGGGGTCCGGCCTGGACCCGCATATAACGGTTCAGGGGGCCAGAGTACAGGTTGGAGCTGTCATGGAAGCCTCGGGCCTGACAGAAGATGAGCTGAATTCCATCATAGACAGGAATACCACAGGTAAGACATTAGGCATCTTCGGTGAAGAGACAGTCAACGTACTTGGCTGTAATCTGGACATAGCGGAAGCGTTGGGCATGATCTCAAGAGAGTAGGGATGATTTATGCAGCGGGCGCAGGTAATTGCGGAGGGGGCGGAAACCATCCCTCCGCTTTTTTGCCGTTTTTCTTTTAGGAACCGTAAGCAAATATTAAAACAATGCCCATAATTCCTGTGGTATAGTAAAGGAAGAATATGGATATCCCGGATATCCAAAAGAATGCAGGGGATGGCAGGTTCAGGAACAAACCGCAGGACCCGGGTAAGGGGGAGAACAGGTGACGGGAATTTATGCGCTGGTCCATATGGCAGTGGATTTATCATGTGCCTTTCTTGTATTTGCCTATGTGGTGGGAGGGGAAGGGTGGTACCTTTGGCTGCTTGTTTATAATTTCTGTGCCTTTGCCATGCAAATGCCCATTGGCGCGGCTGCCGACCGGTTGAACCGCAACGGTATGGTGGCTGCGGGTGGATGTGTGGGTGTCCTGGCCGGGTTGGGACTGGGAGCTGCCGGATATCCCGCTGCCGCTTCCCTGACCGCGGGGGTCGGCAACGCCTGTTTTCATGTGGGAGGCGGGATCGATGTGCTGAACCACTGTGAAAAGAAAGCAGGGCCTCTGGGCCTGTTTGTGGCTCCGGGAGCGTTGGGCGTCTATATTGGAACAGTGGCGGGAAAGACAGGAACGGGTATGGCCATCTGGGTCGCCGGGCTGTTGCTTTTGTCAGCGGTTCTCATCCCTGTGGCCGCAGACAGCCGCGGCTTATGGCGTTCCTCAGGAAACCTGCCTGTCCGGTTTGAAAACAGGGCGCGTTCCCGGCGGATTCTTCTGGCTGTGGGATGCTGCCTGTGTGCCGTTATACTGAGATCTTTTTCCGGCATGGTCCAGAAGTTTCCCTGGAAAGAGACTTTTCCTGGAGGCGCCCTGCTCCTTATATTGTGCGTAGTGCTGGGAAAGATCCTGGGAGGGATCCTGGGGGACCGGATGGGCATCACGAGGACAGCGTTCCTCTCCATGGGCGCAGCCGCGCTGGGATTTCTATGTTTGGAGCATCCCTTTGGCGGGCTGGGGGCCGTGCTTTTCTGGAACATGTCCATGCCCCTCACACTCTGGGCAGTGGCCGGGGCCTTTCCCGGCGCAAAGGGATTTGGCTTCGGCCTTCTCACATTTGGCCTGTTCCTTGGCTTTTGCCCGGTCTATCTGGAAGGCGCCGGATCAGGGACAAGGAACCTGCTGTCATCTGCCGGTCTTTTCACTGCGGCATCTGCGCCGGCGGGGATGGCGCCCATGGCTGTCCTGTCCCTGTTCCTTCTGGGGTGGGGATTAAGGCAGGTGGTAAACTAATGGGAATATGGATATTAAAAACACTGGCCATATCGCTGGCGCTGACCATTGTGCTGGAACTTGGTTTTGGAATGATCCTTGGAATCAGGAATCCCTGGGATATGATATTGGTGATACTTGTAAACCTGCTGACTAATCCGGCGGTGGTGTTTCTTAATTATGTGAATCTGCTGTATATGGGACAGAACCAGGCAGCGGTTACAGCGGCGCTGGAGATAGGCGCGGCGGCGGCCGAAGGGCTGTGCTACAGGGCGGCATCCAGACGGATCCGCCGTCCCTGGCTGTTTTCAGCAGGGGCCAACCTGTTTTCTTTTACTGTGGGAGCGACCATCACATCGCTGGCCGGCAGATAGAGCGGGAAGGCAGATGCTAAAGGCGGGGATGGAAGACAGAAATAGAAGGCAGATGCTAAAGGCGGGAATAAAAGATGGGACCAGAGGATAAGCCGGAGGAGATAAAAAGTAGGAGGAGATCAAGATGAAAAGCGGTTTTGGCGGCAGGACGTGTTGGGGAAGGAAACAGAGGGACAGGAAACGGGCAGAGGTGAAACGGGCAAAGATGGAACGGGCAGAGATGGAACGGGCAGAAGTGCGGTATGCTGTTCCGTGGATTTGGTGCATGCTTTTGGCAGTATCCATCTGTTTTCTGGGCAATGGGACTGCCTATGGAGACGTGATATGGACCCCCAATGACTCCTTTTACGAGGAGCACTATGAGGACTGCGAATATGTGGGACGCAGGTATTATGCCAATGGTTCCAACGGATATGTGACGGTCATGGAACAGCCGGATACAGGGAAGATCATAGACCACATTGCCAATGGAGCGGTGTTTTATGTTTCCATGACCTATGATACCGGGCGTTCCGGGACCTGGGGAGTGGTTCAGTACCGCATGGATGAAAACGGCAGTCCGGTGATGGATTATGGATGGGAGGATGGCGCGGCTGTGGGCTGGATCCCCATGACAGACCTTCTGGTGGTCTACGATGGACAGAGTTTCCGGGAAGAACATAAGGGTGAGCTGCAGGAGACAGACCAGGAATCCATGCCCCGTGTTGAAATGCCGGAACAGGGGATCATTTATCTGTGGCAGTATCCGGGGGCTGAAGACTGGTACAATGAACTGAAGATAATGGAAAGTGATATGCAGTTTGATATGATATATAAGGATCCCAACGGGGATCTGTGGGGGTACTGCGGTTACTATTACGGGAACAGGGATTTCTGGGTCAATCTAAGCGATCCGGGTCAGGACAAAGGCGGACTTGGCCAGCCGGAAGAGCCGACACTGATCCAGGCCGTGTCGCAGGAGGAGCTTCAAGCCCTCCCCAAAACAGGAAGGGCTGAGTACGGACTTCTCCTTCCGGTGGCAGGCATGATCATACTGACCGTGGCCCTGACCGCGTCCCTGATCTACGTAATGACCAGGAAAAAAGGCAGGACATAATCCTGCCCGTTTAACAATATCAGAGCCCGACAGGGGTATGGCCCGCTTAACGGTATTGCAGCTCAACGGGTTACGGCTTGATATAACCGTAACCCTGAGCCTGCCGCTTTACCAGTTCCATCACACCGGCAGGCACCGCAACCACAAAATCTTCCAAATCCGTCTCGGTAAGACCGTTGCCTTTCATTGCATTCCTGCAGGCGGCAAAGGTAACACCCCTTTGATGCAGACCGGCCATTTGGGCCGAGTAACTGCCGGCGCCTCTGGCCGGGGCGTACTCCAGCACTGCTTCGCTGTTGGCCAGTACTTCCACTGTGATGCTTTGACAATCCTCATGGGAATCAGCTGCCTGCAGCAGGTTTTCCACATTGCCCAGAAGCAGCTTCCATTTGGAACGTTCGTCAATATGAAAAATAACCCTATATTCCGTATAATCCATTTCCGTCACCTCTCATTCTCATATCCATATGCGACATATTCCATCATCTGATCTGTTGTCTCATCATCCCGGATGAAATTCATAAGGATGGTATGTATCTTTCTGATGCGCTCATCTTCAGGCCCATCCGGGCCTATGTCAGCGTTCAGTTTTTCACGCATCTGAAACAGGGTGTCCTGCCGGTCCGGCATCTTGAATTTCATGGCCTTGGCAATGGTGCCGATGGCGCAGTAGGCCTCCAGGGGAGATGTCATGGGGGCGGGGGGTTCAAAACGGGCCTTGATATCCAGGGCCATTTTTATAATGTATGACATAGTTCAACACCTCGATCAATTGCTGGGGCACTCCTGGGGATCCGGATATAAAGGGGTCCCCGGAGCACTCCTGTAAACCCTATCATACCACAAATGCGAGGATTTGTGTGAGTTTCCTTTTAAAGGGCAGGGAACAGGGCAATGGGAAGGGGGTACAGGCGTTAAGAAACCGTGAAAATTTCCCCGGAACATCGGGTTCAAATAAATCTCAATTGCTGGAAACATCTGCTTATGGTATACTAAAACGGAAGTCCAGGTGTATGACCTGTGAAAATGACGGAATACTTAAGATATAGGAGTATAGTACATGAAAAACCCAAGATTTAAAAATTATATATACTGGGGCACCACCGCCCTTGCCGTGATCGCCCTCAGCGTGGCGTTTGGATTCTTTCTGTCCCGGTTTGAACTGGTATCCGGGGCGCTGGGGAAGATTGCCTCCATTCTGATGCCCATCATATACGGGGCAGTGCTGGCATATCTGATGCTGCCCATTTACAATAAGACAAGAGCATGCACCACGCTGAAGCTGAAGACTGTTATGAAAAGTGAGTCTGCCATCGGAAAGCTGGCCAAGACGGCCGGCACCCTGGTAAGCCTTATTGTATTGTTCGCCATTGTGGCTGGGTTGTTCAGTATGATCATCCCCCAGATCTACACCAGTATCATCGGGCTGCAGGAGAGTATAGGAGAGTATATCAACAACCTGACCCTTTGGATGACCAAGCTGTTTGAGGACAACCCGGATGTCCAGCAGGCTGTTATGCCATATTATGAGCAGGCTGTGGAGGAATTCCAGAAGTGGCTCACCGAGAAGCTGGTCCCCAACATGTCAATGATCATCGGACAGCTGTCCACGGGACTGCTGAACGTGGTTACGGTGGTGAAGAATATATTGATCGGCGTGATTGTCATGGTTTATTTCCTGAATATCAAGGATACCCTGGCAGCCCAGTCCAAGAAGATCATATACAGTGTGTTCAAGCTCAAGGAAGCCAACCGGATCGTAAGTGAAGTGCGTTTTGCCCACGGTGTGTTCGGCGGTTTTATCACCGGCAAGCTTCTGGATTCCCTGATCATCGGGATCATGTGCTTTTTTGCCCTGAAATTCCTGAAAATGCCCTATGTGCTCCTCATCAGTGTGATCATAGGCGTGACCAATGTGATCCCCTTTTTCGGCCCCTTTATCGGAGCCATACCCAGCGCATTCCTGATCCTTTTGGTCAGTCCCATGAAGTGCCTGTATTTCCTCATTTTCATACTGATTTTACAGCAATTTGACGGCAATATCCTGGGGCCGAAGATACTGGGGGATTCCACGGGGCTTCCCAGCTTCTGGGTGCTGTTTTCCATCCTGCTGTTTGGCGGACTCATGGGCTTTGTGGGAATGATCATCGGGGTTCCCACATTTGCCGTTATATACAGGCTTACATCCATGTATGTGAGCAATTCCCTTGTGAAAAAGGACCTGTCCTCCAGAACGGAGGATTATCTGCGCCTGGACCATATAGATGAAGAAGAAAAGATTTATATCGACCGGGACATACAGGAGTAAATGTTCCCGTTGTCTGATACCGGCCGGTATTCGGGCCTGCTTTCCCGCTGTAAGGGTGGCAGGCCCTTTTAAACAGGGAGGAGGTAACTATGAGTAATCTTGAAACTAGGTATCTGGAGCGGTTGTCGGAACTGTACCCCACCATTGCGGCAGCTTCCACGGAGGTGATCAATCTGGAGGCCATTTTGAACCTGCCAAAAGGGACCGAGCATTTCCTGACAGATATCCATGGGGAATATGAAGCATTTTCCCATGTGTTAAAAAATGGGTCGGGAGCTGTGCGGCGCAAGGTAAATGACGTGTTCGGAAACACGCTGAGCAGCCAGGATAAGCAGAAACTGGCCACCCTGATCTATTATCCCAGGGAGAAGATGGCGCAGATCCTGGATCAGGTACATAACAGGGAGGATTGGTATAAGATAACCCTGTACCGCCTCATTGAGGTGAGCAAGCGGGCGGCGAGCAAATACACCCGATCTAAAGTGAGAAAGGCCCTGCCGCCAGAATTTGCCTATGTGATCGAGGAGCTGATCACGGAAAAGGTGGATGTGAGGGATAAGGAATCCTACTACAGCGCCATTGTGCGGACCATCATACGGGTGGGCCGGGCCGGGGAATTTATCGTGGCCCTGTGTGAACTGATCCAGCGCCTCATTGTAGACCATCTGCACATACTGGGAGATATATATGACAGGGGGCCGGGACCCCATATCATCATGGATAAGCTTATGTCCTATCATTCCCTGGACATTCAGTGGGGGAACCATGATGTGCTCTGGATGGGAGCCGCGGTGGGGCAGAGGGGATGCATTGCAAATGCGATCCGCATCTGTGCAAGGTACGGAAACCTGGATATCCTGGAAGACGGATATGGCATCAACCTGCTTCCGCTGGCCACCTTTGCCCTGGACGTCTATGGAAATGATCCCTGCACCTGTTTTGTGCTTAAGGGGACCAACACCTGCAGTCCCAGCGAGACGGACCTGAATATGAAGATGCACAAAGCCATCTCCATTATCCAGTTTAAGGTGGAGGGACAGCTCATCAAGGAGCATCCGGAATTTGAACTGGAGGCCAGGAATCTTCTCCATCTGGTTGATTTTGAGAAAGGCACCATCTGTCTGGATGGGAAGGAGTACCAGATGACGGACTGTCATTTCCCCACCGTGGACCCGGCGGATCCATACCGGCTGACAGAGGAGGAGGAAGGGATCATGGAACGCCTGGTAAAGGCATTCATGAACTGTGAAAAACTGCAGCAGCATATGCGTTTTCTGCTGGCCAAAGGCAGCCTGTACAAGGTATACAACGGAAACCTCCTCTATCACGGCTGCATCCCTCTAAATGAGGACGGCAGCTTTAAGGAAGTTGAGATATACGGGGAAACCTGTAAGGGCAAGGCCCTATATGAACGGCTGGACAGCTATGTTCGCAAGGGTTTTATGTCCACCGACTGTGAGGAACAGAAAAAGGGAAGGGATATCTGCTGGTATATCTGGCTCCATCAGAACTCCCCGCTGTTTGGCAAGGACAAGATGGCTACCTTTGAGCGGTATTTCCTGACAGACAAGGAGACGCACAGGGAGAAGAAGAATCCCTACTACAGCCTTTTGGAGGATGAGGCCACGGCCCGGGCAATATTGGATGAATTCGGACTTTCCCAGGAGGAGGGGCACATCATCAACGGCCATGTGCCCGTGAAGTCAAAAAACGGCGAGAATCCCGTCAAATGCGGCGGAAAGGTGCTGGTCATTGACGGCGGATTTTCACGGGCATACCAGAAGGAAACCGGCATTGCAGGTTATACGCTCAGCTATAATTCCTACGGGCTGATCCTGGCAGCCCATGAACCCTTTGAGTCCACGGAGGCGGCCATAGAAAAGGAAAGCGATATCCACTCGGAGAGCATCATTGTCAAACGGGTGTCCAACCGCAAGCTTGTGGGCGATACGGATGTGGGATGCCAGCTGAAGACAAAGATACGTGATCTGGAAATGCTCCTGGAGGCATATCACACAGGGAAGATCGTGGAGAAATTTCCGGTTCGCCAGGGGATTTAGACCCCGCTTTTGCACTTGTTTTCCCGCCGTCCTGAACTGTTACGGAAAACCACAATTTTTCGATTGTGGTAGTTACAATAAGTTGACTTTGGCTTTTCTTTGTGTTATAGTATTCTGCATGATGCAGGTGCGTCACAGGTCAAAGGGGACAGGATGTATTAAAGTCACCCTTATTTTATTTCATTGAGCAAAAGGAGGAAGTAGATATGAAAAAATTCATGGCATTATCAATGGCAGCTGTTATGGTACTTTCCATGGCCGGATGTGGTTCCAAGCCGGCGGAGACGACCACGGCCGATACCACGGCGGCAACAGAGGCAGCGGCCGATACCAGCGCGGCCGATACCACGGCAGCTGAATCAGCAGCAGGTACCGCAGCGTCAGGAAAGAAGTACGTCATCAACACGGATACCACATTTGCCCCATTTGAATTTGAGAATGAGAAGGGTGAGATGGTGGGGATTGACCTGGATATTTTAAAGGCAATTGCCCAGGACCAGGGATTTGAGTATGAAGTGATTCCGGTTGGATTTTCCGCAGCATGTATCGCTCTGGAGTCCGGAGAGTGCGATGGCGTGATCGCTGGCATGTCCATCACAGATGAGAGGATACAGAAATACGATTTTTCTGAACCATACTATGATTCCGGTGTTGGAATGGCAGTGCTGTCCGGTTCCGACATCACTACATATGACCAGTTAAAGGGACAGAATGTGGCTGCAAAGATCGGTACGGAAGGATGCACCTTTGCGGAGTCCATTGCTGACCAGTATGGTTTTGAGGTGACACAGTACGAGAGCTCCTCCGACATGTACCAGGCAGTTCTCAGCGGCGAGGCGGCTGCCTGCTTTGAGGATTATCCTGTAATCGGCTATGAGATTTCCAGAGGCCTTGAACTGACACTTCCCACTGATATGGAAAAAGGTTCTTCCTATGGCTTTGCAACCTTAAAGGGCGCTAATCCAGAACTGGTTGACATGTTCAACAAGGGACTGGAGAACATCAAGGCAAATGGAAAGTATGAAGAGATTCTGAACACCTATATTGCTAAATAAGTACTGCTGGCACACAGCAGTCAATGAGCGCCGGTTGCTGCCAGGAGCAGGACCGGCGCCTGAATGTGAAAACAAATGTTATGGATAAATTTAAAGCAGTTACATGCAGTGGCGCTAAGTGTTTTAAATTTGGCTATAACGGTCCGGCAGCCTGCCGGAGGACACATGCAGCTTATAAAAGAGAAAAGGATGATAGTATGCAGATTATTAACATTTTGACACAGTATTACCCATCGTTTTTTAAGGCATTGGGAATCACCATGCAGATGACGGTCATTTCACTTCTTTGCGCCACGGTCCTGGGAGTGATCTTTGGACTGTTTAAGGTCTCTGACTTTAAGGCGCTGAAGGTGATTGCCAATTTTTATATTGATATCATCAGAGGAACGCCGCTTCTGGTGCAGGTCTATATCATGTACTATGGAGTGGGCAGTATGCTGCGTCCCTTGGGGTTCCAGTGGAACCTTTACGGCGGGGCCTTTACGGCAGGCTGCGTGACCCTGAGCCTGAATGCGGGCGCCTATATGGCCGAGATCATCAGAGGCGGCATTGAGGCTGTGGACAAGGGACAGATGGAGGCGGCCAGAAGCCTTGGACTGTCCTACGGCAAGGCCATGAGAAAGGTGATCCTGCCCCAGGCATTCCGCACCATGCTTCCCACCATCATTAACCAGTTCATTATCACGCTGAAGGATACATCCCTGATTTCTGTCATCGGCCCAAGGGAGCTTACACAGAACGGCAAAATCATTGCCGCCAATGCCAGTTCCATGGTAATGCCCATTTACCTGGCCGTGGCAATTTTCTACCTGGTTGTATGTACCATACTGTCCAGGATGGCAAAATATGTGGAGAGGAGAGTGTCCTATGGAAAATAAGATTTCAGTTAAGAAACTCCAGAAAAGCTTTGGGGATCTGGAAGTTTTAAAGGATATCAATATTGAGATAAGGGAAGGGGAGGTCGTGTGTATGATCGGGCCTTCCGGCTCGGGTAAAAGTACGTTTCTGCGTTGCCTTAACCGTTTGGAGAAGATCACGGCAGGTGATGTTGTGGTGGACGGCCATCCGATTTCCGATCCCAACACCAATATCAACAAGGTGCGTGAGAACATTGGCATGGTGTTCCAGCATTTTAACCTGTTCCCCCACCTTACGGTGCGTGAGAACATTACGTTGGCTCCCACGGAGCTGAAACTTCTGAACAAGGCTGACGCGGACAAAAAGGCAATGGAGCTTCTGAACCGGGTGGGGCTGGCTGATAAGGCGGATGCATATCCGGGACAGCTCTCCGGGGGACAGAAGCAGAGGGTGGCAATTGCCCGTTCCCTGGCCATGAATCCGGATGTCATGCTCTTTGATGAGCCCACCTCGGCCCTGGATCCTGAGATGGTAGGAGAAGTTTTGGAGGTTATGAAGCAGCTGGCAGCCGATGGCATGACCATGGTGGTGGTCACCCATGAGATGGGATTTGCCAGGGAAGTGGCCGACCGGGTGATCTTTATGGATGAAGGGTATATTGTGGAGGAAGGCACGCCTGAGGAGGTATTTGGGAACCCCAGGGAGGAGCGTACCAGAAGCTTTTTAAACAAGGTATTGTAGAGATGGCAGGACGAATATAAGAGAACATATAAAAAAATTTCCAAATTTTATAAAATCTGCTTGAAATATCGGGAAGATGTGGTATAATATCAGTGTTGTGCAGATGTAGTTCATCGGTAGAACACCAGCTTCCCAAGCTGGGGAGGCGGGTTCGATTCCCGTCATCTGCTTACACTGAGGGCCTTGTGAATACAGGGCCTTTTTTGTTTCTTAAAATCATCAAAACGGCAGGAGATTTTTACACAGGAGAATTTTTCTCCCTCAAAACTTGCCAAAACAATACAAATATGTTTTAATACTATAAGATGAAACGTACGTATGTACTTATTGATTATGGAGGATTGCAATGGCAAAGGAACAGTATAATGCGGACAGTATTACAGTGCTGGAAGGGTTGGAAGCAGTGCGTAAGCGTCCGGGTATGTATATAGGAGGCGTTGGATCAAAGGGATTAAACCACCTGATCTATGAGATTGTGGACAATGCGGTGGACGAGCATCTGGCCGGATACTGTGACAGCGCTTGGGTGACCCTGGAAGCGGACGGTTCCTGCACGGTGCGGGATAATGGACGCGGTATACCGGTGGGGATGCACAAGAAGGGGGTATCGGCAGCCAGGATCGTTCTTTCCACCTTACATGCAGGCGGTAAATTTGATAATGACGCGTATAAGACCAGCGGAGGACTTCACGGAGTGGGTTCCTCCGTAGTTAATGCCCTGTCGGAACACATGGATGTAAAGGTGTACCGGGACGGTTTCATTCACCATGACGAATATGAGAAAGGAAAGCCCGTGGTCAAGCTTGAGAACGGGCTGCTTCCCATTGTGGGAAAGACCAGGGAGACCGGAACCAGAATCAATTTCCTTCCGGACAGCGAGATTTTTGAGAAGACCAGATTTAAGGCCGAATGGCTTAAAAGCCGTCTTCATGAGACTGCCTATCTGAATCCGCAGATGACCATCTACTATGAGAATAAGCGGGCGGGGGAAGAGGAGAAGGTCACTTACCATGAGCCGGAAGGCATTGTGGCCTATGTTAAGGAACTGAATACGGGCAAGACCGCGGTTCACGATCCTATCTATTTTAAGGGTACTGTGGACAAGATCGAGGTAGAGGCCGCCATTCAGTTTGTGGATACCTTTGAGGAGAACATCCTGGGCTTTTGCAACAATATATTTACCCAGGAGGGCGGCACCCATCTGGCTGGATTCAAGACCAAGTTTACGGCGCTGATCAACAGCTACGCAAGGGAGCTTGGGATTTTAAAAGAAAAGGATACCAACTTTACGGGAGCGGACACCCGCAACGGCATGACGGCGGTGATCGCTATCAAGCACCCGGACCCTATCTTTGAGGGACAGACTAAGACAAAGATGGCCAGTGCGGACGCCACCAAGGCTGTGTTTACTGTGGCCGGAGACGAGCTGCAGCTGTATTTCGACCGCAATGTGGAAGTGCTAAAGGGTGTGATCGCCTGTGCCGAGAAGTCGGCCAAGATACGGCGCGCTGAGGAAAAGGCCAAGACCAACATGCTGACCAAATCCAGATTTTCCTTTGACAGCAATGGAAAGCTGGCCAACTGTGAGAGCAGGGAAGCGGAAAAATGCGAGATCTTTATCGTAGAGGGAGATTCCGCCGGAGGCTCCGCCAAGACGGCCAGAAACCGCAAATATCAGGCAATCCTTCCGATCCGGGGAAAAATCCTCAATGTGGAGAAGGCATCCATGGACAAGGTTCTTGCTAACGCCGAGATCAAGACCATGATCAATACCTTTGGCTGCGGGTTCTCGGAAGGCTATGGCAATGATTTTGATATTACCAAGCTGCGCTATGATAAGATCATACTGATGACGGATGCCGATGTGGACGGAAGCCATATCGATACGCTTCTTCTCACATTTTTATACAGGTTTATGCCTGAGCTGATCTATGACGGACATGTGTATATTGCAATGCCGCCCCTGTTTAAGGTGATCCCGAAGCGGGGCGAGGAGCAGTATCTGTATGATGAAAAGGAGCTGGAGCGCTACCGCAGGAGCCATACCGGGGATTTTACCCTTCAGCGATATAAGGGACTTGGTGAAATGGACGCCGAACAGCTGTGGGAGACTACTCTGGATCCGGAGCGCCGGGTGCTTAAGCGGGTGGAGATCGAGGATGCCAGAATGGCTTCCGAGATAACAGAGATGCTTATGGGAAGCGAAGTGGCGCCGCGCCGCGAGTTTATCTATGAACATGCGGATGAAGCGGAGATTGACGCATAGGTGTATAACGAGGAGAAGATAATAACATGGCTGAAAAGATATTAAGGACAGAATACAGCGAGGAAATGCAGAGAAGCTACATGAATTACTCCATGAGCGTCATCACTGCAAGAGCCATTCCCGATGCCAGGGATGGATTAAAGCCGGTGCAGCGCCGGGTCCTCTATGATATGAGTGAGCTGCGTCTGGATCACGATAAGCCCCACAGGAAATCGGCGCGTATCGTGGGCGATACCATGGGTAAATACCATCCCCATGGAGACAGCTCCATTTATGAGACACTGGTTGTCATGAGCCAGGATTTCAAAAAAGGCATGGCACTGGTGGACGGACACGGAAACTTTGGCTCCATTGAGGGAGACGGGGCGGCCGCCATGAGGTATACCGAGGCGCGTTTGGAGAAATTTGCCCAGGAAGTGTATCTGAAGGATCTGGACAAGACCGTCAACTTTGTGCCTAACTATGATGAGACGGAAAAAGAACCCGAGGTTCTTCCGGTCCGTGTGCCCAACCTTCTGATCAACGGGGCGGAAGGCATTGCAGTCGGCATGAGTACCAGCATCCCGCCCCACAACCTGGGCGAGGTGGTGGATGCGGTCAGGGCTTATATTGATGATCCTGAGATCTCCACAGAACAGCTGATGGAATATATGCCTGGACCGGATTTCCCTACCGGTGGGATCATTGCCAACAAAAGTGAACTTCCGGGCATCTATGAAAACGGAGTGGGCAAGATCAAGCTGCGGGGCAGATTTGAGGTGGAACTGGGCAAACGCAAGGCGGATAAGGATAAGCTTGTGATCACAGAGATCCCCTATACCATGATCGGAGCCGGCATCAACAAGATGCTGGTGGATATTGCGGACCTGGTGGAGAGCAAGAAACTGACCGATGTGGTGGACATTTCCAACCAGTCCAATAAAGACGGGATCCGCATTGTGCTGGAACTGCGCAAGGACGCTGACATTGACAAGATAAAGAACATTCTGTATAAGAAGACCAAGCTGGAAGACACCTTTGGGGTCAATATGCTGGCAATTGCGGGCGGACGCCCGGAGACGTTGAACCTGAAGGGAATTTTGCGCAATTTCCTGAATTTCCAGTATGAAAATACAGAGCGCAAATACAATGTGCTGCTTCAGAAGGAACTGGATAAAAAAGAGGTGCAGGAAGGCCTGATCACGGCCTGTGACTGTATCGACCTGATCATCGCGGTTCTCAGGGGGTCCAAGAACCTGAAGGATGCCAAGGCTTGTCTGATGTCCGGAGATGTGTCAAAGATCCAGTTTAAGGTGCCGGGATTTGAGGAGGATGCAAAGCAGCTGCATTTTACAGAGCGTCAGGCCTCGGCTATTCTGGAAATGCGCCTGTATAAGCTGATCGGACTGGAGATCCTGGCTCTGGAAAAGGAGCATAAGGAAACCCTGCGGAAGATTGCCGAGTATAAAAAGATCCTGGGAAGCAGGGATGAGATGAACCGCGTGATCAAGGATGACCTGGCGGCTATCAGGAAGGAGTTTTCCGTTCCAAGGCGCACTCTGATTGAGGACGGGCCGGAGGCCTTTTATGACGAGACCGCGGTTGCGGTCCAGGAGGTGGTCTTTGTCCTGGACCGGTTCGGATACTGCAAGCTTCTTGACAAGTCCACCTATGAGAGGAACCAGGAGACTGTGGATACGGAACAGGTGCATGTGGTAAGGTGCCTGAACACGGATAAGATCTGTCTGTTTGCCTCCAGCGGCAACCTGTACCAGATCAAGGCCGCGGATGTGCCGGCAGGAAAACTGCGTGACAAAGGAACGCCCATTGAGAACTTAAGCAAATACGATGGAACAAAGGATTCCATCATATACCTGACCAGCGCCCAGGACCTGAAGGGCCGCACCCTTGTGTTTGCCACAAAGATGGCCATGGTAAAACAGGTGCCTGCGGAAGAATTTGAGACCAACAACCGTATGGTGGCGGCCACGAAGCTCCAGGAAGGTGACGGGGTGGTGACGATTGTTCCTGTAGAGGGGCAGAGCGAGGTGGTGCTGCAGACCACCGGCGGCGTGTTCCTGCGGTTCCCACTGGAGGAAATATCCGTGCTGAAAAAGGCGTCCAGAGGCGTCCGGGGAATCAAACTGGCCAAGAATGAGGAGCTGGAGAACTTATATCTGATCGGAGAAGACCCGGTGATCGAGTATAAGGGCAAGGAAGTCCATATGAACCGTCTGAAGATTGCCAAGAGGGACGGCAAGGGCAGCAAGGTCCGCCTGTAAAAAAGCGGTGCCGGGGTTTGGCGCCGGGATATCGCACACAAAATCCAAGGCGTGTCCGCATGCGAAATACAAATGTGCGCAAAAGACGAATTTCCTGTTGCATTTTTCTATGATTTGGTATAGGATAGGGAAAGATTCCCCGATCAAGGAAATTCCCCCACACACGGAAGTTCCATCACTGGCGGAAGAAAAAAGGACAATGAGGAGAATGAAGGGACTATGGAAAAGAAATTAAGAGTCGGCATATTAGGTGCAACTGGAATGGTTGGACAGCGGTTTATCTCCCTGCTGGAACATCATCCCTGGTATGAAGTGGTGACAGTAGCAGCCAGCCCGCGTTCAGCAGGCAGGACCTATGAGGAGGCGGTGGGAGGGCGCTGGAAGATGAATACCCCCATGCCGGACGCCGTTAAGGGCTTAATTGTCATGAACGTAAACGAGGTTGAGAAGGTAGCGGCAGGCGTGGACTTTGTGTTCAGTGCAGTGGACATGACAAAGGATGAGATCAAGGCCATAGAGGAAGCATATGCAAAAACCGAGACGCCGGTCGTGTCCAATAACAGCGCCCACCGCTGGACGCCGGATGTGCCCATGGTGGTGCCGGAGATCAACCCGGAGCATTTTGAGGTCATGCCTTTCCAGAAAAAGCGCCTTGGCACAGAGCGCGGCTTTATTGCAGTAAAACCCAACTGCTCCATTCAAAGCTATGCCCCTGCATTGACTGCGTGGAAGGAATTTGAGCCCTATGAGGTGGTGGCCACCACATATCAGGCCATTTCCGGTGCGGGCAAGACATTTAAGGACTGGCCGGAGATGGAGGGCAACATTATTCCTTATATCGGCGGCGAGGAAGAAAAGAGCGAACAGGAGCCGCTGCGCCTGTGGGGCAGGATTGAAGACGGCGTGATCGTGAAGGCGGAGGACCCTGTGATCACCTGCCAGTGTATCCGTGTTCCCGTACTCAACGGACATACGGCCGCGGCATTTGTAAAGTTCAGGAAGAAAGTGACAAAGGAACAGCTCATTGAAAAGCTGGTGAATTTTAAAGGCCTTCCCCAGGAACTGGAGCTTCCCAGCGCACCCAAACAGTTCATCCAATATTTGGAGGAGGATAACCGCCCCCAGGTTACGGCTGACGTGGATTTCGAGAATGGCATGGGCATTTCCATTGGCCGCTTAAGGGAAGATAAAGTGTATGATTATAAGTTCGTGGGCCTGTCACACAATACGGTCCGCGGGGCGGCAGGCGGAGCTGTCCTGTGTGCGGAGCTGCTTACGGCAAAGGGATACATTCAGGCTAAATAGAGGCGGTTTTTTGCAGAGCACCAATCAGGATCCAATACAGGATCCAATACAGGATCCAATACAGGATCCGATACAGGATCCGATGCAGGTTCATTTACATCAGGAAACAGGAGAAGGAGAGGCATATGGCAATCGCAAAGGAATTATTCGGGACAATGCCGGACGGCACAGAGGTCTATAAGTATACACTGGTCAACAGAAACAAGGTGTCAGCTTCCTTTATCACCCTGGGCGGCGTATGGGTATCCATGATGGTGCCTGACAGAAAGGGACAGATGGGGGATGTGGTGCTTGGATATGACGATCTGGACAGCTACAGAAAGAATCCGCCCCATTTCGGAGCACCGGTGGGACGCAACGCCAACCGGATCGGAGGGGCTGTGCTCACCATTGCGGGAAAGGAATACCCCCTGGCCGCTAATGACGGCCCTAATAACCTTCACAGCGGTCCAAACCTGTATCATGACAGGGTCTGGTCCTGTCAGGCATCTGACACAGAGCAGGGAAGCAGACTGGATTTTTACCTGGAAAGCCCGGATGGGGACCAGGGATATCCTGGCAATGCAAAGATAACGGTAAGCTATACCCTTACAGATGACAATAGCCTGATTCTGGATTATCACATGGTGTGTGATGCGGATACGGTGGCTAACTTTACCAATCACAGCTATTTTAACCTGGCGGGCCATGACAGCGGGGATGTGCTGAAGCAGGAGGTCCGGATCGATGCGTCCTGTTATACGCCTGCCGACCAGGTATCCATTCCCACCGGGGAGATTGTTCCGGTAGCCGGAACACCCATGGACTTTACGGAAATGAAGCCCATTGGCCGTGACATCGAAGCGCCGTTTGAAGCGTTGATATTTGGCAAAGGATATGACCACAACTGGGTACTGGATCACAAGGCCGGAGAACTGGCCCTGGCAGCCAGGGCAATGGACCCGTTAAGCGGCCGTGTGATGGAATGTTACACAGATCTTCCGGGCATGCAGTTCTACACTGCCAATTTCCTGACGGATGAGCTGACTGGAAAGGGCGGTGCCCATTATGACCGCCGCCATGCATTCTGTTTTGAGACACAATACTATCCGGATGCGGTACACAAAGGGAATTTTCCTTCCCCCATAATAAAGGCGGGGCAGGAGTATAAGACAACCACGGTCTATAAGTTCCTGGTTGAGTAACATGATCGGTAAAAGGCGCTGAATAAACTGGTTCAGCGCCTTTTTGTACGTCATTCATTGCCACAAAACGGATTTAATGGTATACTATAAAAATACGCGCCTGGAAAACGGCTCAAAACCATGGCCTGCCAGGCCGCGTACAGGAGAGAAAAGTAAAAGAGGGATTGGATGTCAAAGTCATTATACATAGCGGAAAAGCCCAGCGTGGCAGTACAGTTTGCGGAGGCCCTAAAGATTAAGGGCAGACGCGGGGACGGGTACATTGAGTCGGAGGATGCGGTGGTCACATGGTGTGTGGGCCATCTGGTGACCATGAGTTATCCGGAAGCTTATGACATGAAGTATAAACGCTGGAGTTTTCAGACACTGCCGTTCCTTCCAAAGGAATTTAAGTATGAAGTCATTGAGAATGTAAAAAAACAGTTTGAGATTGTCAAAGGCCTTTTGAACCGGGCGGATGTGGATACCATCTATGTGTGCACGGACTCGGGGCGTGAAGGTGAGTATATATACCGTTTGGTGGCCCAGATGGCCGGTGTGACAGGGAAGAAGCAAAAGCGCGTCTGGATCGATTCACAGACAGAGGAGGAGATCTTAAGGGGGATCAGAGAGGCAAAGGACGAATCAGAGTATGATAACCTGTCAGCCTCCGCCTACCTGAGGGCAAAGGAAGATTACCTTATGGGGATCAATTTTTCCAGGGCCCTGACCCTGAAGTACGGGCCGTCCCTGTCCAACTACCTGGGTACCAAATTTACAGTGCTGTCCGTGGGCCGTGTCATGACCTGTGTGCTGGGAATGGTGGTGCGCAGGGAGAGGGAGATACGAAGTTTTATAAAGACACCTTTTTACAGGGTGATCGGCAGTTTTGAGTCCCCTGGAAAGGACGGGGAGCCTGTGCCTTTTGAGGCGGAGTGGAAGGCTGTGGAGGGCTCCAGGTATTTTGGAACTCCCCATCTTTATAAGGAAAATGGTTTTAAAGACAGGGACCATGCCGAGGAATTGATCGCCATGCTGCGGGAACAGCCGCCCATGGAAGCGGTGGTGGTGTCAAAGGAGAAAAAGAAAGAGACAAAGAACCCGCCTCTTCTCTACAACCTGGCGGAGCTGCAGAATGACTGCTCCAAGATGTTTAAGATCAGCCCGGATGAGACCTTGAAGGTGGTCCAGGAACTCTATGAGAAAAAGATGGTCACATATCCCAGAACGGATGCCAGGGTACTGTCCACCGCAGTTGCCAAGGAGATCTATAAGAATATCGGGGGACTAAAAAATTATGCGCCCATGTCAGAGTTTGCCGGCGAGATACTGGAAAAGGGAGCTTATAAGGGCATTGCAAAGACGCGGTATGTCAATGACAAGCAGATAACAGACCATTATGCCATTGTGCCCACAGGACAGGGAGCCGGGAACACCAGGGGGCTTTCGCCTCTTTCAGAAAAGGTGTACCAGGTGATATGCAGAAGGTTTTTAAGTATTTTCTATCCGGCGGCCGTTTATCAGAAGTACAGCCTGGAGCTGGAGCGGATGAAGGAACACTTTTTTGCCAATTTTAAAGTCATGTCCGACCCGGGATATCTGAAGGTGGCGGATGTGAATCTGGCCCGTAAGAACGGCGTTGAGGAAACCTTTGAGGATCATCAGGGCCAGGGCGGAAAGACTAAGGATGAAACCCAGAATGGGGAGGGTGATGAGGCCCAGAATGCCCTTTCTCCAAAAGTTGACAGGACAGTATTGCTTCAAATGCTTGCAGAATTGAAAAAAAATGATATACTTACTTTGGTGGATCTGAACATAAAAGAAGGGGAGACATCCCCGCCAAAGCGGTATACCTCCGGTTCCATGATCCTGGCCATGGAAAATGCGGGCCAGCTCATAGAGGATGAGGAGCTGCGTGCCCAGATCAAGGGAAGCGGTATAGGTACCAGTGCGACCAGGGCAGAGATACTGAAAAAGTTGTTCCATATCAAGTACCTCAGCCTGAATAAGAAGACACAGGTCATTACCCCGGACCTTCTGGGGGAGATGGTATATGATGTGGTGGACAATTCCATAAGACAGCTCTTAAACCCGGATCTGACCGCCAGCTGGGAAAAAGGGCTTACCTATGTATCAGAGGGCTCCATAACCTCAGAGGAATATATGGAGAAGCTGGAGCGTTTTGTAGCAGGCAGGACAGTTAATGTGATCCGGATGAATAACCAGCATGATCTTCGCAGGGTATTTGATTCGGCTGCCGCGTTCTATAAAAAGACAGAATCTAATAAAAAGGAGACTAAACTATGAAACTGGAACAGATGACGATCAAGGAACTTTTAGACACAAGCCATACAATTGCAGAGAAGCTGTTTGACGGACAGGTTTATCCGTGGGAGGTGCTTCCTAACATCGGAGCATTTATTGAGGAATTAGGCCCCATCCTTCCTGAAAATGAATACAGAAAGGTAGGCAAGAATATCTGGATCCATAAGACTGCCAAGATTGCGCCAACCATTGCAATGGGCGGACCTATGATCGTTTGCGCTAAGGCAGAGATCCGTCAGAGCGCGTTCTTAAGGGGACGTGTGATCATCGGCGAGGGCGCTGTGATCGGAAACTCCTGTGAACTGAAGAACTCCATTATCTTTGACGGCGCCCAGGTTCCGCACTTTAACTATGTGGGCGATACTATCATGGGCTTTAAGGCACACATGGGCGCAGGCGCGGTGACCTCCAATGTAAAATCAGACAGATCCCTGGTTAAGGTTCATGCTGAGGACGGGGATGTGACCACCGGATTTAAGAAGTTCGGCGCTATTCTGGGTGATCATGTGGAAATCGGATGCAACAGTGTCCTTAATCCGGGAACCGTGATCGGAAGAAACAGCAATGTATATCCCTTATCCAGCGTAAGGGGCTGTGTACCGGCTGATTCCATTTACAAGAATCAGGATAATATTGTTATCAAGGAAGTAAGAGAGCAGGAAGCGGAGCCGGAGGCAGCAGAGCCGGGAAAAGGCGGACTTAAGGTAGTTAAGTAAGCCGGGAAACGAATGAAAATAAAAGCGGGAAAACGGAGTGTACACAGTGTCTGCACAAATCCGTTTTCCCGCTTTTTCTATAAGGCAATTTATCAGGGCAATTTTACTTTGTTCCAAAGATGCGGTCCCCTGCATCACCCAGACCTGGACAGATATAGGCATTCTCATTCAGGCAGCGGTCCAGATGGCCCACATAGATCTGGATATCGGGATGGGCTGCACGGAGACGCTCCAGGCCTTCAGGCGCAGCAATGATGGCCATAAACTTGATCTTTTTCCCGCCGTGCTCCTTGATGAAATCAACGGCAGCCACGCCGGAACCTCCGGTAGCCAGCATGGGATCAGTGACAATGATGGTGCGCTCCTCAATGGGGTTGGGAAGCTTGCAGTAATACTCATGAGGCTCATGGGTGACTTCATCGCGGTACAGTCCAATATGGCCTACCTTTGCGCTGGGAACCAGTGCAAGGATGCCGTTCACCATGCCCAGCCCTGCACGGAGGATCGGAACCACAGCCAGCTTGCGTCCGGCTATCATAGGTGTCATGCATGTCTCAATGGGAGTCTCAACCTCCACGTCCTCCACAGGAAGATCGCGGAGCGCCTCATAGCCCATAAGCATTGCGATCTCTTCAATCAGGGCGCGGAATTCGTTGGTCCCTGTGGATTTGTTGCGCAATATGGAAATCTTGTGCTGGATCAAAGGGTGGTCAAAAATCATTATGTTATCCATAGTTGTTGCTGCTCCTTTATCTATTAGAATTAATGATAATTAGTAACAGTTCAGGACGGCAGGAAAATGGGTGCAAAAGCGGGCGTTAAGCTTGCTTATAAGTCCGTTTTTGCACCCATTTTCACATTGGATGGATATCCGATGCTTATTGACCGGCTTTTCCGGTCAATAAGATGGGCCGTCCTGAAACGTCACGATAATTATATATCAAATAGCTTATGATATCAACCGTTATATGACATTCCGCCCGTCATTATTTGGTAGATGGGTCAAATGATACAATGACATAGTCGCCTAATGCATGGGGAACAGGCATGGAAAAGAAGATGGTTCCCTGTTTTTCGTAGCTGAAGGACTCCGGCCAGGCGGTGCCTGATGAAAGGGGGAAATCCGCGCCGTCAAACACTGCGGTCAGGGTGTCGATATCCAGAGAGCTTCTGTATTCCAGGACAGCTGCCTCTACATCAGCGGAAATACCGGAGAATTTCACATCATCACTGAGTACATAGCCGGCCATGGTATAGGCATCTGTAAAATCCTCAAATCCCAGATCCTGGACCTGGGGAAGGTTAACGGTATTGGAATAGAACAGATTGACCGGGTGGGCGGCGCCGTCTCCCATAAGGCTTCCCGTGTAGGTGGCGGTGATCCTCTTGCGGTCCACGGATATGATTTTGCACTTAATGGAAAGGGTATCCTTGGACTCATCAATTTCATTGGCCTTGATCACAGAGAGGGCATTTGACTTTAGCAGCTCATTGACCTTGGCCTGCTTGTCCGCGTCATCCATCTTGTTCACGGCCGGATATTGGATGGAAACCTTACCGGATGTGTATGTCTCTATCTCTGCTGTGACACTGGATGTATTGCCGTTTTCCGTGGGAGCGGCAGTCTCTGTTTCAGCTTCTGTGGTGGGGGGAAGAGTCTCCTTTGGACTTTCAGTGGCAGCTTCCGTGTGTATGGTGGAAAGGTCTGCCTTTTCCGGCGCCTGGCTTAGGATCAGGCCAATGGCCACACCGCCTATCACCACCGCTGCACTGATCGCGCCTATTAGAATTTTCTTATTTGTATCCATCATAATTCCTCCTTTGTATTCCTGTGGACTCTCGTAGTCCCCTGATATTCTGATTTGCGGGATGATTCCGAGAGTACACTCCTGGCTTGTGCCAGGATTGTGTTAATTATAAATGATATTCATGGACGCAGTTTGAAGAAAAGCTTACAAATTATTAAAGCCGTTCCCTGTCTAAAAGCCGGGCGGATACATGCACATTAAAAAACTGCACAATAGGCCCCAGACCAAATGCCGATAGTAGCGTGCCCAGACCAATGATCCCGCCCGCCAGATAGCATATGAGGGCGCAGAAGGCATCCGTGCTGATGCGGTAACGGAAGTACGGCACATGGGGTTTTTTGCGGACCAGGATCAGCGAAATACTGTCATAGGGAGCCACGCCTACATTGGGATACTGGTACAGGGATACGCCCAGGCTGGTAATGACAACGCCGAAAAGCACGGTGATGACGCGCTGGATCATCTGCTGGGGCGCTCCCATGACCCGCAGCAGTGTGTTATAAAAAAAGGTTACGATGTACCCCAGAAGAAAAGCATTGACAAGGGTTCCCACACCGATGAGCTTCCGGCCGGCAGCGGCCTCATAAATAAAAAGGGCGGCATTGACCATGAGAAGAAAGGTGGCATATGTGATATGGGTCAGATCGGACAGGGCCATCACCATACCGCTGAAGGGATCGTTGCCCAATCCGGACAGCTTAAATATACTGATTCCCAGACCGAGGAATATGTTTCCTGTGGTCATAATGACAAAACGCCGCATTCCTATTTTCCTGAAATAATTGATGAGCATATGGGCTGCCTTCCTGTGATTGTTTTGGAATATCCACAATATTATAGTATACGGAGCACATAAAAGCAAGTTCATGATACTGACTCTTGACACAAACGTATGTTCGTGATATGATTATGATATAAAAACAAACACATGTTCGCGTGCGAGGAGGTGCCTGTATGAAAATTACAAAGTATAATTTGAATGAAGTGTTATTTGAGAATCAGGACGCCCGGCTGTTGATCGAAGACGTTGTGACCCATACCGGCGCAAGCCTTTACTATTATCATGACACAGAGATCACGGTCCGTAAAGCCCTGGATATCTGGTATAAAGCCATGGACGCAGAGGATGAGGAGGACAGGCCGGTTTCGCTTCTGGATTTCTCCAACAGGGGCCATGTGGAGCCATTGTTTGCCTAATATCTGCAAAGTGCATAAAATAAATTTTCATATCCCATAAAGTTTGTGCACACTTTTTTTGCGGTATATGCTATTATAATAGACGTAACCCCCCCAATACATTATATAGTTTTTGCTACACCCCATAAGAAACGAAATACCTTCTCCTAAAATGACCAGTTCCCCGACTGGTCATTTTATTTTTTATCATGAATACAGGAATCTTTCGGCATGGTGAGGAATATAATATTAGGCTGGCAATTATATTTGCCTGAAAAACGTGCTGAAAGAGGGGGAAATATGACACAGCTGGAGCTTGTAGCAGAGATTGGTAGTGAGGCGATCCGGATTGCGTGGATGTATCTGGAGGGACAGCTCACTTTGAGAGAACTGGAAAATATACTGGGAGAAAAAAGGGCAGGACTGATCCATAGATATGTGAATGAATACATGAAAGAATGTGTAATTTAGGGATTCATATGCTATAATGGAACGGAAAAACAAGACGGAAAAGAGAAGGCTGTCTGAAGACAGGAAGGGACATTATGGAAGACATAAAGGGAATTGTGCTCATAGTGGCTATAGTGGGGGCGCTGCTGTACGCCGGCATCTGGGACAGGCATCACAGGAAATAAGAAATATAAACAAGGATGTTCCAGGTGAGGATCAGGAATACGTTTACGATCAGGCACACGGAAACGGAGGGCCGTTTGGCCCAATGCCTGTATGCAAAGGGAAGTACCGCCATCAGCCAGACAGCAGACATAACCCCCAGGAACAAACAGAGGGCAAGTGTGTTCCGTATCTTGATATGTAAGAAAAAACCGGCAATATAATAAACAAGGTTGATCAGTGCTGCAAGCAGAGAAAGAGCTGCCAAAACTGCGCCGTAAATATAGCCGCGCAGCACCGAATAAACAATGCCGCACAATAATATAAATGGAATGATAAACCATATTACATGTAGTTCCATTATTGCCCTCCCGCCGAATGTATGTTCTAATTCTAACACAGTTCTACAAAAAATTCACCTGTTTTTTCAATGAAATCCAAATCATTGGACATGATCCCCTGCCATGTTCTTTAATTCCCTGTAAATGGAAAATCGTGTAAACAATTGAAAATACAGTGGTGTTATTGCCGTAATTTTGCTATAATGGAGAAAGCGGATAGGAACTGATTGGGAGGACGCTTATGAGAGTAGAAGCCTTAAAATACCGAAGTGAACAGAATCTGGATATTATCATATTTGTGGATTTTAACGTGATGAGTGAGGAACATACAAAGCGGTGGACCATAGCGGAGATTGCTTACAAAAAGCTGCTTGTGAACAAATACAACTTTTTAAGCGATACATACAGGGATGAGGATGATTATTTCCAGATGGGGCCCGAGGAGCGGACCGCCTATGTGCTGAATAAGCAGATTGAGTTTGTGGGGGAGGAAAAGTTAAGGGAGGCATTAATGGCTGCCTGGAACATGATTAAACCGGATCCGGACCAGGTTCTTGGCATAAGATAGAAGTCTCTATATCATTCAAAGGCCCCCTTGTCCACTGAGGGTAAATATGGATCATGAAGTAGCTTGATTGAGGGAATCCCCAGGCGCGGCCGAGGGATCCCTTTTTATTTCGTTTTATTCCGTTGTTAGTCCTTTTTCTTCTCTTTTTCTTCCCCTTGTTTTGTACCCATCATTCCCCTGTGCCCCTTGGCTGTGATTAGATGTCTGCTTTTTGGGATAAAATATAAAGAAAAGCAGATTATGGAAATAAGCAGTTATGAGAATAGGAGCAATGATGAAGAAACTAATACAAACCGGTATAACAGCACTGCTTTTATCACTGGCCTTCCCGGCAGTGGTATATGCGGACGGGGATGGCGCCGCCGCGGCAACCCTTTGTGCCCAGGCAGATGCGGTCATAAATGATCTTATATCCACAGCGGATGTGATGAAAAGAGGGACATTTGGGGGGAGCCAGGAGGGCAGGGCGGTCTTTGAAAAACTGGATGCAAACTCAATGGCACTCATGGAACTGGCCGTTGACAGCGCTCAGGCTGCGAATCCTGCGGGCCTGAGGTTTTCATCTTATACCCAGGAAGACCTATATATCCTGGCCCATGTGATCTGTGGGGAAGCACAGTCCTATCCGGATGACGAGCAGCTGTACGTGGGATCCGTGGTCCTCAACCGGGTGGGCCATCCGTCCTTTCCCAACACGATCCAGGATGTGGTGTTCCAGCGCGGGCAGTATGCATGTACCAGGGACGGAAATTACAACCGTGAGCCTACGCCTCAGAACTGGGCCAATGCGAAGTATCTGTTGGAAAATGGAAGCGTCCTTCCGGGCAATGTGGTATGGCAGTCAGGAGGGCGGCAGGGAAATGGCGTTTATATACGAACCAGATACCATTGCTATTGTTACTGAGTGATCATTCCCTGTCTGAAGATTTGAACAGAGAGGGGGGACAGCCTTGGGATTATGTGATATAATAGGTAAAAACAGGAAAACACTATGTGGCGAAGGGAGAGGAGACAGGATGTATAAAACAATTGTGGAGACGGTTTTGGGAGATATTACAAAGGTAAGCGGCATGGATGCAATTGTCAATGCCGCCAATTCCTCACTGTTAGGAGGAGGCGGTGTGGATGGCGCCATCCACCGCGGTGCAGGCAAGGAACTTTTGGCGGAATGCAGGCTGTTAGGCGGCTGTAAGACAGGGCAGGCCAAGATCACAAAGGGATATCAGCTGCCCTGCACGTACATCATACATACCGTGGGACCGGTGTGGAACGGAGGAACGCACAGCGAGGAGGAACTGCTGGCTTCCTGCTACAGGAATTCCCTTCAGCTGGCAGTGGAGCATCATGTGAGGCAGATCGCATTTCCATCCATCTCAACGGGCATCTATCATTTTCCCGTGGAGCTTGCGGCGGAGACTGCGGCCAATGAGATGGACCGGTTCCTGAAGGAACATGACGGGGAGCTGGACCGTATAGTATGGGTGTTGTTTGATGAGAGAACAAAGCTGATCTATGACATGGTGGTGCGAAAGGTGTTTGGGTTGCGAAATTAAATATTGCGGCGAAAACAGGCGGTTCCATACAAGGGGAACCGCCTGTTGAACTGTAGGTTATACAAAAACAGTATATTGTGATAAAATATTCATATCATGTTGGAAAATAAAAAAGACAAAGGGGAAATGAGATGCCGAAAAAGGAAACCGCAACAAAAGAAGACCTGATGGATGTACTGGACTTGCTGGACCGTTTGGAAATTCGTTACTGGTTAGACGGAGGATGGGGAGTAGACGCGCTTGTGGGAAAACAAACGCGGGAACACAGAGATATCGACATTGATTTTGACGCCCAATACACAGACCAATTGATCGATACCCTGGTATCCCATGGTTATTCGGTTACAACAGACTGGAGACCTGTGAGGATTGAACTGTATCATCCGGAAATGAGTTACATAGACATCCATCCATTTGTAATCTCTGGTGACGGTAAGGCAAAGCAGGCCGATATGCAGGGAGGATGGTATGAGTTTGAGCCGGATTATTTCAGTAAAACCATGTTGGAAGGGCGGGAGATCCCCTGTATTTCAGCTATGGGCCAAAGCGTCTTTCATACCGGGTATGAATTGAGGGAGGTTGACAGGCATGATATTAAAAACATCAACAGTCTGTTGGCGCAGAGCAATGAAGAACGGCAGAATGGATGAGACAAATCAACAAACAGAAGGTGATACGAAATGACAAAAGAATCCAAACGAAACTTAAGCCCCAAAGAATCAGAGCGGAAAGCGCAGTTTGACGTTGTCTGTAAAACCATGGAAAAAGAAGGGTATACGAAGACTGATCTCACAGTTGGCATTATACAGGCCAATATATTTGCGATCATATTAATGATGCCATTTGCCGGAATCGTAATCTTTCTGTATCGTATGAAGAATCCCAGCGGAGACTTTTACTTTGGGGCCGGTTTTATATGGCTGTTTGCCCTGTTCCTGTTCTTGATCGTGGTACATGAGGGAATCCATGGATTGACATGGAGCATGTTTGCAAAGAAACATTTCCACTCCATTGAATTTGGTGTGATCTGGCAGGCCCTGACTCCCTACTGCACCTGTTCGGAACCTCTGAGCAAATGGCAGTACATCATAGGTGCCGCCATGCCCACTTTGATTCTGGGATTTGCGCTGTCAGCGGCCGCGGTCTGTTTTGGAAACCCGGGGCTGACGGCGCTGTCCGTGATGATGATCTTCAGCGGAGGAGGAGATGGTCTGATCATCCTGAAGCTGCTGCTGCACAGGACCAAAGGAAAGACAGTGGTCTATTATGATCACCCCTATGAATGCGGTGTGGTTGCATTTGAGCGGTAGCAGCTATTGACCGGTTAATTTGAATTCGGTTCCATCTGTCACAGGCAAAACATACCGTGTTCTTGTCCTTGATCTCAAAAATGTAAGTATACGCCCCATCGTCCGTAGCTGCGGTGACATAGCCGTTGTCAACAGAGATTGTTCCCGCGGTTAAGTAGGATGATGAGGGATTGAGACCAAAGGAAAAACGGTGTTCTGTCAGATCAAAGGTAATGGCTGGCTGGAAAAAATCCGTCTCATTACCGCTTGTAACATAGGTCCCGTCTGACAGGACGGGCGTTGGTTGAGTGCATCCGCAGAAGGTGAGGACTGCGGACATTACCAGAAGGAATATACAGCTAATGGTTTTTAGGTTCATCCGGCGCCTCCTTTTGGGTTGATCTGGCGGGCTGGTTCATGGGATCCGTGTTTTTTCTTCATGGTTGATACCTCTTAGTCCTCTTTTATTTTATATTTGGAAATAAGATGGGCGGTCAATAGGAACACTGGAACCAGTATGCTAAAAAACCCAAGGTACCCAAAGTTCATATCAGTCAGATAGGTGATGATAAATAAGGCTATTTCAATGGAAATGGGGGCAAAGATGCAGATACATGCTAACATCCGCCATTTTTTATTTGTCATGGTATTCATCTCCTTATATGTGAATTTGTATAGAGGGGCTGCATAAAAAGTAACGCTAGATATACACTGATTAATAAGTGTCAAATGATTATTATAAAAGCTTTTTAGTTTAAGATATATTAATATTCGTCCATATATTTCTGTAATCCATCTGCAAATTTTCCAATATGAATACCATCAACAAATGAGTGATGTGCTTGAACCGATATTGGCATGAAGAATGTTCCGTTCTTTTTATAATATTTCCCCCAGTCAAACAGGGGCGTTGCGTTGTCTTTCTTTCCTGAATTCGTATGAGAAATATGAGTATATGTTATCCACGGCATAGGGGAGCATTGGAAAACATCATTTCCAAGAGGCCCGGTAAAGTATTCTTTTTGTTCCCTTGCGGTTTTTGCTGCCAACTCCACGTATTCCTCAATCTTATTTTGCATAGGGACATTAACCACCTTAAACAACTGGGTATCTTGATTCAGATATGTAAAAGCGGTATCGATTTTATCATACAAAACAATAGTTCCATCCAAAAAGCGGTATCTAAATGCTTCTATTTCATTTGCACATTTACATACAGCATATACCATTGCAATTGTAAAGGAAAAATTTTGTTTCTTAATTTTTTGCAGGAAATTAGTAATATCTACTTCAAATGTCACGCAAAAGGCAGGTTCAATACTATTTCTAAAGATCATACAATGCATTGCTCTTTCCCAACATTTTTCATCCACTACTCTATAAATATTAGCCATCATGCCCCTCCTGAAGTTGGATTTGCTAAATTTGCGCTATTTGCCTAAAACATACTTGACCATACGCAATTGCCTTGTGCCTATTCCAATATAAGTTAAAGGTGGTTCCGTTTGTATGAACGGCTCATGCATTTAAGTAAAATATTATGTTATAGGCGGCGCACATTTCATTAAACGGATTATTGTATTGATGAGGAATATCATCACGAAAACGGATAGATTGCTTTTCTTTAACAACAATTTCCCTGCCGTTCAAAACAAGCTGCAGTTTTCCCTGTATAACAAAGAGATATTCGTCCACTCCATCTAAATGTTGTTGGGAACGATAATCACAGCCAGCAGCAAATTCTATATAAAAAATTTCCATGTTCCGCGTTGGACAATAGGGGAAAATTGCATATGTCTTCATCAACTCACCATATTCCAAAATTGGCTTATGTGATTTAAAGTCAACAATCTGAAAATCGTTCTCCTGTTCCTGCAAGAAATAGGATAATGGAACTTTAAGCCCTTTCGATATTTTCCATAGAGTGTTTATAGTCGGAGAGGAAGCACCACGCTCAATTTGAGCTAAGGCAGGTTTACTTACATTGGTTAAGTTTGAAACCTCATCTAAAGACAGCTCCTTGTTCTGACGAATTGATTTAAGCCGCTTGCCAACATTCAAATTGATATTTTCCATTCTTATACCTCTTGTTTGTATTGAATAGTATTATTTTGTATATTATAACATACAAAAATTAAATTTTCAATTATAAACGTTCCAAAACGTTAAGAAAGATATTTATTATCTAGACAGTTTTATATTGATAGTTAATAGATCTTAGTGTATTCTGTAAATAGGAAATGGAATTCAGATAGGAGGGAATGAATATGACATCATCCAATATAAAGGCTATGATCCAGTGCGATAGTTACAAAGCACTTTTACCAATTGGCCTTATAGAAAGCTTTTCCGCTGTTACACTCGCTGTAAAGTCAATCTCTGTTTCACTGCCTGAACAAACGTATTTGAAAAAGGCGCAGACACAATTTATAACAGATTTAAAAAAATTTCTCGATTGACAGCTTCCGGTTTTGAATGATATATAAATAGGGAACTGCTAACTATCAGGCATGAAGTTAGTAGTTCTTTTATTTTGCATAATAAAGAAGAAAAATCCTGTGGAGCGAATAAGGCTCCCCAGGATGTAGTTATGGAATTAGGATCATTTAAGCTTTTGAATTTCTTTATAGGCTTCTATAAGACCATTTTTAATTGCTTTCTTAAGAATGAAGTATGCGAGAGCAAAGAATCCAATAATTAGGGCAACATACAAAATAAAGCTAAAGATCATAAAGAATATTGATGAATGCATAAGGTATCCTCCTAAAATTGTTTCATATATGTTATTAAAATTATATAATAAATTAGCGTAATGTCATAGTATGGAAATGATTAAAATTACCTTACGGAAAACGTGCAAAGGTTCGCACCGCGATGAGGTATCTTCCAGAGCATCAGGAGGTAATACATACCTGTTAGAATCAGAGGTTATATTTTGGATGAGGGGATATAAGAGGCTTATTCTGCAGTGGTGTTGTGGGCTGGGTTCTGGTATAATAGAGCTGAAGTTTTATCAGGATCAGTGGAAATGATGGTCAATACATCCCCGGTCAGTTTGGGAAGAGATTAAAACTAAAGGGAATTACATATGTAATCCCAGCAAGACGGAGAACATAAAAGTGATAGGAAATATTATGATCGACTGTCAGGATGAAAAAGAAATACAGAAATTCTACAGTGAATTATTGGGATGGGAAATGTGAGTTTTTGGGAAAAAGTTCAAAAGATAACTGCCCGTATTGCGCGTGGGAAACCATGAAGATTTTAGCTTTGCCTGTTTTGAAGAGTTAAGACTTTTTCATGATGGACGTCCCTTCTGAAAAGTGGTATGATAAATGGGAAAGAGGGGATGTATATGTGGGAAAAGTGGAAAAAGAATGTCACAATTTTCTGTGTCATGTTTAAGATTGGATGTTTTACCTTCGGCGGCGGATGGGGGATTGTGGCTCAGATGCAGGAAGAATTTGCAGACCGGCGTCATTGGGTGACGGAGCAGCAGATTCTTGACTTTATGTCCGTAGGCAGATCTCTTCCGGGACTGATGATCATGAATATTTCGGTAATGTTCGGCTATACGGTGGCCGGTCCGGTGGGAGCGCTTTCAGCTACCCTGGGACTTTCAACACCAGCGCTCCTGGTGTTTTCTATCGTCACTTACTTTTATACGGCGATGAAGCAGATTGGCGCGGTCAGCCATGTGCTGAATGGAGTCAGAGGCGCGGTCATTCCTGTGATCATAGGTGCGGCATGGAAATTAAAAGGACAGGCGCTTGTATCAAGGATTAGCTATGTCATCATGGCTGTGGCCTTTTTTTTGTGCACCTTTACAAGCCTTAGTAAGCCTATGATTGTAATTCTTGGCGCCGTGTTCGGGCTGGCGCTGGGCTTTGTCCGGGATCAGAAGCAGGCTGGCGGGAAAACCCAAGGCGGACTGACGGATGACCGTCAAGCAGCTCAAGACGGATTGGCGGATAACAAACGGGAAGGGGGCGGTCATTCATGATCTACCTTCTTTTGTTCTGGTCTTTTATGAAGGTGGGGTTCTGCAGCTTTGGCGGGATGACTATGATTCCGGTCATCAGCGATATCGTACTCCGGTACGGATGGATGACATCGGAAGAGGTACTGGATATTGTGGCGGTAGCGGAGATGACCCCAGGCTCACTGGGAATCAACAGCGCGTCCTTTGTGGGCTTTCGCACGGCCGGGTGGCTGGGGGCGTTCTGCGCAAATCTGGGAACCATGATGCCTTCGCTGACACTCTGCATGCTGGCCGCACATTTCATCACGAAATTCAAGGGTAATCGATATTTGGAATGGCTTTTTACCGGAATCCGCCCTGTCTGTATCGGCATGTTGGCCGCTGTTGTGGTTTCGCAGAGCAGAGGGACATTTTTGACTGGAGAGGGACCTTTGGGAATCGGCTGGAACCTGGTTGCGATTGCAGCAGTTGTAGGTTTCCTCATGAATAAACTTAAGCTGTCTATTCCAAAGACGATTCTGTTAGGAGCTCTATTGGGGCTTTTGTTCGGATGATGGGGCGCTGTTGCATGGTTTTTATAATTATGCATATTGTAGTAGCAGATATTGGTTTCAATGACAAAAGAAAAAGCTCCAAAAACAACGTAAAACGTCATTTTTAAGACTTTCCTCTGCCAAGGGTGTATTCAATAGACTAGCTTATTTGGAAGATAGATTTGATTTTTCACCTGTTTCCTTTGTGATCCAATCTTTAAGTACGATATTGATATATTGGCTCACGGAACGATCATCGTCCTCTGCTAACTCTTTAATCATTTCCAGAATGTCTGAATCAAGGGTGATACTTATGCGTGTTTTTAATGGTTTCATATAGCGTTCTCCCTTTGCGTATAATATACGATATAACGAGGAGGCTTACATGAATAATGAATTTATGGAAGTACTTAAAATAATAGCCGATAAAAGAATGGAAGAAATGACACAATATCAGGAGGTTCAAAATGGCCGGTAGAAACGGTATATGACTAAGTATGAAAACGAGTTAAAGAAGATTATTGAAAAGATAGAAAAAAGAGCAAGAGTTGGCTGAGTCAAAGAAAAAGCATGATAGTATCATGGAAGAAATGGATAAGGCTCGAGTAGAGGGCTTGGTAAGTCTAATGAATGAAAAAAACGTGACATTTGAGGAACTGAAAACCTTAATTGAAAATAGATAGAATCCTACTGTGGGTTCTATTTTTTTGTCATTGATCCCGAGTGCATATAATATTTTCCTTCTGAGATATTTGAAAGTCCGTACAGCGCACATAACGGCCTCAGAATGCCGCCAAATTAGTTTGCCTGGGAATTCCGGCCGAAAATTGCGGTAGATACGCTAAACAGACACTTAGGGCTACAATATAGGAGTATAAAATGTGTAACAAATAAGAGCTGAAAGTGTGACGGATAGAAGCTATAATATATATTTAAGTAGCTATAGGTTAGCAGATCAAACTCTGAATTTTTGGGGGACTTAGGAGAATGAAAAAAATGAAAAAGCATTTTTTAAGAAACTTACTTTTAATGGTTGTGATGTTAAGCATCAAAATGTCTTTTGTTTCTTTTGCCGGAGGTAGCTGGGTACAGGATGGAAATGGCTGGTTTTATTCAACAGATGGCGGAGGTTACCTGAGCAATGGTTTCTGCGAGATTAACGGAGAGTGGTATTACTTCAATACAGACGGCTATATGTATACAGGTTGGGTACAAGGGGGCGATGGAAGATGGTACTTTATGAGCAGTTCTGGTGCAATGTTGAGAAATACCACATCACCTGATGGGAAATACTGGCTAGATGCTAATGGAATTTGGGATGGAAGGACGCTTGGAGTATCCGATACATCTTCAACTAGAGGGTTATTCTGATTATGACACAGGATCCTCATCAGGAAGTAGTTCATCCCAAAGAAATACCGATGATCCTTGCCCAAGATGTGGTGGCTCTGGTAACTGTCCTGTTTGCCACGGTGCTGGCTATACATACCATGAGTTTTTGGGAAAGAGCTCAAAGGATAACTGCCCATATTGCACATGGGGAACCTGTTCACGGTGTAATGGTTCTGGACGTGTATCTCGTTAGACTAGAGTTATAGGTTCTGGTTAATATAAAATTACAATAATCATATTCTAATCCTCGTGGTTTTAGTTTAAACTACGGGGGTTTTTACTATTTTCTTTATCTATTTTCGTTACAATAACGTTACAGAAACAAAAAAGATATCCGATCTGTTAAAACTGTATAATAATTTGTTTGCTATAAGACCAAAAAGTGTCAATAGATTTATTATTGACAAACACTGAACTGGATGATTTAGAAAAGTATATCGATATTCCTATTCTTATTAATTGTGAAAAAGATAGAATACCGGATAAGATAGTTTTTGATACCAAGGGGTTTAAAAAGATAACATTGTACTTATATATACGAAGGATTTGAATATGAAGAAACCATAAATGGTGTAGTAATCCGCATAACTGCCGAGAGTCATATACTTCCACAAAATACGGAAGTAAGAATTTCTAACGTCAATCAGGACGATAAATCAGAAAAAACCTTACGCAATTCAATTGAAGGATTCAAAATGGATGAAGCTGTTGCATTTGATATAAGCTTTTGGAGTGGAAATAATGAGATAAAGGTAGAGAATGGAACGGTAAATGTTTCGTTTACATTACAAACTCCTTTACAGTATCTACAAGGCGCTCCATCTCATTCTCTTTTTCTTGGAATGCTTCATGATAACTACCTTCTGCTGAAATCCCATCATCATCTGCGGCATACGGAATATCTTTATACGAAATTTGGTTCTGGTCTAAAAAGGGAATAAATGTTTGATGGAGTTTGTTTGCCGTGTGGTTTGCAAGATTGCCAAGTTATAAGTTAAAGTGGTTTGTAGTATTAATTTGTAATCTTTAGGCACAACTTAGGCGGTCCCCGCTTTCATTACAATAAGGTATGAGAGGTCTAATGTTTATGTTTTTTTGCAGTATGCAATTTTTGATAAATATGCAATAATAAACATATCAAAACTGCGTTAGCAGATTCTGATAAAAGACGCATGCTTTTCGCGCTGCATTCTGGGCTATAGGCTAGGCCGTTCGATGTATATGAAATAGTAAAACGTTCATGCGCGTTTAGCGGGCCTTGCGATGAAGTGCTGACAATCCGGATGCGTCTGTTGCAGATGACGAAATGACTAGGAATCTCCATAGCACCAATACTTGTGGCCGATTTTAGGCCAGTTACATCTAAAAACACTCAATATACAGTCTATGTACAACTGCAAATCTGGTCAAAGAGAGATTCCGAAAGTACACTAACTATGTAAAAGGGGGAACATATTTTATGAAGAAACTGGTTTGCGCATTATTGGTTGCGACAATGGGAAGTGTTATGGCTCTTTCCGGATGCGGGCAGGCATCCTCTGAAAGTGCCAACGCAGGAGCGCAGGAGACGTCTGTGAGCGCGAATGCGGACCAAACCGAAGTTCCGGCAGGAGGCAGCGGCAAAGAAGACACTAAAAACAATGGAGATGTCACGACAATAACTGTGTGGTCAAACGATGCGCACAGCAAGGATGTGTTTGAGCAACTCGTAAAGCAGTTTAACGAAGGCGAGGGCAAGGAACTTGGAATCGCTATAGACTTGTCTGTATACGGGTCTGATTATTACAGCACCTTGGATGTAGCGATACAGGCAGGGGAAGCCCCATATATTTTCAAATGCAACAAAATTCCACAATATGCGCAATCAGGCATTTTAGCTTGTCTTGACGAGTTGCCAGGAGGAAAAGAGCTTGTGGCCCCTTACGAGCAGATCAACTCAGAAGGCGTGGGGCTAGTTGACGGCAAGACATATGCTGTGCCATATAAGGGAACGAATATTGGCCTGGTTTACAACAAAGAGCTTTTCAGTTCCTTGGGACTTGAATATCCCGAGACATATGAAGATCTGCTTAATTGCGCCAGGGTGATTACGGAGAATGGCAACGGGCGCGTTTATGGCTATGGCGTAGGCATGGGATATACGAGCTACGGCCTGTATTATATGCTTCCCATGGCATCTGCCTCTACAGGTAGCATGCATTTCAATCATGGCACAGGCAGGTATGATTTTTCATCCATGGAACCGTATTTTAATTTGATGACAGAACTCATAGACGAAGGCCTTATGTTCCCCGGCTATGAGACTATCGATGATGACACAAAGAGGGCTCAGTTCGCCGAGGGCAACATAGGCATGATTCCCTGTATGAGCAGCGATGTTGGAGTGTTTGAAAGACAGTTTAAGCCCTCATTCGAGTGGGGCGTAGGGCCGTTCCCGGTTGACAAAGCCGGTGAAAGGTACAAAATGTACACGGCTCCCAGCAACTTTTATGTCGTGAATTCAACGGCCGTAGAGGACGGTGTGGAAGATAAGGTCATGAAGGTAATGGAATTGTTCCTGTCGGAGGATTCTTTGCTCACTCTTTTTGAATCTGAAAAGGACATGATAACACGTGACGATGTAAGAGAAAAATCTACAGCCGTCAATGTGTCCGAGCAGTGGAAGGAGTTCGGCGATAGCTCTTACAGATATACAGGATATGGATTCCCCGATGGACTTATATCAATCGAGGGTGACAGTTACAAGGATGTATTTGACAAGATCTTGACAAGGTTAGTGGACGTAAAAGAAGGGCTGGCTGATCTTGATAAGCGCTACAATGAGGCTTTAGATGCCGCGGTAGCGGACGGAACTATAAAGATGGATGATTACATTGTTGACAATTTTGAAAGCTTAATAAAATAATAAAGACTGTCGCAAAATATGCTTCAGAAACGGGAGACCGATGTGCCGACAAGATCCTTGAATATTCGTGATTTGCCGGCTGTCGGCGAGAGCAATTGATGAGATGAGGTGGTATGATTTGGCAAAGTGCGAGAGAGGAAAGGGTAAGCTTAAAACTTTGGGCAGCCAAAATAGGGTGCAAGAGATTATTATGATATTGCCCATGTTTATTGGATTTTTACTGTTTGTCGTATATCCGGTTTTCTGGGTTGTTCGCTGGGCATGGTTTCAGTATGACGGCTATACCACACCAGTATTTCTAGGCATAGGGAATTTTACCAGGGCCTTTTTTAGGGATCCCGTTTTTTGGAATTCATTAAAAAATACGGTTTTCATAGCAGCAGTAAAACTTCTGCTTGAGATACCGCTTGCATTAGTTTTGGCAGCATTGGTTGATAGCAAGATTAAGGGGAAAGCCGCATTCCGCGTAGCCTATTTTTTACCGTCAGTTTTGAGCGTGGCCGTTGTCGGTCTCATTTTCTCAATCATGTTCAGCTCATACAACGGAATTGTCAATGATGTCCTGCGTTCATTGGGCTTGATAAAGAAAAATATAAATTTCCTAGGACGCAAGGAAAATGCTTTTGTTGTCATAATACTCGTATCTCTGTGGACAACGTTCGGCATGAACATGATTTATTTTATCATGGGCTTCCAGAATATTCCGAAGACACTTTATGAATGTGCGTCAATTGATGGGGCGAACGCACTGCAAAAGTTTTTTTTCATCACAGTGCCTCTATTAGCCCCTGTGCTTCAGCTTATAATAATGCTTAGTTTCCTGGGCACGCTTAAAATGACGGATTTGATACTTGTATTAACAAACGGTGCTCCCGGAGGAAGTACGGAGGTCGTTATGACTTACATATTCAAGTATTTCTTCCAATACGGGGACAGCCAGACACGTACGCAGTTTGGTTATGCATCATCCCTGGCCGTGATTACGGCTGTCATTTTGGGTATTTTTACGCTTATATATCTGAGAGTTTCAAAAAAAATGCAGGAAATTGAGGATTAGAGAAGCGCTAATTAAAGCGTTTCCTTAGGCAACACAAAGCGTTGTTTGCGCGGAGAGGAGGAACAGGAGTGCATAAAACGGGTAAAGCAGTTGCCAAAATAATTACATATGCCGTGCTTCTAGCTGTGTTCATATTTGCGGTATTCCCGATAATATACATCATATTGTCATCATTTAAGACCAATGCGGAGATTTTGGTCGGGGGTACGAATATTTTTCCTAAAGAATGGCACTTTGAAAACTATGTGGAGGCCTGGAACCTGGCTAATTTTGGAAGGTTGACAATGAACAGCATCTTTTATTCTTTCTTTGTGATTGTTGGATGTGTACTGACTGCGTCAGTCAGCGGCTATGTATTTGCCAGGGGAAAGTCGAAGTTCACGAAATTTGTTTACAAGATGGTTCTGTGTTCGATGTTCATATCGATAGGGACGTTGGCGCTTTATCCGCAGCTTGGATTGGCAAAAAATCTTGGGCTCAGTGGGAGCTTGCTAGGACCGATAATTATCCGCGTGTTTGGCATGAATACCACACAGGTATTTATCGCAACGGGGAATGTATCTCAGATCCCCAGGGAGTTGGACGAGGCGGCAAAGATTGATGGCTGCGGGTTTTTCAAGACATTTATATATATAATATTCCCGCTGTTAAAGCCGTTAGTGGCCACAATAGGACTTTTATCCTTCCGTACCGCTTGGAGTGATTATCTTCTGCCTTACGTATTCACCATATCAAAGAGGGATAAATGGCCTTTGGTAGTCGGCCTTGTGAGTCTCAAATCTTCAGGCGAGTCAGCTTCATCCTGGAACTTAATGCTCGCGGGCATAGGAATCTCAATACTACCCATGACGATTGTATATCTGGTGCTTAACAAGTTTTTTATCTCTGGCTTGACGGAGGGTGCGGTTAAAGGGTGAGTTAAGCAGGGTGGCAGCCCAGGCTTGTGAAGAGCAATTTAGAGAGAGGAGGACAGGCAAAAAACGTAAAGCCTGTAAAAAACATGGATTATATTAATGTTGAGATGAGAAAGATTCCGGTTGTAGCTACTGTAGATGTATTTGTGGCGGGAGGAGGCTGTGCCGGTGTAGGAGCGGCAATAGCAGCATCCAGAGACGGAGCCAGCGTGTTTTTGGCAGAGCGCATGTTTTATCTTGGCGGTATGATGACGGGGGGGCTTATGAGCAAGATAGCTATAGCGCCCCAGAATTTAGGGCTAGCAACGGAGCTCATAAAAAGATTCGATGAGCTGCAGGGCACAAGTTTCTTAAAGAGCCGCCCTGAGGTCCCGATAGATCCTGAAGCTGCCAAATTTGTATTGGATGAGATCATTGTCAGAGAGTGCGGAGTCGATGTGCGTTTTGGTACGACAGTCACGGGCGTGGTGAAGGACGGACGCAGGATTGAGGCGGTCATCATAAACAGCATAGAGGGGGAGCAGGCTGTGAGGGCCCGCTATTGCATAGACTGTACTGGTGACGGGCAGCTTGGTTATCTGGCAGGCGCGCAGTGCATGAAGGAAGGCGGAGGAAGCTATTCATCATCCCCTACGCTGATGTTCCGCATAGGTGGCTGCGATTTGGATAGAACCTTTGCTTATATGGAGGAGAACCCGGATCTTTTTAAGCAGTCCTATACTACATATGAGCGCCACATTATGAGCCCTGAGAAATGCCGCGAAAACATAAAAAATGGCGTTTATGCGCATATTGCGGACTTTATAAGATTTATAAAACTACGCTGCGAGGAAAATCCGGACATGTTTAGCGCGGAGGAGCAGGATATGCTCCTGCGAAGGGGAATCCTGATGCTCAACCAACCGGCTCCTGGTCATGTGCTTTTGAACTGCACCACGGTTGCCAAGTACATAGGCGACAGCTCGCAGGAGATAAGTGCGGCCATGACAGACATGCGCAGGCAATGCCATGTAATTTACCGATTCGTAAAAGCATTTGTGCCGGGCTTTGAGAATTCCTACATCATGGATACCGCGAGCCTTATGGGAGTGCGCGAATCCCGCAGGATCCGCGGGGATTACGTGTTTACCCAGGAGGATGTAGAGAACTTGAGGAGGTTCGATGACGCTGTGTGCAGCAACCATGGCGGAGTAGAGATACATAAGGGCTCGCGAGATGGGATTGAAATAAGGGAATTGGGCGAGTATGATTTTTACGATGTGCCGTACAGAGCAATCATATCCTGTGACTTCGATAATATGTACATGGCAGGAAGGTGCTTCAGCGCGGTGCACCTGGCTCTCTCGGCTGCCAGGAACATAGCTTACTGCTGCGCATTGGGCGAAGCCGCAGGGGCAGCGTCCGCTCAGCTTATAAAAGCAGGAAAGGAAAATGTGAGAGACATAGACATGGAGCAGCTTAAAAAGAGACTAGAGAAAAATATTGGGTGAGGTGCCGGATGTATGCAGGCCGTGCTTTTTCGACCGGGCTGCACGGCTCTGATGTGCAACAAATGCCTGCCGCGATTGATTTGCATAAATTGTAAATCACCTCTTTAAAAATATTTTAACCTGTGATAAGATTGACTTAAGGCGCGGAAATTCGCATATTATAGGGGCTGGCGCAAAAAACATAATGAACTGCCACAAGATAACATACAAAAAATCATGTTACTTACGGACAGCACACTAACTATAGACGCAGACGGCATTGAAATTTGGGCGGCAATGTTTTCCTGGGCGGTTTTTGTCCGAGGATTCTTGTGCCTTGGTTTCGTGCCGTTTCGTTGCATTATGTGGATTTTAAGTTTTTGGCTATTTTGGCCTATATGAGGGTTAAGCGATGTCATATGCTATCATTATATTGCTAATATTTTCATTGACGCTATTGATATTTGACCATAACAGTCGTTTCAGCTTGCTGTTTATTTTCATGGCTTTAGGCTGCATATTATCGCTATTTTCAACAGTGCTGCAGATAAATTTATTTGGAAATTATTACAGTTATTCAACCAACAACTTGTATGATTTGGATTACCGCATTTACATATATCTGGTCCGGCATGCAAGAATGTCATTTGGAAAGATGCTTAGGATCATGAACCTGGGCAGTTTCATTTATCTGTTTTCCAATACGATGTTCATAACTGAAATTGCCTGGAACATGGAAAGGATTAAGCGCGAGAGGCTGCTGCTTGTGGTGGTTTGCCTGCAGCCGCTTACGTTCTTAATATATTCTGATCCCAAAGTATCGAACTGGATCTACCTGGCTTGCCACCGCAACACTGTTTTTCACATGCTGACAGAGGGATCTACGCTCATTTACAAGGCAGTAGCCCTGCTGCTTCTGATTTCGCCAGTCATAATGCTGTTGATTTATGGCAGGAGAATGCGTGTACATTATTTCAAAAAGCACATAGGTGTGCTCGCGGCCAGCCTGGGGCTTTTGAATATAGCCTATGCCAGGTTGTTCTTGTTTGGGCCTTTTGCCATTTCCGCAAGCAAGGCTATTGAGACGGGTTTCTGGCAGTTCGGGATTATGTCCGTAGACACGCAGTTCAGTTGCATGGCGATAGCCCTGGCGTTGATGGGGATCATGGTGTTCATACTCGTGGTGCTCCTTCATTTTCGTTTTGACCAGACATTCATGCCTTTTATGGAATACAGGATCAGGCGCAACATAGAGATGATAAACGACATTTTGCGTGATATGCTGCATTCCCAGAAAAACATGCTTTTTGCAATGCAAATTTATATGCGCAAGGCAAAAGAAGAATGTGCCGAGGCAGACATAAAGGGACTTAAGGACATGGATGCTTTTCTTAAGACATCCATGGAAATGACGGTCCATATGCTCAACAACCTTGCCAATGTGAGGCTGCGCTTCGTGCAAAATGACCTACTTCAAATAATAAAGAACGCCGTGAACTCTGTATATCTGCCTCCAAATATCCATTTGATTCTGGATGATGACAAGCTATTTAGCCAAGTTGGCTATTATGACAAGTACCATGTAGAAAAAGCTTTAATAAATATTTTGAATAACGCTGTGGAGGCCATAGAGTGTCTGGAAAAGCCTGAGGGTCACATCCAGGTAGAAATGCAGATGTTTTTCCGTTCCGTGGTCGTGGCGGTAAATGATGACGGGGTAGGGATCAGAAAAAAAGATTTGAAAAAACTATTCATGCCGCATTATTCCAACAAAAAAGGAAACTTAAATTGGGGCCTTGGCCTGTCCTACGTACGCAAGATAATAAAGGCACATTATGGTCAGGTCCGCATAGACAGCCGTTATGGAGAATACACCACCGTGCTAATAATACTGCCGCAGAAAGGGCGTAAGAGAGAATGATAAAAGTTGCCATAGTGGATGATGTTGAGGGTATCCGCCATTATTTGACGGATGTTTTGGATATTCAGGACATTTCTGTCGTTTGGACTGCGGCTTCCGGGACTGAGGCAGTGGCGAAGGCCTGCGCTGAAAATGCCGCTTTTGAGAAGCCGGATGTCATTTTGATGGATATCCAGATGAAGAGCCGCATTGCCGGCATAAAAGCTATAGAAAAAATTCACGCTTTTGCTTCGGATATAAAATGCGTGGTGCTGACTATCCATAAAAATGACGAATTTTTGTTCAGCGCATACCTAGCAGGGGCATCCAACTATATTGTGAAGGACGTGCCGCCGGACGAAGTGGTACGTTCCATACGCGAGGTGGCCCAAAACCAGCTGTCAGTGAGGCCAGAAGCCGCAAAAAAGATTATAAGTGAATACAAGAAAATCCAGTCGGCACAGTCGCAGACGCGGAAGGCCCTTCAAGTCATGATGAAAGTCAGCACCTCGGAATATGAAATTTTGCAGATGCTATACAATGGAGAAACATACCGCAGCATAGCGAAGCTGCGTTATGTCGAACAAACTACCATAAGGGTGCAGGTTAGCCATATTTTAAAAAAATTCGGAAAAAGACGCATGAAAGATGTCATAGCCATGCTAAAGGATTTAAAAATCTTTGATGAGGGAGAGGATGAGTGATAATATTAATTAACGTATGGTGTCGATACGTGTACCGTTTACGAAGTGCAAATCCATTGAATTTATTCTTTCCATTTATCTCAGCAAATTTTACAGTATATTCCTTAACTGCAATGGATCATCAGTTATACGAGTGAACCACTGGTTCCGGCATTGTAAGGACTTCCATCATCTCCAATCTGAATATCTACATCAGGAATTACTGCTGATTCCAATGCTTCTGATATACTGGTATATTTTCTGTCCTTCCATACTTTTAGTCTACTGATTTTCAGTGTATCAAAGTTATAGTATTGCTCTTCATTGGCTATCGCTTCCGTAAGAGCTTGATCTGTAGTATAGTATTCAGGATTCTTTGCTACTGGCGTTTTTCTATCACCTGTGTTTATGTATAGATCTCCAGAGTATTATTGGAGGGTACCAGGGGATGGAATTGCATTGTGTTCCGATACTTCATCATAGTTTGTTTTAAATGTATCTTGTGTCAACAATACTGTAAATGGATACGACTTTAGTATAAAGGGATGTCTTTGCATATGTGTACAAAAGGTTATTCCATTCCAGAGCTTTTGAATAGCTATAACCGCCTTGTGGATCTCCGCCGCCTTTCCAGTGGGTTCCATTCAGTTCATTGGAAAGCCACCCATGGAAATCAATCACGGTAGAATAGTCAGCATCAAAACAGTCTTTTATTCCCGGTCGATCTCCCATACAGTGTCATAAAGATATTAAACAAAATATGACATTTTGATACTCAAGGAATACCACCTTTTAAGGAATACCAATTTTGGTATTCCATTTAAATGTTACACAAAAAATATAAAGCCTCAGAAACAACGTAAATACGGTGCTTCCAAGACTTTACACTTTCCAAAAAACAGTGCCGGCAGTGGGACTTGAACCCACACGGATAGTCAAAAAACAACGTAAATAGGAGGTTTTAAGGATGTCACCAACCCTTAGATTAACTAACTATTTGCAAAAGTTAATCAAAATTGAAATGCTATCAAATAAATAGCTGATTACTTCTCGATATCAAAAACTAAATATTTGGACATCTGAATAAGTCCATGAGTATGTAGCTACATCACATATTCACGGGCTTATTTTAGTGCGCCAAAACAAACTGTAACGCTTATATACAGCACTTAGATTATAGACGAAGAACGGAGCACAGTACCCATAAATACCCGTTCTCGTCCATTGTAGTGCGTCACAGAGGTATTGCAGGAGCACGATTTGAAATGATAATTTCATGTGCATTAAACATTACACAAGCAGAGGGAGGAATAAAGAAATGTATGGAAGAGTAACAAAATATTTCAGCGACAAAGGATATGGATTCATACGTGGCGAGGATGGCAATACATATTTCATCCACAGGTCAAATCTTTTCGGAGAACATATTGATTGTGGGTACTATGTGCACTTTAAAGTGTTCATTAACGACAGGAGCGACTACAATGCTAAATCTGTAATAGTCATTGAGGCACCAGAAAGGACGGTAAGGAATGGTAAGAAACATAAGTAACATGAATCAACTGGCCTCTGCCCTGGTTCCAGTATTACAGGGCATGGTTAATCAGATGGCAGACAGAGTATATGAAACATTGAATTTCTATTTACAGGACTACTATACAGGGTGGACACCATCAAGCTATCGAAGAACCTATGATTTCCTATATTCGGCTGTGAAAACAAAAGCAAGGATGGAAGGGAACAAGTGCGTTGCGTATGTCTATATTGATTATGATGCAATGGACAACTATGTAAATGCTACAGGGTTCCAGGTGGTAACTTGGGCGAACGAAGGATTACATGGAGAGCTGTCAGTAAGCCATAAGCCCCATGTATGGGATAATACCATCAAACAGACGATTGATAATGGATCATTGCTCAAAGGAGCGGTTCAATATTTGAAGGCAAAAGGATTTACCGTAAAAGGATAATATCAGGAGGAAAATACATATGGAATTAAAAGACAGGGGAGTGGTTATTAATGATGAAAACATGACAAGATTATCATGCCTGTATGGAGAAATGAATATTGACGAATTGGGGCGTGTAGTTAACAAGCATTTAGGCATCTGCTTAGATGATATCGAGGAGGATATAACTATGGCAAATAAAGTGCCGCATTGCAATGAGTGTGAATTTTTAAAGTGTATGGATTATATGTATAAGAATTACTACTGTGACCATGAGGACAGGGAAAATGATATGGGATATGTTGGTGTGGATCATCCACCAGTAACAAGCCCAGTATGGTGTCCAAAGAGAGGAAGATTAAATTAATGGCAGGAAAAGAAGATATCGTAACAAGGATTGCACATAAGTCCGGACTGACTAAAAAAGCAACCTATAAATTCATGAAAGCATTTGGGGATGTATTGACAGAAACATTGTGTGATGGTGAACGGTTCCATATCCATAAAGTGTTCACCATGGAACCGAAATATAAGGGCGCATATATAAGATATGATCCAAAAACGCGAGAGGAAGTAGAGGTTCCTCCGCATATAAAGGTTAAGACAGTCATAGGGACAGAATTAGAAAGAGCATTGTACAATGTAGAGGATTCCCAGGCAGATTAAAAAATGATGAAGGAGCGTATGAAATATAATAGACATTAAGGAACTGATAAGATACTCAATCATCCATGTTGGAGCGCCTGTGTTTAAGGGCAGTTATGATGAAACAGCAGAATACATTGTGAAAACGAAAAGATAAGTGGGAATTCCCACCTATAGGAAGTAAAAGAAAGCCAGTATCAGAAGTTCAAGAATAAATCTATCGCGTAATTCTACGCATAATTCCGCAGAAAAAATCCTATAAGTTTAGATAGGTAATGTGTATCAGACTCAAACCCAATTGGGTGTGAGATGGTAAACTAAATTTCGTTCCGGGTGATTCTATTTGTCAGGTTCATATTAATAAATCCTAATTGAAAGGCAGTATGAGAAATCATGCTGTCTTATTTTAATGCTCAAAAGACTGCCCAGGCAATTTATTAGAAGAAATTGAAAGGAAATTGAAAAGATATAATGAATCAAAGTAATAACGAAACAAAACTATGTAAAAAGTGCGGGAAACAAGTACCGTTAAACCGAATAAGGGGAAGAGTTAATAAAGGGATGTGGAGGCAATCCGATATATGTAAGGATTGCTATAATGCCCACATAAGACAAAAACGAAGAGAATCTAATATTAGGAAGTTCATGGCAGATGACTCAATGAAGATTCAGATCCATTATAAGGAAATCTATCCATCTTACATACTTGTTGTGGAACAGTCCGGGATTGAACCGATTGCAGAAGATGAGGTATTTGTGCAATTGTTAGACCACAAGGATTCCTGGATTTCTAATTATGGTAGGGCTGTGTCATTCTATAATGGTAAGTACTTCCTCACAAGGAAGAAGATCAATAAAGATGGTGAAATATGCTACCAGTTAAACAGGAATGTGTTTGATGGAAGAAATTGGGTTTGGAAGAAACAGGTAATAGAAGCATGGAAATTGGTAGTAAAGGAATTTACCGTAAATTATGATATTTCAAATAATATCTGCTGCTGGCATAAAGGAAATAATAAGAATGATACATATTACAGGCACATTTATCCATTAAACCAATATCAATATGATGCTGTCAGCAGACATTATGAGGAAACAGGAGATGATTCAGAGGCATATATACTTGATACCATGAACGGCATTGATTACAGGCCAGATGGGTGGGAGCCGTCACATATGAAAAAATCCTTCTTTGGCATTGGCTACTTGGGGTGCGGTGATTGTGATAGACAGTCAGAAGCCTATCGCAAATGGGCTAATATGATGCAGAGGTGTTATAGTGAGGTTACCCATAAAATAAAGCCGTATTACAAGAATTGCAGAGTAAGTGAGGAATGGTGGAACTTTGCAAATTTCAGAGAGTGGTATCGGGAAAATATCATTGAAGGAAGGAAATTCGATTTAGATAAGGATATTCTGGTACAGGGGAACAATGTATATAGCCCTAACACGTGTTCATTGGTAACACACTATGCAAATACAATATTCCAGCGTAGGGGAATTGAAACGAATATCAGTCAAAATAATGCAAGTGGGAAATATGATGCTTCAATATATATTCTTGGTAAGACAAAAGAGATAGGTTCATTTGACAGCCGGGATGAGGCGGAGAAAGCACTGCTTTTACATCGAAAGGAGCTTATTGATAGATTTGCAAAGAGGAATAGGAGCAAGGTCCCTTATAAGGTATATGAGGCAATGATGAATTGGAATACTGAGATGGCGAATTGATTTATAGGCATAGCATATAGTGATTATTTCGATTCTTATATTGTATTCAGAGCACTAAACTTAATAGTAGGTGATTGCGAAACAAGTTAGGAATACAGATTCCAGACAAGAAAGAATTCCGATATTTACAGAATATCAAGGATGAATGTTCTGATAGATTGGGAATTTCAGGAGGTAACTGAAAAACAGGCACACAAATAAAGGGGAGCATCAAATGTTCCCTGATAAAGAGTGGTAAGTCCTATATTAAGATCTTCTTTAAGCGATCAGAGGCTTCAGGCTGCGGAGGTATTGATGTTGATGTATCTTATCAGCAAGAAGCACGCCAAGCAGCTGCGTAATTCCGGCCAGAAGCAGATCCGCGTGGAGTGTCGTTTCATTTTGTGTTTTCCTTCCTGCAAGACAGAAAGAATCCTTGATGTGGTTGATGGAGCGTTCAACGGTTGTCCTGACCCAAGGGAAAAAGAATGGACGAGAAAGAGATTGCCCATATACTGGAGGAGAAAAAAATCCTGGAAGGCACGTCCTGCTAAATACAGACGAGGAGTTTTGCGGCTGTTCAGCAAGCATGCAGCAGTCCCATGAAGGGCGCATACCTGGAGTGGTAGTCAGGAATGTGCCAGCCGGTATTCATTTGTCGTCATTCCATAATATTTGTGGAAACAGGAACTGAAATATTTGGAGTCGTTAAATCCTACATTTTCCCCGATTTCATAGGCCCGCAGGGAGGTAGAAAGCAACAGCTCTCCGGCTTTGTTAAGCCGTAGAGAAGTAAGATATTTTGTAAATGTCATGCCTGTGCTTTGCTTAAAAAGTCTGCTTAAGTAACTGGAGTTGAGGTAAAATTTTTGTGCAGTCATACTTAGTGTGAGATCTTTGTTGCTATAGTCAGTTTCCAGATAGCTTTTTATGGATTCCATAATATCATTGGTTTTGTGCTGGTTTGAAGAAGAGATATCCCGAATGATGGATGCGGTCAGATTATGTGTCAGATTTTTCATTCCATCAACAGTTTCCAGTCGGTATATCTTTTCCTGCGCCAGAAGACAGTAGGAAAAACTGTCTGAATGTCGCATATTGCATTGAATCAGCAGGTTCGTGAGGTGGTTGACTATGGTTACAAGGGAAATTCTCGCGGGGACAAGATCCGGATTTTGGGCGGTGATCTGTGAATCTATGCATTCATCAATCAGATTGATACTGGTCTCCAGATTCTCTGATTTAATCTCCTTGAGCAGAAATGAAATAGATTCCTCAAGGGAAAAATTACTGTCCACTGTCTGCGCGGGCATATAGTTGTACTGGATGATCTGATTGTTGCCAAGGATTGTTCTGTATTTTGTGGCATCCACTGCAGAATTGTAGGAGTGACTTATGGCAGGAATCGTCTTTACAGGCTGTCCGACACCGATGGTCAGATTCACATCCATCTTCTCCAGAATAGAGATCTTCAAAGTTTCCAGATGGGACAGCAGATCGAATTCAGGATTGTTGGAAAGCAGGGTGTTGTGGTGGTTTAAATCAAAAAAGATGTACAGGTTTGGAATATCGGCCAGTTTCTTTTCTATGATAGACTGACAGTCCATGGATATAACAAAAGGATTGAGTGAACTGTCCGGCTCTACAGGATTTAAAGTAAAAAGTACTACCTGAAAAAATGCTGCGGAAAAATCAACATTCAGATAGGAAAGACGCTTCAATGCATTGGGATAATCTGATCCGGGTAAAAGCAGGGAATTCAGGTTGTTTTCAATGAGAAAATTTCTGCTCTTATCCAGGTATTCTTTAATTGATGTAAAATCCTGTTGCATTTTCTGCTCATCATAAATTTCTTTCTTTAATTTCTCAATAGTCTCTTTAATTTTATCTTCTTCCAGAGGCTTCAGCAGATAAGCGGAGACGCCCGCCTCTATTCCGCGTTTGGCATACTCAAATTCATTGTGGCCTGAAAGAAGAACCATACGAATATAGGGAGATCTTTTTTTCGCAATCTGGCAGAATTCAATGCCATCCATAAAATCCATACAGATATCTGAAAAAATAATATTGGGCTGCAGTTCATCCAGCAGCTGCAGTCCTTCTTCAGCGCATGAGGCTTCTCCGCATACGGTGATGCCAAGAGATTCCCAGTCAATAATATATTTTAAAAGTGTTCGGATGTAGCTCTCATCATCTACAATCAGCAATTTCAGATTTGCACTCATTGTGAACTCCTTTCACCTGAATAGGACGAAAAATGTTTAATGGAAAAAGATATCTGCGTACCCGGGTTCTGATCTGTGATTTTTATGCTGCAGTTCTCACCATAGTACAGCCGCAGACGCTCCAGAGTTGCTGACAATCCAAACCCGTTGCCTGTTTTACTGTGATAGGATTCCCTGATAATGTCCTGGATTTTTTGGGGAGGGATTCCGCGCCCATTGTCAGTTATAGATGCATATAAGGTATCCTGATCATCTGAGGAGAATCGGATGGTTATAACACCATCATCCAAACCAAACAACCCATGTTTGATGCAATTTTCAACCAGAGGCTGAAGAACAAATTTCAGGATCGGAAGATCCTTTACAGATTTGTCAATCTCATAGGAAATGTGAAAGAAAATTTCATTTCCGCTTGAGAGGATGTTTATGAATTCTTTAATAATGGAAATCTCCTCTGTGATAGTGATGGTATTTTTTCCTTTGCTTAATATGGTTTTATAATAACATCCCAGAGACTTTAGCAGATTGCTGGCATTTGTGGTGTCACCGGACAGGCACAATATGCGAGCATGATCCAGAGTGTTATAAAGAAAGTGGGGTTTCATCTGGCTTTGCAACAGTGTTAACTCCAGATGGCGCCTGTGCTTTTCTGCCACAACTTCCTTTTGCAGCAGCTGGGAGATCTCACTGCCCATAGTATTAAACTGATTAATAAGCAATCCGGTCTCTCTGGATGTGGAACAGTCTGAAGGGATGGGATAAAAATCACGGGGAGAAAAGTTCTTCATCTGGGTGGACAGTTCGATGATTGGGGTGGTAATGGAACGTGAGACAATGAATATCCCGACCCACAGAAGAAGAATACTAAGAATAATAATAAGAGCCAGTACGGTATTGTATAAGGGGATAGTGGGGGTTGAGAAATTTTCTATTGTTCCCAGCAGTAAAGGATAATTGGTCAACATTTTATAGCAAAGCAAAGTGTTTCCGGCATTTTGAAGTACCGAATGGGTTTTGACGTCCTGAGGAGCATCTTTTATCAGGGTTGCCACTTCATCATTCAACTGTGTATTTAAAAGATTGGTTCCCTGGGAAGAAAGAAGAAAATCAGTTATCTGACCGTCACTCTCTGCACCCAGAGCATCATTTAACTCAGAAGAATCTATATTGATAATTAGGATTCCCAGAGGGGCCAGTGTATCAATATTTTTATAGATGCGGAACAGGGAAAGTCCTGAAGCATTTGAAAAAAATGAACCGGAGTCAGCGTATAATAGAGAACCATCCGCAGCTGCAATATCCTCATAGAGAGGAATATTTTTGACGTTTGTATCTAATGGGATTTTTTTATTTTCATAGTCGTAATAATACCAGTATCCGGAATAGTCATAAAGATAGCAGGATAACCGGGCGGCAGATGTAAAGCATGTACTGTATAATATATCTTCTATCTTTGCGATGTTTTCTGAATCAGGTTGGTTCTTGGAGAGTGCAGACTGGATCTGGCGGTTGGCTAACAGGGAGAAAGATATCTTGCTGGGAACGTTAAGAAGCTGTTCCAATCTGGAGCAGTTTGATTCAAGGTTATTTTCTGAGAACTCCACAAGCTGCGTTCTTGCCAGGTGTCTGTTATAAAGTGTGAGAGTGATACCGGCGGCCAAAATGATCAGCACAAAAATAAGAATAAAAAATGTCAGCATATTTGTACGTATACTTTGTTTTCGCATATAATCTCTTATTTTGATCATCACAGAGTCTCCTTGTTTTCTATCTATGTATGGAACTGTTCAGGGCATATGATGTAAAAAGGTAATCAAAACTGCTACTTATATATTAGCAAAAAATAGCAAAAAAAAAAAGAAGCAATAAATGAAAGAGAACAAAAGTAAAAAAAGTGGAAGAAAGTAAAAAAAGTGGAATTAGTACTGGAACATTCTAGAAAAATACATAAAAGAAAGGTAAAAAAAAGAGATACCATAGTCATTTTTTTGGGTTCGTTTCATAATCGGAACACATTATAATCAACTCATAAGACGTCAGAACGGGGAGGTGATTATAAGTGAATGAAAAAATCAGGGCTGCAGTAGTGGGATGTGGTGTGATCAGTGATATTTATCTTCAGAATATAGCAGACAGATTTGAAATTATGGAGGCTGTGGCATGTTCAGATATCAATGAGAACAGAATGAATGAGCAGGCTGCAAAATATGGCATTAAAGCGATGTCATATGATGAGATAATTCATAATTCCGATATTGATATGATTATAAATCTGACAAATCCTTCTGCTCATTTTGCACTTACAAAAGAGGCATTGGAGCACAAAAAACATGTGTATTCTGAAAAAATGATGGCAGTAAAGCTGGAGGAAGGAAAAGAACTGTGCAGTCTTGCAGAAGAGAATCATGTACGACTGGGAGTTGCGCCTGATACATTTCTTGGTGGAAGTGTACAGACAGCCAGATATGTGGTAGAACATGGCTTAATAGGCACACCGTTATCTGCTATTGTGTCGTTGAATCGTGATTTCCGGGTATTCGGAGACATATTTCCCCACATGAATGCAAAAGGGGGAAGCATTGCTTTTGACACCGGCTGCTACTATATAACTGCACTTGCAAGCATTATGGGAACAGCAGAGGAAGTAAGCGGAATGGGGCGGATTTACGAGCCGGAACGTGTCTCTAAAAGAGTGGACCGGCCGTGGTTTGAAAGTCCGATTCAGATTGAGGAAGAAAATCTTCTAGTGGGAACCATACGATTTACAAATCAGGTACTGGCAACTGTTCATTTTAATTCCGCCAATATTATTGACGAACAGCCGTGTATTAAGATCTTCGGAACAGAAGGCATACTGATTATGGGGGATCCCAATAAGTTTGACTCACCTGTGTATTTAAAGAAGATGCTTGGGGAGACAATTCAGTTTCCATTTACCCACGGATATTTGAAGAATGCAAGAGGAGTGGGGGCAGCGGAGATGGCCTGGTCCATCAGACAGGGAAGAGAACATCGCGCCAGCAAAGAGATGGCATACCATGTGCTGGAGATACTCCATGGAATGATTATCAGCTCAGGCACAGGCAAAACATATAGGTTGCAATCCGAATTTCAACAGACAGAGGCTTTGCCAACGGGATATCTTGACCATGGGTTCTGGGGGCCTAAGGAAGAAAGTGCATTGGTGTAGATGGTGATGAAAGAAGAGGTAAAATAAATGTATAATGGTTTGGGACATATAGCCATTCGCGTGTCTGATATGAAGAGAGCATTGAAATTTTATTGTAGTGGAATGGGATTGAAACAAAAATTCTCATTAAAGGATGCAGAGGAAAAGCCATGGATCGAGTATCTGGAGATTGTGCCCGGGAGTTTTATCGAATTGTTCTATGATAATAAGAATCAGATACCACAAAAACTGGACCCGGATCGCCTGAGTTACCTTCATGCATGTATAGAAACCCCAGATATCAAAAACTGTGAGAGGCAATTAAAAGAAAATGGAATCTTAACGGACGGTCCCATTAAAATGCAGAGTGATAAAAGCTGGCAGCTTTGGGTCACAGATCCGGATGGAAACAGAATAGAGATTATGGAATACACAAAAGAATCATTGCAGGTACAAAAGTAAGCACAATAAATGCAAAATAAAAGAAGAGGAGAAACGAAAAATGAGGAAAAAATTATTGTCAGTGTTACTCGCAACGGCTATGGTCACAGCAATGCTTACCGGGTGCGGATCTTCATCATCCACAACTCAGACTACACAGGCAGCAGCTACAACCGCAGGAACTACCACAGCGGCAGCAGCAGAACCTATTACGATTAGTATGTGGCATACATGGCCGGAGGCAAACGGTGGAACAGCTTCTGCATTTGCAAAAACCATTGAAGATGTACAGGCAAAATATCCTGAGGTTACATTTGAGATGGATGCAGTAGCTGACTCAGGAGATTCCTATAAAACGAAAATTAAGACAGCAGCAGCAGGCGGAGAACTTCCGGATATCTTCTTTACATGGGGAGGTGGTTTCTCAGATGCGTTTGTAGAAGGTGGAAAGGTGCTGTGTCTGGACGATTATACCACACAGGAAACCCTGGATCGTATGATTTCAGGAACTACAGATTTCTTTAAATACAATGATAAACTTTATGGTTATCCTCTTCGTGCCAATGTGGGAGTTCTCTTCTGCAACAAGGCAATGTTTGACGAAGTAGGACTTGCAATCCCTACGACATTTGATGAACTACTGGAAGTCTGTAAAGCATTTAACGAAAAAGGTACAGTTCCTTTTGCTATCGGAGCAAAGAATCTGTCAGATATTGCATGGTGGACAGACCAGTTGACACAGAGAACTGCCGGTGCTGACTATGTAAATCAAATTTTGGCAGGAACAGCAACATATGATTGCCCAGAAACACTGGCAGCAGCACAGGCATTTACAGACCTGATTGCAGCAGGTGCTTTTGATTCGGGAGCATCAGCAATGAGTCGTGATGAAGCTTATACATTATTTACATCTGAGATTAACCCAATGTATTTCTGTGGAAGCTGGTATTGCTCTAATGTTATGAATTCTGAGATTGCAGATAAAGTTGTAGTTACAAAATTCCCAACTATAGAGGGTGGTAAAGGTGCAAATACAGAGTTCCTTGGAGGAGCTGATCAGACATTTATGATTAACAGTAATGTTAAAAATCCTGAGAAGGTTGTTGAAGTATATACATATATGTGCGAAAGGTTGTCTGAAAATGTATTGATGGGTGGAGCAGGACTCCCGGCATGGAAGACAGATGCAGATGTAGCAAGTATTGATAACAAGTTACTGGCAGATGTATATGACTTATACAAGGGAAGTACAGGTGTATCACTGTGGTGGGATAATGCTTTATTGGCAGAGCCGGCAACGAACCATATGGATGCAGCCGGCAAATTGTTCCTGGGCGGAATCACACCGGAAGAATTTGTGAAGATGAACACGGAGATCATGCAGTAAGTAGTGTGCAGTACGCTAAAAGGGTGACGACAAAAGTGCTGTCACCTTTTAATTATATGATCAATGGAGGCTACTATGAACAAAATACTAAGTAATAAGAAGGCGATTGTATTTTTTATCCTTCCCGAATTACTGATATTTCTATTTGTTGTAATCTATTCCGTTGGCTGTTCATTCTACTATAGCCTGCATTCATGGAATGGTATTACAGATAAGGTTTTTGTGGGGGTTCAGAATTATATTTCACTATTTGTCAATAATACAGATGGCTTTTTAAAAGCAATGATGAATCCGCTGATCCTGGCAGTACTTTCAGTAGCGATTCAGCTGCCCCTGGCACTTTTTCTGGCTATTGTGCTGGCCCGTGGAATTAAAGGATCGAATTTTTTCAGGACTGCATTTTTTATTCCGGTTTTGTTCTCATCAGTTGTTATGGGTCAGCTCTGGAGCATGATTTACAATCCCAACTACGGGCTTTTAAATGCAATATTGGAAAACCTGGGAATTATAAAAACCGGAATTGCCTGGCTGGGCAATAAAAACACAGCCCTGATCTGTACGTTTGTTGCCATGATATGGAAGTATATCGGTTATTATATGTTACTGTTGTACTCTGCAGTAAAACGTATTCCGGCCGAACTGTTTGAGGCAGCAGAAATAGACGGGGCAACAAAATTCAAGGCAGCATGGCATGTGATTATACCGCTTTCCATGCCATCTATTAAAACCACAGTTGTAATGATTGTAATCGGTGCGCTGAAGGCATTTGATACCATCTATGTATTGACAAATGGTGGACCTGATCATGCTACAGAAGTGACCAGTACGCTGATGTATACAACAATCTTTAAAAAGAATCTGTACGGTTATGGGAGTTCCATGGCTGTCTTTATTGTAATAGAATGTCTTCTCTTTACAGTGCTATTGAATCTCTGGAAGCCGAAACAGTATACATATTAGGAAGGAATGATTATGCACACATCAGCAAAAAAAGTAAAAAAGTCCGTATCCTGGGGACAGCGCATTGTTTTTCTGTTTTTGTGTATTTATACAATAATTCAGCTGTATCCCATGGTGTGGCTGATTTTCTTCTCACTGAAAAACAATAAGCAGATCTTTGGCGGAAATGCACTTGGTCTGCCTGATCCGGCAGTATTTGAAAACTATGTTGTTGCCTTTGAAAATGCAAAAATAGGAACATATCTTGTTAACAGTGTGATTGTAACGGGATGCACAATTTTGATTGTGATTGTACTTACAACCATGGGAGCCTATGCGATTACCAGGCTGAAATGGAAATATAGCAATTTATTTTTGCTGTTTATTACCACAGGAATGATGATTCCCGTCCATGCAGCATTGCTTCCGCTGTTTATCTCTTTCAGCAGGGTGGGAATTTTAAATACAAGAATAGCATTGATTCTTCCCTATGTAGGGTTTGCGCTTGGTCTTTCCACCAATATTATGGCTCTGTTTTTTAAGACCATTCCGGATGAACTGGAAGAGGCGGCTGTGATTGACGGGTGCGGCATAGGAAAAACATTTCTTTTTGTTATGCTTCCAATGGTAAAACCGGCTATTGTAACAGTAGCCATATTTACATATCTTGATGCCTGGAATGAGTTGATGTTTGCAAATACATTTATCAATAAGGCAGCGCTGAAAACTCTGACAGTGGGAATCATGTCTCTTGTGGGGGAATATGCAACAAGCTGGGGGCCTATTGGGGCAGGCCTGGTTATTGCCACAATACCAAGTATTATATGTTATTCGCTGGTAAGCAAGCGACTTCCGGATGCAATCTCATCAGGAGCAGTGAAAGGATAATAGGAGGAGCATGTCATGTTTACAATTGAGAATCCCATCATTACTGGCTTTAATGCCGATCCATCCATTGTACGTGTTAGGGATGATTACTATATAGCGGTGTCAACATTTGAATGGTTTCCGGGAGTTGGAATCTTTCATTCCAAAAATCTCCGGGACTGGGAACTGGTGGCTCGTCCGTTAGATGATGTTAAAAAATTAGATATGGCGGGTGTGCCGGATTCTGGTGGAGTCTATGCGCCGTGTCTCACATATCATGATGGTTTGTTTTATCTCGTCTACACAAACTGCAGAAACCATTCCGGCAGATTCTGGGATTGTCACAATTATCTGGTAACATCAGAAAGCATTACCGGAGAATGGTCAGATCCTGTCTATTTAAACAGCGCAGGAATTGACCCATCCCTCTTTCATGACTGGGATGGAAGAAAATGGCTGGTTAACGTGGTTTTAAGCCACAGGGATGGAGGAAAAGCAGGATTTCCTTTCTGGGCAGGAATTCAATTGACAGAATATGATGCAAAAATGAAGTGTCTGGTTGGGAAACCACAGATTATTTTTAAAGGAAGTCCTATTGGAACAACAGAGGGTCCGCATTTATACCACCATGAGGGTTATTATTATTTGATGACAGCGGAGGGCGGAACATTCTATAACCATGCTGTGACTATGGCCCGTTCAGAAAATATATACGGACCATACACGGTAGATCCTAAAAATCCTGTTATAACGTCAAAATATGACTGTACCGTACCATTGCAGAGAACCGGACATGCAGACATTGTGGAAACCCAGAATGGGGAATGGTATATGGTACATTTATGCGGTCGCCCCATGCCATCCAGAGGAAGATCTACAATGGGAAGGGAAACCGCAATACAGAAAGTCCGCTGGACACAAGACGGCTGGCTGCGGCTGGCAAATGGAAAACACACGGCTGATGTGTTGGTAGAAGGTCCTGGATTTTGCAGGGACATAAAAGAAAAAGAAAAAAATATATGCGTCAGAGATGATTTTAACCGGGAAAAGCTGGATGTCAGTTGGCAGTCCCTGCGAGTTCCGCTGACTGAAAAAATGTGCACATTAAAGGAACGTCCGGGATGGCTGCGGCTCTATGGTTGTGAGTCCCTCAGCTCCAAATTTTACCAGAGCTTTATTGCAAAACGGCAGGAACATTACCGTTATACTGCAGAGACCTGCGTGGAGTTTGAGCCTGATTCCATCCAACAGATGGCAGGACTAGTGTGCTATTATGATACATCCAACTACATTTATCTTTTTATAACGTATAAAGAAAATGGCGGTCGCTGTATCAATGTCATGATTAATGATCTGGATCAGTTTTCCTATGTACTTAAGGAAGATGAGGTTCTGCCGAAACGGGGAAAGATACACTTAAGAGCAGATGTTGACTATGCAAACCTGGTGTACTCCTATTCCTGTGATGGAGTTTCTTATAAGCAAATCGGACCTGTGCTGGATTACAGCAAGCTGTCAGACGAATATTTAAAAGAGCGTGGCGTGGAGAGATTTACAGGTTCATTTGTGGGGATCTGCTGTCAGGATTTCACCGGGCAGCATATTCATGCAGACTTTGATTATTTTACCTATAAAAGCAGAATGGAAGAATAAGATCAGAATGGAACTGATAAAAGAAGAAATCATAAAGCAGCAGGACGAACTGCAGTTTACAAAATTTGACCATGAAGATGGTATACGGCTTGGAATATTGATGTATGAAACAGCTAAGGCTCAAAAGCTTCCTGTTGTTGTTGAGATCAGCAGATTTAAACAACAGGTGTTTCATATTGCACTGCCGGGTACATCACATGATAATGACGCATGGCTAAAAAGAAAAGAAAATACTGTATACCATTACGGAAAGAGCAGTATGTTGATTCAGATTGCAACGCAGAAGAATGGTAAGACCATAGAAGAAATGTCCCATATCAGCTCTCGAAAATATGCAGCAGCAGGTGGAGCATTCCCCATTATGGTAAAGAATGTGGGGCTGGTTGGTGTGGCAGCAGTTTCGGGCATGACCTCAGAGGAGGATCATATACTGGCAGCAGACTGTATCCGCAAATTTTTGAAAGAACAGTAAAATATAAGGGGGCAGATTAAGGTGGAAAACAGCAAAATACTCATTGAATACATGGAGAATCCAGTTGGTATTGAGAGAGGGAACCCTTTTATTTCATGGTACATCGATACGGATCATCCGGAGAGCATAGACTGTTGGAAACTTACAGTAACTGCACCGAAGCGTGGATTGGAGACAGAGAAAATTCTCTGGAAGATCGAAGGAAAAAATGACTGTACTGGTCTTCTGTACAAGGGGGAACCGTTGGAGAGCGGAGAAAAATATAATATCAGGCTCCGCATGTTTAAGAGTAGCACAAAGGTTCTGGAGATTACTTCTTGGTTTATTACCGGTTTTATAAAAAATGAAAAATGGGATGCTGACTGGATAGTGGGTCCATCCCCGGAAAAGACGGCATTCTGGTACCGCAGTGAATTTGAACTGCAGGAAAAGTGTGGCCTTGTTTTGGCATTTGTGATGTCACCCTGTTATTCTGTATTCTCAGTGAACGGAGAGAGAGCGGATGACAGTGTTTTAAATAATGCATGGACTGATCCGCAGCAGACAATTCCTTATCGGATATATAATGTAACAGGACTTGTACATACCGGAAAAAATGGAATGGGCGTGATCCTTGGAAATGGATGGCATAATGACCGGAAGAGCGAATATGGAATCGGATGGGGAGATTACCCGTTTTCCCTGAAACTGATGCTTTATGCAGAATCAGGGAAAAAGCAGTGGATCAACAGTAAGCCGGAGCACTGGATGTATGCAGTAGATGGTCCTATTGTAAGCAACAGTATCTATCACGGTGAAACTTATGACGCCCGAAGAGAGATAAAAGGCTGGGACAAAGCGGGGTTTACCATGGGAGATGACTGGAAGAAAACCATTGAACATGAACCCATGCACGGTATTGTGCGGGCACAGATGCCTGAACCTATACGACCTGTTCGCAAACTTTATGCAGAGCGTATTTTGGAAAACAGTGATGGAACATATACATTTGATTTTGGACAGAATTTTGCAGGATGGGCATCTCTTGACACAGCCGGAAATGTGGGAGATGAAATTACACTGATGTATGCGGAACTCATCCATTCGGACGGAAGCATTAACCCCATCAGTCTTCGCAGAGCGAGGGCAACAGATGTTTTCATATTATCGGGAAGGGGAGAGGAGCATTTTGAACCCCATTTTACATACCATGGATTTCGTTATGTCCAGGTGAAGGGATTAAAGAAGAGGCCGGATAGAAAAACGGTAACAGGAATTCAGATTCGCTCTGACTGTGGGAGAGTTGGGGACTTTAAGTGCAGTGACCAGCTGATTAATAGACTTTACAAAAATATTCTCTGGACAGAGGAGAGTAACCTGTACGGAATTCCCACAGACTGTCCTCAGAGAGATGAGAGGCTGGGCTGGCTTAATGACATGACAGTCCGCAATGAATGTGCCCTGTACAATTACAGGCTTGTTCAGCTTTATGGGAAATGGATGCAGGATATCTGTGATGCCCAGGGAAAAATCAGTGGAGCTATTACAGATACGGTTCCCTATATGAGATACGGATTGAGAAATGCTGATCCGGTGGCAACGAGTTTTCTTTTGATTCCATGGAATCTGTATCGGTTTTATGGAGATGATTCTTTCATGAAACGGTATTATGGGAATATGAAAATGTGGGTTGATTATCTGCTAAGAAATATGGATAATGATATTGTGAAATATTCTCAGATGGGAGACTGGGCATCCCCGGTGGAAAATACCGGTATGAACAGTCTCGGGTCCGGTTCGGTGTCCCTTGTAACGCCATCCATACAGATTGGAACCGGATTTGTGTATTATGATTGTGTGCTGCTTTCCTGTATGGCAGACGTCATGGGCAGGTTAGAAGAGAAAGATTATTACAGAGCAAATGCAGAGCGAATTGCCACAGCGTTTAATCGGAATTTTTTTTCTGAGGAGAACGGATATTATTGTAATAACAGTCAGGCGTCAAATGCATTTGCAATTTATGTCGGACTTGTTAAACCGGAACATAAAAACAGGGTATTGCTGAATCTTGTGAAGGACATAGAACAGAAAAATATCCATTTGTCAACGGGGAATATATGTACCAGATATACAATGGAGGTTTTGTTCCAGAATGGTTATGAAGACCTGGCATACAGTCTGCTGACCCAGACAACGTATCCAAGCTGGGGCTACATGGTAGAGAAAGGCGCAACGACCATGTGGGAAAGATGGGAACTGGTGGAGGAGGAAGGACCGTACAGCAGAATGGCTTCCCACAACCACCCCATGAGTGGAGCGTTTGGTGTATGTTTTCACAAATACATTCTTGGTATCAATCCGGATGAAGAATCTCCTGGATTTAACCATGTGATTATTCACCCCATTATTCCGGGACAATTAAATGAAGCCTCCGGTTATCTGGAAATAAAGGGTGGGCGGATTAAGAGTGCATGGAAGAAACAGAATGGGTGTCTTAATCTGGAGGCATATATACCTTTTGGTTGTACGGCCAGGATAGAAGTTCCGGGAGGAGCAGGGTATCAGGCATTTCCGGTGAAAGCCGGATGGCATACATTCCATGTGGAGAAGGAGGGTAATATTCATTATGAGCAGAATCATTAGATGGGGGATACTGGGAGCGGGAGAAGTTGTGGACCGCTGGATGAGAGGTGCCATGCAGGTGGAGAACATGGAGATTGTGGCAATCGCATCAAGAACAAGAGAGTCGGCCAGAAAGAGAGCTGACAAATGGAATATACCTGTGACTATGACCTACGATGAGATGATTGCGGATCATAATATTGACATTGTCTATATTCCGGTTCCTCATACAGCCCACAAGGAACTGGCTGTAAAAGCAATGAACGGCGGTAAAAGTGTACTTGTGGAAAAACCGGCAGCAATCAATGAGCAGGAATTGAAAGAGATGATCTCCTGTGCAAAGGAGAATCATGTGTTTTTTATGGAAGCGGTGTGGACAAGATTTTTCCCGATTATCAGGCTGGCATTAGAGAAAATCAAAAACGGGGATATAGGAGAAGTTAAATCCGTAGAGTCTGCATTTTCTTTCCGGGTGAAAGATGACAATCATTCAAGACTGGTTGACATTTCTCTGGGAGGGGGAGGATTGCTGGATACAGGAGTATATAACCTTCATTTTGCGCATATGGTTTATGGAAAGTCGCCGGTCAAGCTGCAGGGATTGGCAACCATGGATTCTGATGAGCTGCATCTTCAGGTGGACGAACAGGCTGCCTATATAGGACAGTATGATCACGGGGAGCTGGCCGTCATGACCAGCGGAATACGTACACAGATGCTGGATACGGCTTATGTGTATGGAACGAAAGGTTATATGATTATTCCACGGTTCTGGAAGCCCACGATACTTCAGACAGTAACAGGAAACAAGACAGAGACAGTGGAAGAAAAAATCCCTCAGAAGTTCAAGGAATTTGAAGATGAAGGCTATCAGTTTGAAATTCAGTATGTAAATGAATGCCTTACCAGTGGCTGCAAGGAATCACCGCTGGTATCCTGGGATAACAGCCTGCAGGTTATAAGACAGTGTGATGAACTGAGAAGACAATGGGGATTGAAATACCCCACAGAATAATCATATATATATTTAACGCATGAGAGGCGAGCAGACGATGAAGATTCTGGTGTATGGCTCCATGAATATTGATAATGTATATAAACTGGATTATTTTGTGACACCCGGAGAATCTCTGATCTCTGATAATCTACAGAAATTCTGTGGAGGAAAGGGGCTTAATCAGGCAGTGGCATGCAGTTACTGAATGGCAACGCCATTTTTTGAGTGTGTTAATGAAAACCTCTCTTCCCTCCCTGCAATCGAGTGATATTTTCGGAGTTGATTTTGGATTGTGATGTGTGGATGGAACAGATACCCCGCTTCCCAGACCGCAGACCTCCTAAGAGAATGTAAACATACCCCCACCTACCCTCTGCCTACCTACGTCCAAAATTAGTCAATCGAACCCACAAAAACCACGTATTCTCTTGTCCCTCTGCCCGCCTACATTTCACAGTTAACACCATAAACATGGCGTATTTTGCCGTTAAATGCGTTAAATAGGCATACAATAATACATGAAAAGGCTGTGGGTGAAATGCTCACAGCCTATCACATTATCCATTCTATAATGCTATTGCATAACCTTCCTTTTTGGCCTTGTCATAACTTTTTTTGACCTCTGTATAATTCAAACTATCATAGTATCTGACTGTAACGATCCTGTTTTCATATTCAGTCATATTGTTCCAATAGATAATGATATCATCAATCTGAATACTGGTATCATACGTTCTACTCAAATACAAAAAGGCTTTCTTTAAATCCTCTTTATTGTAGTTCTGCTTTTTGTCCTCTGTATAAACTCGATTATTGAAAAAATCTCTTCTTTCATATTTTATAATTAACATAGTCTTGTATCCTTTCTTTTCTTTCGGGGTGTATCCGGTTCAATTGGTTACACCCTATTTTTTACCCTTCTAAGCTTCTATCATTGTCCTTTGTTCTGTCTTTACATCAGCACTGCCATAGTAATTACATATAGCGTCAAAACTCAACTTCTTATTGCTTTTCTTTCTAAAGGTTTCGCTGTGCCAGTACCATTTCTTTTTCTCGTGTGCCCATTTAAAGCCCATTTCCTTTAGTGTGGCCTTGTGCGGGTATGTATTCCCATCAATCCATATCCAGTTGCCTACAATGGTTATATTCAGCCCTACAAGCTGTATAATTTTACTGAGCATGATCCTTAGCGCTTCATCCTCTGCAAAGTCCCATTTCATATTGTCATAAGTCTGGTTTGTTGTGTCCTTTGTTGTCTCGTTGTGTTGATCTTTTAATTCCTTAAATAAGATTTCATATTCAACGTTGATAGCCTTGCAAATGTCTTCCGATCCATTTGGGTTATGCATTAAGAAGGACAGTATCATCAAAATTGCAGTGTGATGGTGTACCTCGTCCTATCGTTGCGGCACTATTAGGGCATACTGAGGAAGTAAACGAGAACCATTACACCTATGATGTAAGCAGTGACTCAGCAAAGCTTGAATTAGTGTCAAAGTTAGCCCAAAATATCAAGCAACATGCGAGTTAATCAATTAAACGAAAAATAAGCTTAGATTAACTTGATTTTGAATGTTACATAAAAAGAAAAAAGCCTCAGAAACAACGTAAATACGGTGCTTCCAAGACTTTACACTTTACAAAAAACAGTGCCGGCAGTGGGACTTGAACCCACACGATGTCGCCATCAACGGATTTTGAGTCCGCCTCGTCTGCCATTCCGACATGCCGGCCTATCTTTGCAACGTTGATTATTTTATCACAGTAAAGAGAGTTTTGCAAGTATTTTTTGCGTTGAAAAAGCAGATGATTTATTGTATGATGTAAGAAGATTTGATTACAATGACAGTTAGGAGGTGCGGCTGTGACCTGCAGGGAAGCGGAACGTCTGGTTATGCCTTATATTAACGGCAGCATTACAGATGAGGAGTTGGAAGAATTTTTAAACCATATTGAGCACTGTGAGAACTGCCGCGAGGAACTGGAGATTTATTTTACGGTGGATGTGGGTATCCGCCAGCTGGATGAGGGAACCGGCAGCTATAATATCCAAGGGGCGCTGGAGACAGCACTGGAGCTTTCACGTCAAAGAATCCACACATTAAAGCTTCTTCAGACAGCCAGGTATGCGGTGAACACCCTTTGTTTCTGGGCGCTGCTCATGGCACTGATACTGCAGTTTCGGTTATGGGGACAGAGCGGATTCCTGGGCCTGTAGAACCGGATATTGTTGAATCCGGGCCTGTAGAACCGGGTATTGCGGAATCTGAGCCTGTAGAAACAAAGACACTGACCGGCAACGGTATTTCAGATAAAGAAAGGACTATCTTAATATGGACAAACTAGTTTTAATCGATGGACACAGTATACTAAACCGGGCATTTTACGGGGTACCGGACCTGACGAATTCTGAGGGTCTTCATACCAACGCAGTGTACGGTTTTTTAAATATCATGTTTAAGATCCTGGAGGAAGAAAAAGCGGATCATCTTGCGGTGGCCTTTGATTTAAAGGAGCCCACCTTCCGCCATGAGATGTATGATGATTACAAGGGCACAAGAAAACCCATGCCCGAGGAGCTCCGCCAGCAGGTACAGGTCATGAAGGATGTGCTTACGGCCATGGGAGTGCCGATCATGACCCTGCCTGGTTTTGAGGCGGATGATATCCTGGGAACGGTTGCAAAGAAAAGCCAGGCACGGGGAATCAATGTGTCCGTGGTATCCGGTGACAGGGACTTGTTACAGCTGGCGGACGAGCATATTAAGATCCGCATTCCCAAGACCAGCAGGGCGGGCACCGAGATCAAGGATTATTATCCGGAAGACGTAAAGAGGGAATACCAGGTCACCCCTGTGGAGTTTATTGATGTAAAGGCTTTGATGGGGGATGCCTCTGATAATATACCCGGTGTCCCATCCATCGGTGAAAAGACGGCCACCAGCCTGATCGCTGCTTACGGAAGTATTGAGAATTGTTATTCCCATCTGGATGAGATCAAACCGCCCAGGGCACAGAAAGCGCTGGGGGAGCACTACGATATGGCCCAGATGAGTAAGAAACTGGCCACCATTTGCCTTGACTGTCCGGTGGAGTTCCGGTACGAGGATGCAAAGATCGGAAACCTGTATACCCCGGAGGCATACCAGTATATGAAGCGGCTGGAGTTCAAGTCCCTGCTCACGCGGTTTGACGCATCGGCTGTGGAGGATTCCTCTGAATCCAGCCTGGAGAAACATTTTTTCCTGATCAAGGATGAGAAGGAGGCGGAAAAGGTATTTGCCAGGGCTGATAAATGCCAGGTGGCAGGTCTGCAGCTCATAACCGGCAGGAACACCGCGGCAGCGGAGGCGGCAGAGCAGATGGCCTTTAGTTTTGATGAGAACGGCGAGGTGAAGGCGGGAAAGAAAGCGAAATCCGGGCTTAATCCGGTAACCGGCCTGGCTCTGTGTTTTGGGGAAGATGAGATCTACTGCATGGCTGCAGGTGAAAAACTGTCAGGAGACTTCCTGGTCAGACGGGCGCGGGTGCTGTGCACTAAAAGAGCAGGCAAAGCAGCAGATAAAAGAGCGGACAAAGCAGAGGACAAAGCAGAGGGCACATGGGTCCTGAACCTGAAGGAAATGCTTCCCTATCTGGAGATAGAGGACACGGAACCTGTTTATGACAGCGGAGTGGCAGGTTATCTGCTGAATCCGCTAAAGGACACCTATGCCTATGATGACCTGGCCAGAGATTATCTGGGGCTTACCGTGCCCTCCAGGGCGGATCTGCTGGCCAAGGCGGATTTAGGCGATGCGCTTTGGGATGAGGATGCCAAGGCGGTAACCTGTGCCTGCTACATGGGATATGTGGCATGGAAGGCGGCCGGTCCCTTAAAGCAGCAGCTGGAAGCAACGGGCATGTATGATCTTTTTAAGGATATTGAGATGCCCTTGATCTACAGTCTTTACCACATGGAAAAGGAAGGGGTTAAGGTAGAACGGGAGAACCTTACGGAATATGGGAACCGCCTGAAGGTGCAGATCGATGAACTGGAGCAGGAGATCTACAAGGATACGGGCAAGGAGTTTAATATCAATTCACCAAAACAGCTGGGCGAGATCCTGTTTGGGGATATGCAGCTTCCCGGCGGAAAAAAGACCAAGACAGGCTATTCCACGGCGGCGGATGTGCTGGATAAGCTGGCCCCGGATTATCCCGTGGTGCAGAAGATATTGGATTACCGCCAGCTTACAAAGCTGAATTCCACCTATGCCCAAGGGCTGGCTGCCTATATAGGTGAGGATGGCAGAATCCATGGGAAATTTAACCAGACCATCACGGCCACGGGAAGGATCAGCAGCACGGAGCCTAACCTCCAGAATATCCCTATCCGTATGGCCCTGGGACGTGAGATACGCAAGGTATTTGTTCCCAAGGAAGGATATGTGTTCGTGGATGCGGATTATTCCCAGATTGAGCTGCGTATCCTGGCCCACATGTCCGGGGATGAACGTCTCATTGAGGCATACCGTTCCGCACAGGATATCCATGCCATCACGGCCTCCGAGGTGTTCCATGTGCCCCTGGCAGAGGTGACGCCGCTGCAGAGGCGCAATGCCAAGGCGGTTAATTTCGGTATTGTTTATGGCATCAGTGCATTTGGGCTCAGTGAGGACCTGAGCATTTCCAGGAAGGAAGCGGTGGAGTATATTGACAAGTATTTTGAGACCTATCCGGGAGTAAAGGTGTTTTTGGATAACCTTGTAAACCAGGGAAAGGAACAGGGATATGTGACCACACTCTATGGAAGAATACGCCCTATTCCCGAGCTTAAGTCCGCCAACTTCATGCAGCGCCAGTTCGGTGAGCGCGTGGCCATGAATTCCCCCATCCAGGGATCGGCGGCGGACATTATGAAAATTGCCATGATCGCAGTGGACCGGGAACTCCGTTCCAGAAACTTAAAGTCCAGGATCGTGCTCCAGATCCATGATGAACTGCTGATCGAGACTGCCAGGGATGAGGTGGAGATTGTCAGGGAACTGCTGGTGGATAAGATGAAACACGCCGCCAGTCTGAAGGTTTCACTGGAAGTGGAAGCGGAAGTGGGGGATTCCTGGTTTGATGCAAAATAGTGAGAAGAATGCGGAGGGCAGGGTGACGGATCAATGTAGGGCAGGCAAATTCATGCTGGGCATAACCGGCGGAGTGGGTTCAGGCAAGAGCAGGATCCTTGCCATCCTAAAAGAAGATTACGGATTCCATGTGATCCAGGCGGATCAGGTGGCCAAAGACCTGATGCAGCCTGGAATGGAGAGTTACCTGGCAGTGGTGGGGTATCTGGGACCTTCTGTGCTTTTGGAGGACAAAAGCCTGGACCGGGCCGCCATGGCGGAGATCATTTTCCATGATCCGGAGAAACGAAGGGGTGTGGACGAACGGACACACCCTCTGGTGTGGAAAGCAGCCATGGAGGAAGCCATGGCTGCAAAGGAGGACCGGGTGGTCATAGAGGCCGCCATTCCCTCAAAAGAATTTCGTGACAAGTGCAGTGAAATGTGGTATGTTTATACATCAAGGGAGAACCGTATCAAGCGCCTTGGGGAGAACCGGGGTTATACGGTGGAGAAAACCCTGGCTATTATGGAAAATCAGGTGTCGGAGGAAACATTCCGCGCATTTTCCGATGCTGTCATAGACAATAACGGAACGCTGGAAGAGACCAGAGCACAGATTCAGGCGCTCTTAGAACATATATTTTAGGCAAAGGATTGTAAAAACATGAGAATGGTAAGCATTGCAAGCGGAAGCAGCGGGAACTGCATCTATATAGGTTCCGATGACACACATATCCTGGTGGATGCAGGGATCAGCAATAAGCGGATCCAGCAGGGGCTCAATGAGATTGGCCTTAGCGGGAATGATGTGAATGGAATCCTGATTACCCATGAGCATTCGGACCACATTAAAGGGCTGGGAGTACTATCCAGGAAATACCACGTGCCGGTATACGGTACAAGGGAGACATTGGACGAGATCGCCTCATCCGGAAGTCTGGGAGAGTTTGACAGGGATCTGCTTACTCCCATCTGCCCTGATGTGGATTTTACACTGGGGGACCTGAATGTGAGGCCCTTTAAAATCGACCATGATGCGGCTAATCCCGTTGCATACAGAGTGAACTGCGGTGACAAATCGGTGGCGGTTGCCACGGATATGGGGCATTTTGACCAGTACATAATCGATAACCTCCAGGGACTGGACGCCCTTTTACTGGAATCCAACCATGATGTCCGCATGTTGGAGACAGGCCCCTATCCCTATTACCTGAAACGAAGGATCTTAGGGGACCATGGCCATCTGTCCAACGAAAATGCGGGCAGGCTGTTGAACTGCGTTCTCCACGATAAGCTGAAAAAGGTCTTTTTGGGACATCTGAGCAAGGAGAACAACTATGAGGAACTGGCATATGAGACGGTCCGTCTGGAGATTGACGAGGGAGACTGCCCGTATGGTGCTTCCGATTTTTCCATCTCGGTGGCGGGCAGGGATCATATGAGCGAGATCGTGTACTTGTAAGTAAAAGGGAAGGCGCCTGCCTTCCCTTTTTAATTGACGGGCCGTGGCAGCGAACAAAAAAATCTGAAAACCAGGCAGACAATTTTAAAAACATATGCTACAATGTCAAAAGATAAATATATCCCCTATGGATTACAGGGAAAAAATGGTATGAGGAGAATGAAAATGAACAAAGCAATTATCACTGTAGTAGGAAAAGACACAGTAGGGATCATCGCAAAAGTATGTACCTATCTGGCAGACAATCAGATTAACATTCTTGACATTTCCCAGACCATCGTGCAGGGTTACTTTAACATGATGATGATCGTGGATGTGGGCGCCATGACCAAGTCCTTTGGACTGGTATCAGAGGAGCTGGAACGCGCAGGTGAGGAAATCGGCGTTAAGGTTAAGATCCAGAGGGAAGACATTTTTACAAAGATGCACAGGATCTGATTCAGGTTCAGACGCAAGCCTGCAATCCGGCGCTCACAGGACAGCGCTGAGTCATTCATAAGAAAGGGTCAACAGGACATGATTAATATATATGAAGTAAATGAAACCAACAATATGATCGAGCACGAGAAACTGGACGTGCGTACCATTACTCTGGGCATCAGCCTTCTGGACTGCGTGGACAGCAATCTGGATCGGGTAAATGAGAACATTTACCGCAAGATCACCACCCTGGCAAAGGATCTGGTGGCCACGGGCCGGGATATTGAACGTGATTTTGGTATCCCCATTGTTAATAAACGTATTTCCGTCACTCCGATCTCACTGGTGGGAGGGGCGGCCTGTAAATGCCCGGAGGATTTTGTCACCATTGCAAGAACTCTGGACAAGGCTGCCAAAGAAGTGGGGGTAAACTTTATCGGCGGTTATTCCGCCCTTGTAAGCAAGGGCATGACCACAGCGGAGCGAAACCTGATCCTTTCCATTCCACAGGCGCTTGCCGAGACCGAGCGCATCTGCAGCTCCATCAATGTGGGTTCCACCAAGACAGGGCTTAACATGGATGCAGTGGAGCTTATGGGCAGGATCGTGAAGGAGACGGCAGAGGCCACCAGGGACAATGATTCCCTGGGCTGTGCAAAGCTGGTGGTATTCTGTAATGCGCCGGATGACAACCCCTTTATGGCAGGGGCATTCCATGGCGTCACAGAGGCGGATGCCATCATTAACGTAGGGGTCAGCGGCCCGGGAGTTGTGAAGGTGGCTCTTGAAAAGGCCAGAGGAGAGAATTTCGAGGTCCTGTGCGAGACGATCAAGAAGACTGCATTTAAGATCACGCGTGTGGGACAGCTGGTGGCCCAGGAAGCCTCCAGGCGTATGGGGATCCCATTTGGCATTATTGACCTTTCCCTGGCTCCCACACCATCTGTGGGCGACAGCGTGGCTGAAATCCTGGAAGAGATCGGTCTGGAGCGCGTAGGGGCGCCGGGAACCACGGCAGCCCTTGCCATGCTCAATGACCAGGTAAAAAAGGGCGGCGTAATGGCCTCCTCCTACGTGGGCGGCTTAAGCGGCGCATTCATTCCTGTCAGCGAGGACCAGGGAATGATCGATGCCGTAAGTCTGGGCGCCCTTACCCTTGAAAAATTGGAAGCCATGACCTGCGTATGCTCTGTGGGACTGGATATGATCGCCATACCGGGTGACACTCCATCCACCACCATTGCAGGTATCATAGCGGATGAGGCGGCCATCGGCATGATCAACCAGAAGACCACCGCAGTGCGCCTGATCCCGGTGATCGGCAAGAAGGTGGGAGATACAGCTGAGTTTGGCGGGCTTTTAGGCTATGCGCCGATTATCCCGGTCAACACGTTTTCCTGTGAGAAGTTCGTTACCAGGGGAGGAAGGATTCCGGCCCCCATCCACAGCTTTAAGAACTGATCAGGGGGAATCCATATGAAGCTTTATTTGATCCGGCATGGACGGCAGTGCAGCAAGCTGTGCAATGTGGATGTTGATTTAAGTGAAGAAGGTTACAGGCAGGCGTCTCTCTTAGGAGAGCGCCTGTTTCATGAAAACATACAGGTTGTATATTCCAGCAATCTGCTGCGTGCCGTGGAAACGGCCCAGGCAGCCAACCTGTACTGGAATGTGGAGCATATCATACGTCCGGAACTCAGGGAGATAAGCTTTGGGGACATGGAAGGCATGACGGATGAAGCCATTGCAGTAAAATATCAGGCATTTAAGGAGCGGCAGAACCGTATGGAGGAGGATATTCCTTATCCTGGTGGAGAATGTGCATCTGATGTGGTGCGCAGGGCGGAACCGGTGTTTATGGAAATGGTCCGAAGCGGCTATGAGCGGATCGCGGTGGTGACCCATGGCGGGGTCATCCGGTCCATGACTGCCCATTATTTGGGAATCCCCATGGCCAAGTGGCGGCTTTTGGGATCCAGTCTTGAAAACTGCAGCATTACAGAACTGTGCTGGAACAGGGAAACAGGCCGTTTCCTTATGGAGAGATTCAATGATTACGCACATTTGCAGACGCATCCGGAGCTGTTGAGGAATGCCTGGGTGGATGCAGAGAATTAAAGCGCGGACGCAGACTGTGGGAGCGGCGCGCAAAAAGGAGCCGGTATGAAAAAAGGAATTATATTTGATGTGGACGGAACTTTGTGGGATGCGGCCGTACAGGTGGCGGATTCCTGGAATGAGGTGCTTTCAAAGCATCCTGATCTGGATGTGAAGATCACGGCACAGGACATGTATGACAATATGGGAAAAACCATGGATGAACTGGGAAAGACATTTTTTCCATCCCTCACCCATGAGGCATGCATGAAACTGATGACTGAGTGCATGGAATATGAGAACCATTATCTCTTAAGCCATCCCGGTCCCCTGTATCCCGATGTGAAGGAGACTCTGATCCGGCTTGCCAGGCAATATGAGCTGTTTATTGTCAGCAACTGCCAGCGCGGGTACATTGAAGTACTGCTGAAAAGCTGGGGGCTGGAGGAATATATCAGGGACAGGGAATGCTTTGGAAACACCGGACTTCCCAAGGGCGATAATATCAGGATGGTGGTCAGAAGAAATCATCTGGACCAGTGCTTCTACGTGGGCGATACGGCCATGGACCAGGCAGCGGCGGCAGCGGCAGGAGTCCCTTTTGTCCATGCAGCCTATGGGTATGGAAGAACAGATGGGGCGGCAGCCAGTTTGGAATATATGGCACAGCTGCCGGGAATCGCAAAACAGCTTTTGGGTTAGGGGTCTGCACCGAAAGCAGTGGGAGTCTCAATGGGAGGAAAACATGAATCAGGAAGAGTTAAGGGATGTGGAGCGGGCGCTGAATCTGTTTATGGACGGATCACTGGAACGGATTTTGCTGAGTAATCCCGTGGACAAAGATGTAATGGCAAAATCGCGTCTGCGTCCCCTTTTGTTAAAGGGGGAGCTGGTATTCCAGGCCGAGGAACAGGTGGGAAAGCAGGCATTTCACCGCAATATGAATAAGGAAGAGGCAGTGGATTATATAAAGGCGCTGCTGGACGGGAGTTTCCGGCAGGCGGAGATCGCCTCAGCCAATGGAAGCGCCCTGATCCTTGTGAGTAAAAAGGGAAAGGTGACCGTGAAGGTGAAGCGGTCTTCAGGCCGGCCCGCGCGGATCCAGGCAGGAACCGCCGCCCTTTCCCACAATCGGAAAAAACAGTATATCCTGGAGGAAGGAAAGCCGGTCCCCTTTTTAGTGGACCTGGGCGTTATGACAAAAGAGGGGAAGATCGTCAGCAGCCGTTATGACAAGTACCGTCAGATCAACCGCTTCCTGGAGTTTATAGAAGATATCCTTCCCAATCTGGACCAGACGGAAGAGACCACGATCATTGATTTCGGGTGCGGGAAATCATATCTCACCTTTGCCATGTATTACTACCTGAAGGTGCTCAAGGAATATCCCGTGCACATCATCGGCCTGGACTTAAAGCAGGACGTGATCGACCACTGCAGCAGCCTTGGCAGGCAGTACGGATATGACAGGCTGGATTTCTACCACGGAGACATTGCCTCCTACCAGGGCGTGGACCATGCGGATATGGTGGTAACGCTCCACGCGTGTGATACGGCCACGGATTATGCCCTGGAAAAGGCCGTGGACTGGGGGGCGAAGGTGATCCTCTCCGTGCCCTGCTGCCAGCATGAGCTGGCAAAACAGATGGAGAACGACCTGATGAAGCCGGTGCTTCAATACGGCCTGATCAAGGAGCGGATGGCCGCTCTCTACACAGATGCCATTCGGGGACAGGTACTGGAATACAGGGGATATAGAACCCAGATACTGGAATTTATTGACATGGAGCACACGCCTAAGAATATCCTGATTCGTGCCATTCTTCAGGGAAAGAAAAAGGACAATGGAAGCCGGATCAGGGAGCTGAAAGGATTTATGGGAGTAGAGCCCACAATTGTAAAACTGCTGGCCCCGGAGCTCTTAGACCCTGAACTGCTGCCCCCTAAACCTCTGGTCCCCTGACACCGGAATTGCTGTACCCGGAACGTCCGGCCCCCAAATCTCCTGTACAAGGGATCACAGGATGCACACCGGCTGGGTGTACTCATTCCTGGCCCTGTATCCATAGGTATGTGCCAGAATGCTCTGGCGCACATGGGAGGCGTAGATATCCCGGTTCAGCATGGACATGGATGGCCCTGAAAGGATGCGTGATGCATCAGCCGTCTTTGTGACCAGCGGAACGGCGGACTGCTTTTTCAGGACGGAGAGCAGTTCCTTTGATTCCTTTTTAAAACCAAGAATACGTGCGTAGGGTGCATACCCTGCGCTTTTATATTCCTCCATATCACGGTCCGTAATGCCTAGGAGGAGATGGAGAAGGGCGCGGCTGACACGGGTGTAAGTGTACTGCCTGGTTTTCAGCTGCCGGATGCGTCCCTCCCATGACTCCTGTTCCAGAAGGCGTGTGTCCAGGCGGGAGGCCATTTCCCTGGACAGATCCGCGTAAACGGACAGGTCCCGGTTCTCTAGGGATAAGGAGAGCAGGGCATAATCCAGCAGACCGGAGAGGTCCTGGGCTGTGACAGGGGGTTCCTCCCGGTACAGGGGAAGGATCGCGGCAGGCACATGGGAAGTGAGCAGGCGCATTGCTGTGTCCTGCTCTTTTTTTGTCAAAAGGCTGCGCAGGGCGGAGGCGGAAGCCTGTCCGTGTTCCAGCTCCTGATCGTGATAGCCCTGTCCGCTGCGCTTAACGGTCACTGGTTTCAGGGAACTGCGGCTGCGGATAATGGCTTTGCAGTATTCTATACCCAGCAGATTGTTGGGAGAGCCCAGCAGGCTGTTCAGGCTGTCCCGGCTTAAGGGAATGTCTTTGTGTTCCCCTGCCATTTCCAAAAGGGCGTGGTTTCTGGCCTGGGGCCAGCTGAGGCCGCGGCGCAGGCCCTGGGACAGGGCGGCGGAAAATACCGGACTTTCATCTGCCAGCAGTGCGGCCGCGGTCTGGATATCCTGAATGGAACCGTCCTCGCTGCCAAAACAAATGGTATCCACTGCGCCCAGCGCGGTAAGAAGCGCCACGCCGCAGGCAGCAAAGTCCTCGGCGCTGCTGACAGCAAACACAGAGGGCATTTCCACCACCAGATCGGCGCCGCAGGCCAGGGCCATCCTGGTGCGCAGATATTTGCTGTATACAGCCGGTTCTCCCCGCTGTACAAAATCCCCGCTCATGACCACCACGCAGAAATCCGAGCCTGTCAGTTCTTTGGATTTGTTTATATGAAATTCGTGACCACTGTGAAAGGGATTGTATTCGGCAATGATTCCGGTCAGTTTCATAATTTGTCACCTCATATCATGTATCATTTTGATCATTTTCCTGTTTTTTATCATGTCCATTATATCTGTAATCCACACCCGCGTCCAGTATTCCTTGGTCTGGATTGGAATTAGTTTATATTCAGTTTATAAATCTATAATAAATCGAACACAGATTCTCCACAATCACTTCACAATTCCACCATAAATCCTGAGTATATTTATAACTATCAAAAGGATAACATCAAAAAAATAAAATAGAGAAATGTATGAAAGGAGACTTTTTTATGTACGAGAACGAAAACAGAAACTTAAATGAAAATACAAACCCCGAAGGAAATATGCCGGAGACAACCGTGAACTGGACCACTCCAAAGCCGGAGGATTCCCGGAACCAGGGAAATAACGGTTATGGCCCGTCATATGGAAACAGCCGCCAGCCGGGATATGATCCCATATATTCCCAGCAGCCCGTGAATGGAGGCGGTCAGCATGGAAACGGATCAAGCAGTCCTCACCGTGGCCCAAAGAAAGGAACTTGGGTGAAACGGGCGGCAGGGATCACAGCCGCAGCTGTCCTGTTCGGTGCAGTATCAGGCGGTGTGATGACAGGTGTCAGCTATCTGGGAGCCAGGATGACCGGTCTTTACGGCACAACCACGGCCCAGGTCCAGACCCAGGCTCAGATCCCGCAGGTGGCGCCCGCGGTTACCACACAAAACAGTGACAATGCGGCAACCGTGGCGGCAGTGACCGATGTGTCAGGGATCGTGGAGAACGTAATGCCCTCCATTGTGGCCATCAATGATACCATGACAGTGCAGCAAAGGGATTTCTTTGGAATGCCACAGACCTATCAGGCACAGAGCAGCGGTTCGGGAATCATTGTCAACCAGACGGATACGGAGCTTCTCATTGCCACCAATAACCATGTGGTGGACGGCGCCCAGGACCTTAAAGTCACATTTGTGGACAACAATGATGTGAGCGCGGCGGTAAAGGGTACGGATTCAGCTTCCGACCTGGCGATCATCGCAGTGCAGTTACAGGATATACCTTCTGATACCATGAGCAAGATAAAGGTTGCATCCCTTGGGGATTCGGACAATATTAAGGTAGGCCAGCAGGTAGTTGCCATAGGAAACGCCCTTGGATACGGCCAGTCCGTTACGGTTGGCTATGTCAGCGCCCTTGACCGGGAGATCACGGACAGCAGCGGGATCACCAGGACATTTATCCAGACTGATGCTGCGATCAACCCAGGCAACAGCGGCGGTGCGCTGATCGACCTTAATGGAAATGTGATCGGGATCAATGCTGCCAAGACGGCTTCCACCGAGGTGGAGGGCATGGGGTTTGCCATTCCGATCTCAAAGGCACAGGAAATTTTAAATAACCTGATGACAAAGAAAACACGTGTTGCAGTTACCGAGAGCGCACAGGGCTACCTGGGAATCCAGGGAACCAATATTGATGCATCGGCAGCCCAGGAATTTGGTATGCCGGTGGGAATCTACGTGTACAAGATCGTGGAAGGCGGAGCGGCAGCATCCTCCGAATTAAAGGAAAAAGATATCATAACCAAGTTTGACGGCCAGTCCGTGACCAATATGGAGGAGCTAAAGCAGATGCTCACCTATTATGAGGGCGGTTCCACCGTTACACTCACCGTCCAGTCCCTGGTGAACGGGGCTTATGTGGAGCATGATGTGCAGGTTACACTGGGCACAAAGCCGGCAGCTGATTCATAAAATACCGCAACGGTTCAGGCCGGTCAGGAAGATAAGCCGCCCTGAACTGCTACAAAATACCAATAAATATTTATACCTATTTTATGGAAAATATGATATACTGAACCTAATAGACATTAAAGGAGGTTCAGCTTATGAAATTAGTTTATGCAATCGTAAGGAACGACAACGAAGATGATGTAGTAAGCCAGTTAACCCAACACCACTACAGCGTAACAAGGTTATCGACCACAGGCGGATTTTTAAAAAAGGGCAATACCACACTTATGATCGGTGCGGAAGACGATAAGGTGCAGGAAGTTATTGATATCATCAAGCAGGAGTGCGGGCAGCACCAGAAGCTTACAGTGAACATGCCATACATTTCCGGTACCACCATGGTGAATTACGCCACCATGCCCATGACCGTGGAAGTGGGCGGAGCCACCATCTTTGTGATCAATGTAGACCGTTACGAGAAAATTTAATACACATTGCAGGCAGCAAAGGCGCCTGTGCACGGCTGGGACCAACAGCATCTGCACAGACGCCTTTTAAATATGTAAATGATTGGATATTCTTCAAGAATCTGGATACCCTAAAGTCTATATAGGACAGAATAAGGCCCGGTGCCTTTGCTATTCCGTAAAAACATATATATGCAGAGTACTTAAAAAAATGCAAGAATTTGTTAAATTCAACTTGTTTCCCCCATTCACTGCGTATATAATAAGTCTATATGCATTATTTACAATAAGGAAAGGGGTATACCATGGGATTTATTGATGTTATTAAAGAAAAAGCAAGAGCAGATAAGAAGACCATTGTTCTTCCAGAGTCTATGGACCGCAGGACATGGGTGGCTGCTGAGAAGATTTTAAAAGAGGATTTGGCAAATCTTGTTATTATCGGAACACCGGAGGATATCGGTGAGCACAGCAACGGACTGGACGTGTCCGGCGCAACCATTATCAACCCACAGACATATGAGAAAACTCAGGAGTATATAGATTTATTCGTAGAACTGAGAAAAGCCAAAGGCATGACCGAGGAAAAGGCCAGGGAAACCATTCTGAATGATTATGCATACTACGGCTGCCTGATGATCAAGAAGGGCGATGCGGACGGTATGGTATCCGGCGCCTGCCATTCCACTGCCAACACACTGCGTCCATGCCTGCAGGTGATCAAGACCAAGCCAGGCACAAAGCTGGTATCCGCATTTTTCCTCATGGAAGTTCCGGACTGCCAGTTTGGCGATAATGGAACCTTTGTATTTGCCGACTGCGGCCTGAACCAGAATCCGAATCCGGAAGAACTGGCGGCAATTGCAGTATCCTCTGCTGAGAGCTTTAAGCTGCTCACAGGAAGGGATGCCAAGGTTGCGATGCTTTCCCATTCCTCCAAAGGCAGTGCAAGCCACGCAGATGTGGACAAGGTGGTAGAGGCAACCAGACTGGCTAAGGAGATGGCTCCTGAACTGGAACTGGACGGCGAGCTTCAGCTGGATGCAGCCATTGTTCCTGAGATCGGCGAGTCCAAGGCTCCGGGCAGCAAGGTGGCCGGACATGCGAACGTACTGGTATTCCCGGACCTGGATGCAGGCAATATCGGATACAAGCTGGTGCAGAGACTTGGCAAGGCAGAAGCCTACGGCCCAATGTGCCAGGGTATTGCAAAGCCTGTTAACGATTTATCCAGAGGCTGCTCTGCAGATGACATTGTAGGTGTTGTGGCTATTACCGCTGTACAGTGCCAGAATAATTAATAAGATTAAGGAGAATATTACAATATGAAGATTTTAGTAATCAATTGCGGCAGCTCCTCTTTAAAATATCAGTTAATTGATATGGAGAATGAAAGTGTAGTGGCAAAGGGACTTTGCGAGAGGATCGGAATCGAAGGCTCAAAGCTGACCCATCAGCCTTCCGGCAAGGACAAGTTCGTGATCGAGAAGCCGATGCCAACCCACAAGACGGCCATTGAGATGGTAATGGAAGCACTGCAGGATGCAGACCACGGAGTGATCAAGGATACCAGCGAGATTTCCGCCATTGGACATCGCGTACTGCACGGCGGCACTGTGTACAGCGATTCCATTGTTGTGAACGAGGATGTAAAGAGAGTGATCCGTGAATGCTTTGACCTTGGACCTCTGCATAACCCGGCAAACCTGATGGGAATCGAGGCATGTGAGGCTGCTATGCCAGGAACGCCCAATGTTGCTGTATTTGATACTGCGTTTGGCATGTCCATGCCTGAGAAAGCATATATGTATGCGATCCCTCATGAGTACTTTGAGAAATACGGCATCCGCCGCTACGGCTTCCACGGAACAAGCCACAAGTTCGTATCTGCTGAGGCTATCAAGTTCGGCGGCCTGGATCCCAAGACCGCAAAGGTGATCGTGTGCCACCTGGGGAACGGCTCCAGCGTGTCTGCTTCCATCGGCGGCAAGTGCGTGGATACCAGCATGGGATTAACGCCTCTTGAAGGACTGATCATGGGAACCAGAAGCGGTGACGTGGATCCTGCCGTGCTTCAGTTCATCATGAACAAGGAGGGCCTTGATATCAACGAGATGCTGAATATTCTGAATAAGAAGTCCGGTGTTTACGGTATGACAAACGGTATCTCCAGTGACTTCCGCGATATTGAGAATGCTAAGGCAGAGGGCAACCATCTGGCAGAAGTTGCACTGGATGCGTTCATCTACCGCGTGACCAAGTATGTGGGTGCTTACGCAGCAGCCATGAACGGCGTAGATGCGATCGCGTTTACCGCAGGCGTTGGTGAGAATGACAAGGCCGGAAGAAAGGCTATTTGTGAGAATCTGGCTTACATGGGTGTGAAGATCGATGACGAGCTTAACAATATACGCGGCGAGGAGAGAGTGATCTCTTCTGCTGATTCCAAGGTAAAGGTTATGCTGATCCCAACCAATGAGGAGCTGGCGATCGCAAGAGAGACTCTTGACCTGGTTCAGTAAATTTCCATAAGAAATTGCGTATTTCTGGAAACTTTTTATTGACAAACCCCTTGCACCTATGTATAATAGCATAGGTGCATATCAAGGAGTATATGGTATGCTGATTAATTTATCGGAACTGTTTCCCGTGGAGGGAAAGTCTAAAACTTATACCCAGGAGTTGGATATGACACAGTTTCAGGCGCCGGACGGCACCTATGAGATTGTGGAAAAACAGCCGGTGACCCTGGTGATAACAAACCGGGGCGATAAGATACTTACTGTGACAGGAGAGGCTGACCTAAGCCTTGAGATGCCGTGCGGCAGGTGCTTGGAACCGGTGAAAGTTCCCTTTCATCTGGAGATTGACCAGGAACTGGACATGAACCGGACAGAGGAGGAGCGGGTAGAGGCTTTGGATGAGCAGTTCTATATTAATGGTTATAATCTGGATGTCGACCAGCTGGTTGGTAATGAGTTAACCTTGAACCTGCCTATGAAGGTTCTCTGCAGTGAAGACTGTCAGGGGATTTCTAATAGATATGGTACAAATCCGGGCTCTGGAGAAGGTGACTGTGATGACAGCCCACTGGATCCAAGAATGTCAGTTATCCAGGATATTTTTAAACAGTTGAAGGAGGTGTAAACCATGTCTATCTGTCCAAAGAATAAATCTTCAAAAGCAAGAAGAGACAGCCGCAGGGCAAACTGGAAGATGAGCGCTCCAAATCTGGTAAAGTGCAGCAAGTGTGGCGCTCTGATGATGCCTCACAGAGTTTGCAAGGCTTGTGGTTCTTATAACAAGAGAGAGATTGTAAGCGTTGAGGATTAATTTTCAGCGTCTCTGTGACAAGGAAAATGAAGTTGGATCAAGGCCTCCGGGGTATTGCCCTGGAGGCCTTGCTTGCGTTAAAAAGATGTTTTCCAAAAAGCAGTTCGGTATTCAGCAGGTGTCAGGCCTGTACTTTGGCGGAATAATTCTGAAAGACGGCTGGAGGTGGAATATCCCACACTTTTAGCTATTTGGCCGATCGTCAGATCACTGGTGGTCAAAAGGCACTCTGCATGGCTCACTCTTCTTTGCTGAATATAACTTGTAACAGAGCAGTGATAAACGCTCTGAAATAGAAGTTTGAATTTGGAAAGACTCATGCAGGCAAAACCGGCCAGCTTCTCCAGGGGTATTTCACCGGCATAATGGTCGTTGATATAAGCTGCGGCCAATTCGATGTGCTTTAAATCCTGCATGCTGATTTCTGCCGGTTTGGAATGTTTTGGATTGTTTTTCAGACGGGAGAGAAGCGTGGAAACCACTTCTGCAACCTTCCCCTCATAAAACAATTTTGCTGCCATTCCCTCACCACGATAATGTTCCACCTGTTTTAGAAGTATGACTAATTCCGGGAAATTCGCCTCCTGATCCAATTGGGAAAAAGCGGTAGAGGGGTTAAAATATTCTTCCGGATAATTTTCCTTCATATAATCCTTATAATAAGCCGGTGCAATACCTATCCCAACACTGCGGATCGGTATTTTTTTGTGTACCCAGATTTTATACGGTTCCTCATTGCCCGCTATGTTTTGGATGCAGCCTGCATGGATCCGTCTGTAGGGGGTAAGCTGTTCACCTGAGATGGAGTCGTAATATATGACACTTAAATATCCTGAAACATTGCTTTCTACCAGTGTATCTTTATGAAAATAAAAATCATGAATCTTGATATCGAATAAATCCTTTTCTCCATAGGCCCAAAAGCAGCCGGCCCCCATTTCAGGTGCCATTTTCCAGCATGTTCCTAATAGGCCGTAGGGGTGTTCATCACATGAAGTAAATCCATAGAACTCCATGAGACGGGCATTCCAGTATTCCATTGTATGCTGCATTTAAGTCCTCCATTGAAACGATCAGCCATTTCTTTGAAACGATTAGCCATAAAATCGCGCAGATGATTGTATCATTTCAAATAAAGTGCTATCTTGATCATGAGGTTAGCGAATTCTAACCGCATTATATCATTATCACACAAAACCGTCAATAAGTGAAATCTTTAGACGGTGTGTGGAATGCACTACAAAACTCTCAACTATAAGAATGGAGGCGTGCTGATGTCTGAAAAAATGAATACACGGGCTATGCTGCTGAGTGACAGCCCGTGGAAGCTGGTAGCAAAACTTAGTGTTCCCGCAATTGTTGGAATGGTGGTGGTAGGGCTTTATAATTTCATGGATGGTGTTTATGTCGGGCAAATGATAGGAGATCGTGCAATGGCCGCAGTATCGGTGTCTTATCCCTTTACTTTAGCCAATACCGGGATTTCCACCCTGATCGGCGTTGGCTCTGCCTCGGTCCTGTCCAGGGCGATCGGGAAGAAGGACCAGGCTGTAATCGATAAGATCATGGGGAATTTAATTGCTCTAAACCTCATATTTTCACTTATCATTATGGCGGGTGGTATGATTTTTACAAAGCAGATTTTGATGCTTTCCGGTGCAAAAGGTGAAATCCTATCGCTTGCAACACGATACCTGCGTATTATTTTTGCCGGCAGTCTGTTTGTCAACTTTGCACAGTCGGCAAACATGATCATGCGCGGTGAAGGACTGCTTAAACGGGCCATGATGTTCAGCGCCGGTTCCGCGGTCATGAATATTATCCTTGATCCGGTTTTCATTCTGCTTCTTAATCCCTATGGGCGGGGAATTGATGGGGCCGCCTACGCAACAATTCTTTCCCAGGTCGCATATGCAGCTGCCACACTGTGGTACTTTAAAAAGAAAAGCAGGGCAGTGCGGATCCATGCTATACGTATTGAGAAAGATCTATTTCATGAAATTATCGGCGTGGGTGTATCTGCTATGCTCATGCAGGTTATGATGCTCGTACAGCAGACCGTGCTTTATAACCTTGCTGCTCAGCATGGAGGCGATACATGGCAGATTATTCTGGGGGCAACTTATCGTGTGGTTTCCTTTGCCTTCATTCCTTTGTGGGGGCTTTCACAGAGATATCAGCCGGCCGTGGGTACCAACTATGGGGCAAAGCAATATGACCGTGTAAAATACATAACCAAAATTTTTTCCATAGCAGCAACCTTGCTGGCACTCATTTTCTATTTGCCGATTATGACTGCACCCAAAGCGATCCTATCCATGTTTATAACAACTCTTTCTGTGGCAGAACAGGGAGCGGGGGCATTTCGCCTGTTTTTTATATCCTTTATCCTGTTAGGCTTCTGGATTGTGGTCCTGACTCTGATGCAGTCCCTGGGCAGGGCCACGAAGGCAAGTGTATTGGTGATCCTGCGCCAGATTGTCCTCTATATTCCTGCTGCAATTATTATGCCGCATGTGGCTGGACTGGGGGTACATGGTATATTCACAGCACCGGTGATCACGGATATGATTGTATTGATCGTAGCAATCAGGATGGCGGTAAGCGAATTTAAGAGGATGGATGGAAAACCATAGGGGAACAGATATTCGGAAGTCCTGGATTACGGAATTGCGTTTTACAAAAAGCAAGTGCAGGGTCAAAGCAGTTCATGTATGTCTTAAATAATTCAGGCTGGATGCATCAGGATGGACAGGTAGATACACAGACGGTTAGGCACCATATTTAAGGCCACTGCTGTTGCATACCAAACGCCGTAGAGCGCGGCTGCATTCTTTGTGCCGCATTTCTGATCCAGCATTCCCCACAGATAGCTTCCAACCGTGCCGATTAGTGCGCACACCGACATGGCTATCATAGCAGCACTCCGGGACAGTCCGATACTGGTCAGCCGTAGGATCAGCTGACTTATTACGCCCACGGTAACCATCATGTATATGCCCACGCCCAGACTGACAAACCAGAATTTTCTGGTGCGCAGAAAACAGCGGTAGGTCTGTGTCCCCTGCTCCGGCGGTTCACCTTCTGCCGCCAGGGCTGCCTCCTCATCCGTCAGATTAGCCGGATTCTCCCCAGCCTCCTGGGGAGTGTCAGGTATAAGCATTGCTCCGATGCATAGCAGGATCATCATACAGCCAATGATTGTGATTGCCCATTCGATTCCTCCGCACACCTGGGTCAGCATGGTGATTACAATTACAATGGAAGCCGAGGCCGGATTATTTCCCATCGCCGCCCAGCCTACAACAAGCTCCTGGGATTTCTTTTTGAGCAGAGCTACAAACTGATCGGCAATGCTCTCCTGAACACAGATGACAGGCAAAGCCATGCAGTGCATACCCCCACAGCCAAAGGAGGAGTTGATGACCGCATTGACACTGTTCTCCAAATCAGCGTCTTCCAGAACCAGGGCATGGTTCTTTGCCCCACACTGGGCCTGGACACGCTTGCCGTTAGCAGCCGCCTTGGAATAGATCTCCTTGCCAACGCCGGTGGTGCCGACAAAGGTTACGGCCTTGACCCTGGGGTCGGTGAGAAGAATATCCGCTTCGTGGTGGCTGCATGTGACCAGATTCACAACGCCCTTGGGAAATCCTGCTTCAGTGTAGAATAACTCCAGGATCCGGATGGCGGTTAAGGGGGTGGGAGAAGCCTCTTGCGCCGAGGTGATCGCTATTTCTACTTCCTCCTGGGTGCAGCGCGGCACTTCGGCGATCACTTCGCCGGTGTTGGAATCGGTTACAGACATATAAATATCGGTTTTGGACTCGCGCCATTCACCATATACGCAATACTTTTTTTTTCAATAGACATTGTGATTTCCTCCTGGAATTGTTAGTTTATTTCACGCGGTATACCTGAGAGTAGTCGCAGGGGTCATTGTAGAAGGTGTGCTGTGCTCCCAGATACCGCTTGATCTTCAAATCGGCCAGATACTGTGCAATGGGCTAGTAGGTAGGCATATCGTCTGGATCAGGACGGATAAACCTGATACTGCCGGAGCAAAACGTGGTTTCCGGTTCGCGGATGGGGAAGGGATAATCCGCTGGTCTTTCCCATGCTTTGGGGTTGAATGTGACATAACTGGCATCGGCTCCGCCGCCGTTGCCAACGGCCCGGATCCCGATGACAGAGGAGAGATTGATGATTTTGCCGTGAATGTCATGTACCTTCATGTACCGGCCAAAATGCTTGCAGGTAAGCATGACTGATTTTACATTGGCATCAAACATGGCATCCCACGTATCTGCCGGGAACTCGGTTCCGGGAAATTTCTTGTTGACCCCCTGGGAGTTAACAAGAATATCAACCGTTCCCATCTTTTCCAGGGCATCTGACAGGAGAGCTGTCACATCCTCCTCTTTGGAAGCATCCCCTGCATGGTATAGGATATCCGCGCCGCCGCCTGCCTTAATTTCATCCTGGGCACGCTTGAGGGAATCTTCCCTGCGGCTGGATATCATCACCTGGCACCGGCTTCGGGAAGTTGATGTTAGAAAGGGGCCGATTTCTTATTACATTTAATAATTCTCAAACAATTCTCAATCATTCCAATAACAATCATGGGATACAATGCAATCATCCAGTGAGAAATCACTAAAAAATGTACGCTGGTGTACACAAAACAAGAATGGAGGATCATTTCATGGAAAAGAAAAACTTTGTATCACTGATCATGGGAACTGTTGGAGGGATTTTATTCGGGATCGGCATGTGTATGTGCCTGTTACCTGAGTGGAACGCATTTAGGCAGGGGATTCTGGTATCGGCCGTTGGCGCGGTTGTGCTGCTGGCAATGCTGTCCGTGCGCCGCAAAATGGAGGGAAAACCTGCAATACAGCTGAATGCCAAAGCGGTGGGATCTGTGGTACTCGGCATTGCAGGCGCCCTGGTGCTTGGCAGCGGTATGTGCTTGACAATGGTATGGAACATGCTGGTACCTGGTATTGTCATAGGAATTGTGGGTATTGTTTTGCTGCTGTGTTTAATCCCAATCTGTAAAGGTTTGAAATAATACGCTAAAGTCAAAAACGGAAGCAAAAAACATCTGGCAGAGGAGAGGAAGACTCATTAGAAAGAGGTACATGTCAGGCCAAGAATGAATTTTAACAATTCTCAAACAAAAGGTATGGTATACTCTATATAAAAGTAATATTGTCATACGGAATGGAAGGAGATGTTACTATGGTCCATATCTTAATCGTGGAGGATGATTCTGAACTGAATCGGTTTGTATGTTCTTATTTGAATAACAGCGGTTTTATAACTAAGGGATGTTTAAATGCCCGGGATGCGTATGATGAAATGTATAACACGTTATATGACCTGATCATATCGGATATTATGATGCCGGAAATTGACGGGTTTGAATTTGCCAGAACCGTCCGGCAGGTAAATAAGACAATCCCCATCCTGTTTATGTCTGCAAAGGATGACTTGAATTCCAAGCAAAAAGGATTTCAGTTTGGGATTGACGATTATATGGTAAAACCCATCGAGGTGGAGGAACTGCTTTTGCGTGTGCGTGCCCTGCTCCGCCGGGCCAATATAGAGGTGGAGAGAAAGATAACCATCGGCAACCTGACATTGGATGCGGATGCGGTGACCGCTGTTGTAGATGGAACAGAGCTTCCGGTTACAACCAGAGAGTTTAATATTCTGTATAAACTGCTGTCTTATCCCAATAAGACATTTTCCAGAGGGCAGCTGATGGATGAATTCTGGGGATTGGAGAGCGATATCGGGCTGCGGGCAGTTGATGTATATATCACGGGAATCCGAAAGAAATTTTCCGCATGTGATGGCTTTTCACTGAAAACAGTCCGCGGACTTGGATATAAGGCGGTGCTGCAATGAAAGACAAGCCTGCCGAGCTAAGCTATAAAAGAAGCCTGTTTTCCATCAAGTCATATTTTTTTTATTTTCTGATCATTACATTTGCCATCACCTGCTGTCTGCTGCTATTTTTGAGCCATCTTGAACCGGACTATGGAAGTGTCCGTGAAAGCGCTAAACTGACAGCCATGAATGTTGTGCTGATCAGCCTGATCTTAACGGTTTTAGATGGGATCTACCGTAAGATAACGCTGGAGTATCCGATGAAACGGATTTTAAAAGCCTCCCAGAAATTGATAGGAGGCGATTACTCTGTCCGGATCCCTCTTGCCCATGATTTTGACAATACCAATGAACTTGATGTGTTAATTGAAAATTTTAACCGGATAGCAGAGGAACTGTCCGGGGTGGAAACGTTGCGCACCGACTTTGTTTCCAATGTATCCCATGAAATAAAAACTCCGCTGTCAGTCATTCAAAACTATGCTTCTTTATTGCAAAATGCAGAGCTTTCGGAAGAAAAAAAGAAAGAGTATGCAGGGGCGATAGTGGATGCATGCCGCAGACTGACAGGGCTCATCACCAATATCTTAAAGCTGAACAAGCTGGAAAACCAGCAGATTTTTCCGGAAACAAAGGAGTTTGATTTAGATACCCAGCTGTCTGAGTGTATCATACGTCTTGATAATGTGCTGGAACGGAAAGATCTGGAGGTAGAGGCGGATATAGAGGAACGGGTAAAAGTAAAGTCTGATGAGGAATTGCTTGACCTGGTCTGGAATAATCTTTTGTCCAATGCCATAAAATTCACACCGCCGGGAGGAAAAATCACAGTCAGTTTAAAATCAGATAACACAATGGCAGTGATAAAAATATCAGATACAGGCTGCGGAATCAGCAATGAGGTGGGAAAACGCATGTTTGAAAAGTTTTATCAGGGGGACAGCTCCCATGCCACCCAGGGAAACGGCCTGGGGCTTGCTCTGGTAAAACGGGTGGTGGATATTGTCGGAGGCGATATATCCATAGAGAGTAAACTGGGAGAGGGGAGCACATTCACCGTGCGGATGAAAAAGATCCCGTCCGGAGGGCGGGGGAATCAGTCATCGCCGGAAAAATGAACATAGGGTTGGAGGTTTATTTTTATGGAAGAGAATGAGAAAAAATTCATATATACTTACTCCGCGGGAGAACAGGAGGAGATCAAACAGATTCGTCAGAAATATCTTCGTCCGGAAGAAAATAAGATGGAGCAGCTGAGAAAACTGGACGAAAGCGCAACAAAAAAGGGTATGGCAGTTTCACTGGTTTTGGGAATCGCCAGCACACTTTTTCTTGGCATTGGCATGTGCTGCACAATGGTATGGGCGGATACTATGTTTATTCCCGGCATTGGGATTGGCCTTCTGGGCATTGCCGGAATCGGGGCCTCATTTCCCCTGTACCGGTGTATTACAAAAAGACAGAGGGAGAAGCTGGCGCCTAAGATCATGGAGCTTACAAATGAGCTGATGAAATAAAAACACCAGCATAATAAATCAAAAAATAAAAAAGGTTCGGACATGAAGAAAATAGATTTATCACAAGGTAATATCAGAAAGCTGGTGGTACGGACCGCGGTTCCCATGGTTGTCGCACAGTTTGTCAGTATGCTTTACAATATTGTTGACCGTATTTTTGTGGGAAGGATACCGGGGATCGGAGCAGTAGCCCTGGGCGGTATTGCCCTTGTTTGGATCCACCGAAGCAAATCTTCCCTATGCAGTCCAATATGTGAGAATCATCAGCATGGGCATTCCCTTCTCCATGCTGATAACGGGAATGAATGTTTTTATTAATACCCAGGGGAAAACATTCATTGGTATGATTTCCGTGATCATCGGTGCCGTGATCAACATTGTATTAGACGCGGTGTTTATTCTGGTCATGGACATGGGAGTGGCAGGAGCTGCATGGGCCACAGTGATCGGTCAGGCGGTATCGGCAGCCTGGGTGGTTGGATATCTGATATCCTCCCGCTCGGTAATCCGCCTGAGAAGGTGCAATCTGATACCTGATCGACAGACTCTTGGCAGCATTGTGGCATTGGGGATCTCTAACTTTATCACAACCGGGGCGGAAAGTCTTGTCAATATTATTTTAAACCATTCTTTGAGAAAATATGGCGCAGCCGCGCTGTCCGGCTTTGCCATTGACGGGGCCACGCTTGCAATCTCCGTGGGAACGATCGTTACCGCGACTTCCTCCTTTATACGGCAGCCGGTCAATGGTTTCTGCCAGGGCCTGCAGCCGGTTATAAGCTATAATTACGGCGCGGGGAGACAAGACCGGGTCCGCCAGGCCATTACCTGTTCCATTGTTATAACAACCGTTTACGCTGCGGTCCTGTGGCTGCTTCTGATGGCTGTTCCCGGAAGCTTTTCCAAAATGTTTACGGAGAGCGGTGAGGTGATCGCGGTTTCCAAAAACCTGATCCGAATTTATGTCTTTGGCATGCTGTTCTCCGGTGTGCAGTCCACGCTGATCCAGTCCTTTATTGCCAGAGGGATGAAAAAACAATCCCTGCTTGTATCTGCGTTCAGTAAATGCTTGTATGTGCCCGTTCTCTTGATCCTTCCGGCATTGGTAAAACCGGCTTACAGTGTGCTGGCGATCTATGGGGCTCAGGCGATCACAGATGTAATCGGCGTTCTGTTTATTGCAATACTTGCTTCAGTGTACAAAGGATTACAATAAAAATGGACTACCAACCTGCAACTTCTACCGTTCTTTCAAAGAGCGGTATTTCATTTTTCTGAAATGTAATGATCAGCGGATATTATGAGCGTTTAATGCTATCAGACGGTAAGGCGCCTTCCGCCATATCCCAGGCTGCGCCTGCGAACATAATCAGGGACATGTATATGTTGGAGTTTTTAGATCTGCCAGAGCCTTATAGGGAATATGATTTGAAAAAGGCCATTTTGAAGAACATGAAAAAGTTTTTACTGGAATTTGGCAGGGATTTTATTTTTATGGGAGAAGAATATCATCTTCAAGTAGGAAAGAACGACTATTATACGGATTTAATCTTTTTTCATAGGGAACTACAATGCCTTGTTGCAATTGAGTTGAAAATTGATGATTTCAAACCGGAATACCTGGGAAAAATGCAGTTCTATCTGGAAGCGTTAGACCGGGATGTAAAGAAGCCCCACGAAAATCCCAGCGTTGGCATTATTCTTTGCAAGAGCAAGGACGAGGACGTTGTTGAATATGCCCTGAGCCGGAACATGAGTCCAACCATGATTTCCGAATATCGGACGAAACTAATCAGCAAGGAAATCTTACAAAAGAAACTTAAGGAATTAACGGAAATGGTGGATGAGGATAAAAACTCTCAATGACGTTGAGAGTTTTTCAAAAAATCAATTTATTATGTTAGTACAAAAATAGCAGGGGATTATAATGAGTCTCTGCTATTTTATGGCCTCAAGCCAATATAAGGAGCGAAGCGATGCTGACTCTTCGGGCCATGTTGGAGCTGTTGATAAACCCTCCTCAAATACTTTCTGGTATGATAAAATAAAAGAAAAGTATGGAGGCCAAGGCTATGATGACACAATCATCTCATAAGCAAATCAAATTTCATTTGGTAACGATTGAAGACATGGTGCCTGAAGATCACCTGCTGCGTAAGTTGAATCGTCTCATAGACTTCTCTTTTATTTACCGTGAGGTAGAGGATTGTTATTGCCACAACAATGGAAGGCCTTCGATTGATCCCGTTATCTTAATCAAATATCTGCTCATCGGATTTCTGTTTGGTATAGAATCGGAACGGCGCATTGAGCAGGAAATTCAAGTAAACATGGCCTATCGCTGGTTCCTTGGTCTGGACTTGGATGAACGGGTTCCAGACCATTCCACCATTTCTCAAAACAGAAGAAAACGGTTTTCAGGAAGAGATTTGTTCCGCAAACTGTTTGACCAGGTCGTTCACTCCTGTATGAGCCAGGGCTTGGTAGAAGGAAAACTGATTTTGACTGATTCCACCCATGTCAAGGCGAATGCCTCCCGTAAGTCGGAGCAAGTCATCGAGGTGGAATACAAACCAGCCGAATATCTGTCAGTCCTGGACGTCTACGAACAGGAAGAACGCAAACGCTTAGAGCAAGCCGGACGAATCCCGCCGCAAAAATCCCATCGTAGTCAAAAGGAAAAGCCCAAAACAATACCTAAGCGAATCAGCCGTACCGATCCGGATGCTGGATTCTATAAACGAAAGGGAAAGCCGGAGGGAATGCACTATCTCTCCCATCAAAGCCTTGACGGTGCACATGGGATCATCGTGGACGTCCATGTAACGCCTGGAAATGTGACGGATGCAACGCCGTATGTAAGCCGTCTGATGCAAATCCGCGAACAATTAGGGCTCGCGATATCAGAAGCGGGAGCTGACAGCGGATATGATATAGGCCTGGTCCATCAGAAGCTTGTGGAAGAGGGAATCCGTTTGTATACCCCAATCAATCATGAAGAACCAAAGTATCAATCCGCGTTTATGCGCAAGGATTTTTCGTATCAGGCAGGTTGTGACTGCTTTCTCTGTCCCGCCGGAAAATGCTTAAATCTGAAACGGTTGCAGAGAAGTGAATATGGAGTTTACTGGGAATACCAAGCGAAAAAGGAGGATTGTCAATCCTGCCCCTATCGTCGCCAATGTCTGACCAAGAGTGCTGCCAAGCGCCGTGTGCAGGTCAATCTATTTGAGCCGGCAGTAAAGCAAAACCACAGTAAGGATGGAAGTGAACGACATCGTGAGGTATTACGGCTGCGTCAAATCTGGTGTGAGGGAAGCTTCGCTGTACAGAAAGCCCGACATAACTTAAAACATTTATTACGGAGAGGTTTAGAGGCAGCAAAAGAACACTGCCTCTTATCAGCAACCGCATTAAACTTGAAACGGATGGTAAAATGTTTAAAGTGACACCGAAAGGTGTTCTTTTTTTGCTCTCATATTTTCCTGGCTATCGAATTCATCTCTATATTCCTGCTACTCATTTTTTTTATGGGGTTTATCAACAGCTCCATGTTGGCCCGAAGCCGGGTTTGGGGAGGTTCCCCAACAAGCAGATGTTTGACGTTCCGGCCGAAGAGCCGGAATGTCATTTATTTCCCCAAAATCTATTACATAGCTTCGTGACAAGTTGGCTTAACGTAAACAAGTATCAATTTTCAATATATGCTTGACAAATCACTTATGTTATGCAACAGTAGTTATACAACATAAGTGACGCGAAAGCTGGAAGGAGAAACTAATATGCCACCAAAAGCAAAAATAACAAAAGAAAAGATATTGAATACTGTTTTAGAAATCACAAAAGAAACCGGCTTTGAAACGGTAAACGCAAGAAGTATTGCCAATAAATTGCAATGTTCTACTCGACCAATTTTCACTTGCTATGAAAATATGGATGAAGTAAAAAAGGATTTTCTTAATTTTGCGTATAAATACTATGAACAGTTTGTTGCATCTTATCGTGATTCGGAAAAAATCAATTCTTCTTTAGTTTACCCACTATCATACATTGAATTTGCTCAAGATGAAACCTATTTATTTAAGTTTTTGTTCATAGATGATATGGACTTAAATATGTCAAAAGCAACAGATTTTTATAAAGAAGAAGATAATGAAAAAAGAGCTAATGACTTTTCTGAATCTATCGGAATCAGATTAGAAAAAGCAAAAACAATTTTTTTGGATTTATTTTTATACTCTCATGGTATTGCTGTTCTTACGGCAACAAAGAAAATGAAGCTGGATAAAGATAGCGCTCAAAAAATGGTGATAAACGTATTATCCATTTTGATAAAGCAAGAAAAACCTGATTGGCATTTAGAAATATAATTTTACTAGATTAAACGCAAAGGAGGTTTGTTAGGTGCAATCAAATCAATACTTAATTGACTTTTATAGCAATTATGATGAGGAAAAACGGTTGCTATTAAAGCATGGCTCTGTTGAATTTCTTACCACTATGCGTTACATTGAAAAATATGTAACACCTGGCAATCATATACTTGAAATCGGAGCTGGAACAGGAAGGTATTCACATGCATTGGCTCGCCAAGGCCATGCTATTGATGCAGTAGAATTAGTAGAGCATAATATAGAAATCTTCCGTAAAAATACACAACCAGGTGAAAACATAACTATTACACAAGGTAATGCCATTAATTTATCTGCTTTTTCTGATAACACATATGATATTACCCTGATTTTGGGACCACTTTATCATTTATACAATGTCACAGATAAACGGCAGGCTTTAAGGGAAGCGATTCGCGTAACAAAACCGGGAGGAATTGTTTTTGCTGCTTATGTTATATCAGATGGCTGCCTCCTTGATGAAGGATTTATGCATGGCAATATCAATGTTGCTGAATATATAAAAAATGGTCTGCTCGATTCAAAAACATTTGCTGCAAAATCTGAGCCAAAAGATTTATTTGAACTTGTTCGTAAAGAAGATATTGATCACATAATGTCTGTATTCTCTGTAAATCGTTTACATTATGTAGCAGCAGATGGTACCGCATTACTTATGCGTGACGCCATAGATAAAATGAATCAAGATACTTTTGAATTATATTTAAAGTATCATTTCGCTATTTGTGAGCGAATGGATTTAATAGGTATAACAAGCCATGCGATTGATATATTTAGAAAACCTACATAAATAACTCAAACCAACATTATATAGCTATGAAATAAATTACATAGATTTATAAAATTCCTACCGCTATAACGGTGAAAGAAAAAACCATCGTTGCGGAGGTATTTCGTGTTGCTTCTTAAAAAAAGAGGCGGCGGTTTTGAAGAAATTCAGACCGCCGTTTTCTTTTTGAAAAAAAGAATATAGAGGGTGTATTAAATCGTCAATGATGCCGCCGACTTCGCTGGGACAAACGGCTGTTATCTTTATCAGGGCCGGGCTGTGAAGGAGGATAAGGACAGGAGCCTGAAAGACCAGATACTTGTTATCGCTCCCCATGAAGGGCTTGTTTCTTCCGACACATGGCTGAAATCGCCGCTTTTGGTCGCTGTCCGTAATGTGGGTTATGCAGATGCCCTGGTATCAATGATGTCTTTACAGGCTGCCCTTCTTGTGTCTTTTGGTGATGGAGAGCCGGATCCCAGGCTGATGAATGGGATTTCCGGAGCCGCAGTCTGTGGGACCGTATCGCTGATTGGAATTTATATGATATATTCTTCCGGCAGACAAAAAAGAAACGAATGATTAATATCTCTCAAACAGGATCATGACAAAACGGGAATAATGGTATGATAACTTCCTCTATGGCAGTACTCTTGGAGTCTCCTCGCAAATCTGAGCACCAGGAGATTCCGAGAGAATATTGAAAATTCAGAGGAGGAATGTTTATATGGGGAAGCAGATGGCGGAGAGGGAATGTGTCTGAGCGGGGCGTGAATGAGAGGGGCGTGAATGAGAGGAAATTACATGCTCTATCCGATCCACCGCCCCAAAGTTTCCATAAGCAGTTCCACATCAATGGGTTTTGCAATGTGGTCATTCATTCCCGCACTGTGGGCTTTTCCTATATCGGATGCAAATGCATTGGCTGTCAGGGCCAGGATCGGGATGGTATGGGCGTCCTCATGTTCCAGGGCGCGGATCGCTCTTGTTGCTTTGTAACCATCCATGACGGGCATTTGGATATCCATCAGAATGCAGGCATATTCTCCGGGAGCAGAGGTTTTAAACCGGTCCACTGCCATGAGACCATTATCCGCTGTATCGATCAAAAGGCCATGGGCCTTAAGCAGTTCCATTGCAATCTCGCGGTTGAGTTCATTATCCTCTGCCAGCAGAAGCTTTTTACCGTTTAAGGCAGCATTTGGCCGTGTGTGCATGGCGCTCCGGGATTCAGAACGGTCGTTTCTGCGGAATTTTTGGAAAGCATATACTATTTTTGATTTAAATAAAGGTTTTGTGATAAAGGCATCTGCGCCTGCCAGCCGGAACTTATCCTCAATCTCAGAAAAGTCGTAGGCGGAAATAATGATAATGGGCATATCCGGGCCAACCCTTGTGCGGATCAGCTTCAGGGTTTCCAGACCGTCAATATCGGGCATGATCCAGTCCAGGATCACTGCAAAAAAGTCATCCGACTGTTCATGGGCCTTAACAACACGGTCCACGGCTTCCCTGCCGGACAGAACCCAGCTGCACTGCATTCCCAGTTCATTCAGGATTTCTGAAACACTTTCACATATGGCCTGGTCGTCATCCGCCACCAAAACAGGCAGTCCGGCCAGTTCCCCGTCATCTGTTTCCGGCTCACTGCACAGATCAAAGGTAACGGCAACCACAAACTGGCTGCCTTTTCCCGGAGTGCTTTTCACCTCGATGGTGCCGTTCATCATGCGTACGATATTCTGTGTGATCGCCATTCCAAGGCCGGTGCCCTGGATATTGTTGATCCTGGCGTCATCTGCCCGGGAGAATGGTTCAAAGACATGGGAGATGAAGTCCTCATGCATTCCGATCCCTGAGTCGGTGACCACGAAAGAATACTGTCCCTTGCCCTTTGCAAAAGACGGGGTTTCCTGGATCCGCAGCCCGATGTTCCCGCCTTCAGGCGTATATTTGACGGCGTTGGAGAGTAGATTTACAAGCACCTGCTGCAGGCGTCCCTTGTCTGTCACCACATGTTCATGGCGGACCCGATTGGCATTTACCTGCAGTGTCTGATATTTTTCCGCTACCAGAGGGCGGAATACATCCATCACATCTTCGATCAGCTTGGGAAGGGAGACTTCCTCATATATCAGATCGATCTTCCCGCTTTCAATCTTGGACATATCCAGAACCTCATTGATCAGATTCAGCAGATGGCGGCTGGAGGTGTTGATCTTTGCAAGGCAGTCCTGTATTTTATCTGGTGAGTTCAGATTTGACTGTGCAATGACCGACATGCCTATGATGGCATTCATAGGTGTACGGATATCATGGGACATGGAGGAGAGGAAGTTGGTTTTTGCATCACTGGCAATCCGGGCTGTCTTACAGGCATCCTCCAGCACCTGCCTCTGTCTCGCCTGCTCCATGCGCTCCTTGGTTACGTCAAGGCCCACGCTGTAATAGGAGGGGATGCCGTCCCAGCTGTCCTGGGCACTGACAAAGCTGAAGGACAGTGCCAGTATTTTGAGAGCGCCATGATAAGTGACAATACGCCCTTCGGCCGCTGTGGGTTTTCCGGTCACCCTTGACTGATCCATAATATCAGTTATATGGACAATATCATCCGGGTGCACATAGGTACACTGGGAATGCAGCATCTGCTCAAATTCATTCCCTGTATAGCCGATCAGGTCCAGGAAGCCGCCGCCATACCAGAGGATTGTCCTCATATCTCTGGCATCCACCCGCGCAAATCCGCCATGGACACTGTTGATCAGCGCATCCCGCTCCTGGTCCTTTTTAGCCAGTTTATACTCCGCGCTGAACATATCATGGGAGAGTTCCAGCCGTGCCCGGTGCCCCTTCCAGCCGATCTCCAGATTCTTGATCATAAATGTCCGGCCCAGAGTGGGATTATAGAACTCCCACTTATAAAAATTATCTTTGTTCAGTTTGCAGTTGGTGCAGAAAGGGCAGGGGGAGGTACGTCCCTGGATCACTTCATAACACTTACGGCCAACTGTTTTCGCTGCCGGCATGCCAAGAACCTTGCAGGAAGTATGATTCAGATAAAGAAGCTCATATGTATCCATATCACTGACATAGGCATTTCCTTCGTATGTATCCAGCACCGATTGGAAGCAATGGTGCTGCTGTTGGCATAGCCGGGCCTGTTCTTCTTTTTCAAAGGCCAGCGCGTTTACATCGGCTAATTCCAATTGGAGCACCGGGCTCCTTGCTGCCGGATCCGCGGTTATGGTCCCCAGAAGGCGTACCCAGGAAAAACCATCTGCCTTCCTGGGCAGCCGGATGGTCATATCAAGATTAGGATCACCTGTGGAGGCTGCCTGAGCCGCCTCATGGCGTATTGCTGTGAAATCATCGGGAAACGGACGGTAGTACTCCTCCAGACTTGAGAAGAGATGATAAAATCCTTCCATTGTATATCCTGTAAGGCGGAAAAAGCCGGAGTTCCCCCATAAAATTGTTAAGGAGTCATCCAACAAACAGCAGATAACACCGACCTTTAATAAATCGATTCCTGCAGGACATGTTCTTCCTGACAACTGCGGCGGATCAGAATCCCTTCGTTTGTATCTTTTTTTGATATCCATTGTTTGGCCACCCGTCCTAAAAACTGCAATTCTATGTTCACATACCTAATTATTGCCATAAGTATAACAAAAGAAATAAAAAATAGCAAGGGGTGTCTTGGTGTCCAGGATGCTGCAGATTCTTGCTGTTTTTATTATGGTTGTTGGGGTGCAGTGAGTTATCTGTCATCATTTGGAACTTTAGATTGGCCTGGTTTGGTATTTTAATCATTTCTTCCTTTCCTAAGATTTGAAAGAGTTCTTTGCTTTGCGTACAAGCCTTTGTGCACAAGCCTTTTGTTCCAGGGTCAGGTAACTTTACCTAAAGGTCAGGGATCAGAAGTCTTTCTGCTTCTCCGATTCCCAGCCGGACCAGTTTAGTGATTGCAAGACGGAACTCATGGATCATGAGTGCTTCCAGATCACCGGAAAAACGGATGGGATCCCTGTCTTTCAGGGACTGGAGTAAGGTCTTATAAGATGAGAGACAGAAATCGGTCTGTCCCTCATCTTCTTTCCACATACTGCGCAGGCCATATCCCCAGAAGAGCTGCTTTAAAAGCTCGCTGTAAACGGTACGGACCGCCCGGTAGGGGGCAAACTGCCTTAACAGGTCAAGGGCGTCATAAGCAATAAGATGATACATCTGACGCGCTTCCATTGTAGTCAGGAATTCTATGCTTTTCTGCATTTGTTCAGCATCTAAGGATGATATTGTAAGTTCTGAAACCTCTTTACAGGACAGTGTTAAGATCTGCAGGCTCTGCGCCATATCCAAGAGACGTTTGCGGACCACCGGGTTATCAAAGTCGCAGTTACCCGCCGTCTCATGAAAAGGAAGGACCTTGGTTCCGATTCGTTTCATGGACTTGACCGCGCCAACGCCGTTGAGCAGGGAGAGGGTGCGGCGTACTGTGCTCACAGACACATTCCTCTCTTTGGACAGTCTGTTAAGGGAGGGCAGCAGCGTATCCACCGGATAACGGCCAAGGCTGATGTCGATCAGCAGGTCCATGGCAAGGGAATAGCAGATCTGTGACGCCTTTTTATAGGAATTCCAAGTAAAGGAAATCTCATCCTGCGGCGGCAGTGTGATCCGTTCCTTATAAAATTCACATAAGGACACAGACAGGAAATCCTGGGCCTGACAGATCAATTCCCTGAGAGGGTCCCAGTCTTGGTTAAGACAAAAGTCCAGGGACCGGGGGGCAAATTCATTGACGGCATAATCACACCATGGATTGTCCGGCACACATAAAAAAGGAGCTTCAAAGAACATATAGACCTGCCAGAGGAGCCGGGTAAGTAGGTCGTTGCCCAGGGAGTCGTATGCCTGCATCATATGGTTAAATGCTATAAAAGGCTGCAGGCCATGATTCCTCTTTCGTTCCATCATATTGGTGTAAATCTCCCCTGGGGCATTTTTCAGGCCGATCCACTGGGCATTGGTAAAGAGCGGACGCAAAGATCTGCTCAGATCGATCAATGCGCTCTTTCTAGGGGAAAAGAAAAGCTGGACATGCTGTTCTATTTCCTGTTCCCCGTAATCCTTAATGACGGTTGACCCCACATTCTGGGACAGGGTAACATATCCCTCCTGTTCCAACTGGAGATAAGCGCTGCGTATGGTATCCAGTGATACAAGGAAGTTTTCAGTGTTGTTTTCCATTGTGGGGAGAACATCGCCAAAGCGATAGGCACCAAATTGTATATGTGTCTTCAGAACATCATATACAATTTGGCACCGTTCCATATCATTTTTCACGTATTCACCTCGTTTTAACTATTTAATATACCATAGCAAGTATAACATGATTGCGGTTACTTGTAAAACGTTGCTATTCCCAATAAAATTTGGTATACTGGAAGCATTATTATGTATGTGAACATAGGGAAATAAAATCTGCAGTGATTCAGCCCGGACGGCGTGAGAGGAGTATTCCAGCAATGACAAAGGATACAGGGATTTCCATGGACCAGCTAGAGTCCATATTGGATCATTCACCAACAACCATTATTATCAGTTCTCTGGACAACCGGGAGCTTCTTTATGCAAATAAAGCTGCGCGTTCCAGAATATCCAAAAAGGGAAAGGACAGCCCTTTGACCTGTTATCAGGCGTTTGGATATGACAGTCCCTGTCCTACCTGTCCGTCAGGAAGGGTTGGACAGGAGGAATCCGCGCTCCGTGAACTTTATGATCCTGAGAACGGCCATACCTACCGGTTTGTTGGAAAGGATATTGACTGGGCCGGCCGCCCGGCACATATTGAGTATATCTCTGACATCAGCAAACAAAAGCTGCTGGAACAGGAGTTGGACCACCTTGTAAATTCCATTCCGGGCGGAATCGCAAGCTACGAGGTGAGGGAGGGCCGCTTTGTCCCCGTCTATTTCTCGGACGGTGTTATGGAAATCTCCGGCCACACCAGGGAAGAATACAATGAAATGGCTAAAAACGATGCATTGGATGTCATCTATGAGGCTGACCGGGACCGGGTAATGGCAGCCGCTGCAAAAGCGCTGGAAAGGGGGGAGGCTTTAGATGTATCTTACCGGATGCGCCACAAAGACGGCCGTCTGATCTGGGTTCACTTAAATGGACGGCAGATTAAATCCTCCTCTGTGGCCGCCATGTTCTATGCCGTGTTCACAGGGCTGTCCTCGGAAAGCCGCTTATATCAGAATATCACCAACGAAACCGCGGACAGCATCTATGTCATTGCAAAGGATACCTTTGAACTGCTCTATGTCAATGAAACCGACAGCATACTTTCACCAGCGCCTGGCTGTCTTGGCGAAAAATGTTATGCTGCCCTCCATCACCAAAAGGCGCCTTGCGGATTCTGCGGCATTATGGCTGGCAGGATGGAAGGCGAAGAGTATGAGATTAAAGAAGACGGAACTGAGCGGATCACCTATACCCGTTCCATTGAGACTGACTGGAACGGCATTCCTGCTTATGTAAAATACGTAAGGGATGTCACTGAGATAGTCCAGACCCGAAGGGATAAAGAACGTCTGGATCTTTACTTTAGAAGCATTGTAGAACAGTTCCCCGGGGGGATTTCCATGATGGCATATAGTCCGGACGGGACCATGAAGCTGGAATTTATTTCTCCGGGCTTTGCAGCCATGATGCAGCGGACCGTGGAGGAGGCGAAACGCCTGTATGATGAAGATATCTTTGCAAATATCCATCCCGAGGACGTGAAGAAGAATCTGCGTAAGCTAAATAAATTTTTAAAGAGCAAAAAAGGGTCATGCGAACTGATCGCACGTATGCAGCGGAAGGATGGAACTTATCTCTGGACCAGCAGTATGCTGTCCATGCTGCCTTCAACGGATGACATCCTCCGGATCTACATTGTGTACACGGATATCACCAAGACGGTCAAAGAGCAGGAACAGCTGCGGCGCCGGTACGATGAGCAACTTCTGGAGCATTATCATAAGACAGGAGCCAATGAACTGATCCTGGGGCACAGTAATATTTCCCGGGACCGTGTTGTGGAAATGAGGGATTCCACAAATTCCGCTCTTGTGAAGCGGTTTGGGACCAGCCGGGATGTTTTTTTCAGGGGCTTGCGGGGATGATCACAGATAAAGAGGATCACGAAACATTTTTAAACATGTTTATGAATGAATCTCTATTGGAAGCATACTCCCAGAATAAAACAGAGCAGGTGATGAAATGCTTCATCCAGCTGCCGGAGGAGAAATACGGGCGTTTCGTCCAGTTCAAAGTGAATCTTCTCACAGGGCCGGAGGCGGGGGAGGTCATAGGAATCCTTACGGTTACCGACATCACGGAAGAAAACATATCGGAACGGATCTTCCATCAGCTTTCTGTGACCAGCCATGACTTTGTGGTGGATGTGGACCTTCTCCATGATTCCTACAGGATACTGGCTTATTACAAAGGCGCTTCCTACATTCCGCCTCTTGAAGGTTCTCATTCGGGTCAGGCGGCAAATATGGCAGATTCTGTAGTGCTGCCAAAGGACAGCAGACAGTTTGTATATGCGCTGGATGCGGAAGAAATGCGCAGAAGATTAAAGAAAGGTCCCTATACCATTACCTTTTCCACGGCAAATCATGGGGATATCCGCATAAAGAACATGACCATTGCCTCCATTGAACCTCTCCTGGAGCGCTATTGCATGGTGTGTACGGATATCACGGATTCTGTCAGGGAACAGCAGGGGCTGCTGCACATGATGGCATATACATTTGAACTCATGGGACTGCTGGATATCAGCAGCGGGAGCGTTACCATGTACACCAGAAACATGGTCCTGGAAAACCTGCTCCCTGACACCATAGAGAATTATGAGGAAGCGGTTGAGATCTTTACTGATCACGATATCGTGTCTGAATCCGTAAAGGATGTGCAGGATCAGTTTCAGATCCGCTGGATCCTTAACCGGCTGGAACAGGAGCCGTCTGGATATGATTTTGTAGCAGCCTGCCAATGCGAAAATGGTCTCAGGTATAAACAGTTCAGTATGCTTTGGGGTAACAGGAATCATGATACGGTCTGTGTGGTCCGGGCGGATGTTACGGACATGATCGCTGAGGAGCGCAAGGTGAAAACGGAATTGGAAAACGCTCTGGCCAACGCGGAGGCGGCCAATGAGGCAAAAAGTAATTTCTTATCCGCCATGAGCCATGATATCCGCACCCCCATGAACGCCATTGTGGGCATGACGACCCTGGCTTTTGCTCATATGGATGACAGGAAGAGGCTGGAGGACTGCCTGCAAAAGATTACTGTATCCAGCAGGCATTTACTAAGCCTGGTAAATGATGTGCTGGATATGAGCCGGATCGAGCAGTCCAGGATATCACTGAACCATATGAAGCTTCTGCTTCCCGATATCGTGGACCAGCTGACTGCGATCCTGATCCCCCAGGCCAGGGAGCAGGGCGTGCGGCTGTCTGTTTGCCTGGAGCAGGCTTCCCATACCGCTTTTTACGGTGACTCACTGAGGATCAATCAGATTCTGATCAATCTGTTGAGCAACGCGATTAAGTTTACCCCTGCTGGCGGCAGGGTGGATTTTTTTGTGGAAGAGTTTGCGCCTGATCATGCACCGGCGGATGCAGGGGCGGATGCAGAGGCGGAAGAACCTGCAACGGATCATACGCAGGCGGATATACGGTACCGGTTTACCGTGCAGGACACGGGAATTGGAATGAGCGGAGAATTCCTGAAGCATATTTTTGAACCATTTACCCGGGAACAGGCAGCGGCACAGATCGAAGGCACCGGTTTGGGGTTAAGCATTGCAAAGAGACTGGTTGATATAATGGGAGGCGAAATCTCAGTGGAGAGCAGGATCGGACAGGGCAGCAGATTTACCGTGGAACTGGAGTTTGAAAAGGCAGAACCTTCTTTAAACGTGAACGCGGACAAGGGAGAGACCTCTGATTCCAAGATGACGGACCTATTGACCGGACGCCGCTTTCTGGTGGCCGAGGATAATGAGATCAATGCTGAAATCCTCCGCGAACTCCTTTATATGGAAGGGGCCTCCTGTGTACGCAGGGAAGACGGAGTCCGAACGGTGGAAGCCTTCCGATCAGCAGAACCAGGGACCTATGATGCCATACTGATGGATATCCAGATGCCTGGAATGAACGGATATGAAGCAACCCGCGCAATCCGCAGCCTGGACCGTAGGGATGCAAAGGAGGTACCGATCATAGCTATGACAGCCAATGCCTTTGCGGAAGATGTCCAGGCGGCATTGGAGGCAGGGATGAATGCCCATGTGGCAAAACCCATTGACATGGATCTGCTGCGGGCCGCCTTAGGTAAGGTGTTCTGACACAGGGCAAATACACACCACCAATGGGCATTATTAATAAAAGTGTATTGATGCATTAAATCTGGATCCGGATATAAAGATAGTGATCGATCAACTGCTGGCAGAGAGGGATGGGATGAATATGGAGAAAACATCCCTTGCATATTGGGCGGGGATGATGGATGCCATTATTATTTTACGGAATATGGATATCATTACCCTGGCGTAACTTGTTGTTTATATAAAATAGTGGTAAACTACTAATAGTGAATAAGGACAGGACCTTCAGGTTTTTTACCCCAGAGGTCCTGTCCATAAAAAAAGGATGACCGGAATGGATACGATCATTGTTCGTGGAAATAAGCCACTGATACTCATAGCCGTTCTGATGTTTGCGGCTGCCTTTATCTTTTTACCTATTATTATCTATTCTGACCTAAATGGAAATGAGACAGTTTTGTTTGGCTATATAATGGCCGCGGGTTTCTTTGCCGGCGGTTTGCTTTTACTGCTGTATTATAAGCTGCGCCGGTTTACTGTAGACAAAAAAGAGTGCTGTTACCGAACTATGTTCGGCAGAACGCGCCGGTTTGAACTGCGGGATATCAAACTGGTTAAGGTCACGGTCAAATCTGACACAGTGATACGTCTGTATAATATGGACGGTCAGTGCCTGGCACGTCTGGAGGGCAGCATGAGGGGAAGCGCTGAACTGCTGAAATTCTTTGAGATGAGAGAAATCCCCATTACACTGCAGGATGTATCCATCCGTGAGGGAAAGGTGACTGTAAAACAGGACCAGGGCGAAGTGAATGAAAGGATTTGGGCAAAACACCCGCGTTTTTATCAATCACCGTTATGGATCAGGCGTGTAAGGCTGATGTTGAAACTGATGAATATCGCCGGAGTTGTGCTTGCGGTGGCGGCATGGCAGTTATTTGATATAAGACAGGAAGGTCTGGTATACATATTCTGTCCCCTTGCCTTTTATATTACATATCTTTTATTTTACCGGATCATTGTATTTGAGGTTCCGAAGACGGCCACAAAACATTGGAAGGAGACACATATCAATTTCCCCTTTGCAGCCTTGACCTGCATCACGCTTTTTGCAATCTATGACGCACGCGGCATTAACCTGCGGGGAGGAAGGGTGTATTTATTCATACCGGTGGTAGCCCTGATCCTTATGATCCCGGTTTTATTGATCGCCCGCCCTGCCCGTTCGCGCAAAACAGTGTTGGGGATATGCCTCCTTTTGCTAGTGTACGGCTATATCAGTATGCCCTATGTCAACTGGGTCTTTTGTACCGGACAGCCGGAATATGAACCAGGAGTCGTGGTGGATAAGGCGCATTGACAGGCCGCATTGACAGGACTGTCAGCCATAAAACGGTCTATGCTAAAGGCCGGGATATACAGGCGGATTTATGATCCCCTTGTGTATCCCGGCCTTTGTTTGTCCATGGAGCGGGCAGCTCAAACGCTTTTACCAGTGCCGCGGGACCTTTGGACCAGTCTCACAGTGAGCCGGCCGTGAGCTGATTTAAAATAAAGTCCAGATCCTTTGCAGACTGTTCCATCAGGTCATAGGTGTAGTCATGGAGACACCAGTCCAGAATGGTTCCTCGGCCCACCCGAAGCAAAAAATCCGTGATCTCTTCGGGATCCATGGGAATGCTGCCATGGCCGGAGTCCATGGTCTGGGCAGGCGGGGTGATAAGTCCCTCATCCACAGCCTGCCTCACGAATCCCAGGACCGCCTGATAGTAGGAACGGCTTTTTTTGGTAATATAATTGTCCCTGATGGAGAGCTGGGAGATATAAAGCTCTTTGGCAAATTGTGCTCCGTTATCAAATATGTACTGATTTAGGCTCAGCACAATGTGGCGGACGGCCTTGACCGGGTCCTTTTCATGATATGAGTTTAAAAATTCGCTCAGGCCCTCATCATAGGATGCAAAGCCCTGGGCGATCAGATCTTCCTTGGATGAGTAATGGTGGTAAAAGGCTCCGGTGGAAACGCCGCTTTTTTCACAGAGCCTGCGGATGGTCAGGGCAGGGTAGCCCTCCTCGCGGATCAGCTCATATGCGGTGTACAATAATTTTCGTTTTGTTGTCATGGCTTGTTTCTGCCGGTTGGTCATTTCCATGTTCCATCCTCCATCTTCCTTGTGGTCGTCAGACGCTTATGGATTATTCTAGTATAAAAAGTTGAAAAAAACAAGAGAAGAGCGTTGACATTTTCCTGTCAGTCTGTTAAACTTCATTTCAGATAACATGTTCGGCGAACAATGATATGCGAAAGGAGACAGCAAAATGAAAACCAGGTATGAGGCTTTATTTGAACCAGCGTATATTGGCAAATGTAAGCTGAAGAACAAGATGGCCATGGCTCCCATGGGGCCCATCGGCTATGCGGACCCACATTTTGCCTTTAACCAGAGACTCCAGGATTACTATGTGGAGCGGGCGAAAGGCGGCATCGGTCTGATCATCACAGGTGTCTGTACCGTGAATGTGGATGTAGAGGGCATTGGCTCACCGGGTATTCCGTGCGTAACCAAGAACCCCAAGGCATTTGTACATAACGGGAACCAGATGAATGACAGGATCCACGCCTATGGGGCTAAGATCTTTTTGCAGATGACTGCCAATGCAGGAAGGAGTACCATGCCCGGCATGGTTCAAAACTGTATTGCGCCGTCCGCCCAGGAGAACCGGTTTGATCCGTCTCTCATCCATCGTGAGATGACCAGGGAGGAGATCCGGCAGTATACAAACGATTTTATAAAAGGCGCTGTCATCGCCAAGCGGTCAGGATTTGACGGAGTAGAAATCCATGCGGTCCACGAGGGATACCTGTTGGACCAGTTCGCCATCGCTCTCTATAACCATCGGGAGGATGAGTACGGCGGAAGCCTGGAGAACCGTCTGCGCTTTGCCACTGATATTGTCCGCGGGATCAAACATGCCTGCGGTCAGGATTTCCCCGTGTCCCTGCGCTTCAGTTTAAAGAGCTGCATGAAGGGGCTGCGTCAGGGAGCCCTTCCGGGTGAAGTCTATGATGAGGCCGGGCGGGATATAGATGAGGGGATCCAGGCGGCAAAGCTACTGGTATCCGCCGGTTACGATGCTCTGAATGTAGATGCCGGAACTTATGATTCCTGGTACTGGAACCATCCGCCCATGTATTTTGAGGAGGAAGGGATGTACCGGCCATTTGGTGAGATCCTGAAAAAAGAGGTGGATGTACCCATCATCCTGGCGGGCCGGATGGAGAACCCGGATATTGCCGTGGAGGCATTGGGAAAATCCTGCGATATCGTGGAATACGGCCGCCAGCTTCTGGCCGACCCGGATTACCCGGAGAAGCTGCGCAGAGGCCGTCTGGACGAGGTACGGCCCTGCCTGGGATGCCATGAAGGATGTCTGGGAAGGATTTCAAAGGCTCCTGTGTCCTGCGCGGTGAATCCGGCCTGCGGGCGTGAGATGATCTATGGGATCACCCCCGGGGCCAGGAAGAAAACCGTCCTGATCGTGGGCGGAGGCGTGGCTGGCTGTGAGTGCGCCCGGGTAGCTGCCGCAAGAGGGCACAAAGTGATCCTGTGTGAAAAGTCCGGCTGTCTGGGCGGCAACCTGATCCCCGGCGGCATGCCGGAATTTAAGCGCTATGACCATCAGCTGGTGCGCTGGTATGAACGGCAGCTGGAGCTGGCCGGCGTAGAGGTGCGTCTGGGACAGGAGATGAATGCCGGGGAAGTGGAGCGCTTTCCGGCAGATGTGGTGGTCATCGCAACCGGGTCCGTCCCCATCCGGCTTTGCCGGGAAGAACTGTCCGCGGCCGTGACGGCGGATGAGGTGCTGATGGGCCGTGTGGTCCCGGGAGAACATGTGGTCATTATCGGCGGCGGCCTGGTAGGATGCGAGACAGGACTGTGGCTTGCAAAGCAGGGGAAAAAGGTGACCGTGGTGGAGATGCTTCCGGAGATTCTGGGCGGACCCAAGGCCCTGCCGTTTATGAACTATTCCATGCTCCTGGATCTTCTGAAGTATCATGGGGTAAAGATTTTAAAGAACGCCCGGATTACCTCCATCCATGACCGTATTGCGTCAGTGGAGCAAGAGGGCGGAATAACACAGCTGGAAGCAGACACAGTGATCTCCGCCGTGGGATACCGGTCCGAGAACCGGCTGTATGAGGCAGTGAAAAACATGGACCGGGAACTTTACAATGTGGGGGATTCCAGCCGGGTTCACAATATCATGTACGCCATATGGGATGCATATGAAGTGGCAAGGAATATAAAGGGGGAAACAGGAATGAAAAAACAGTATGAGCATTTGATCATAAAAGGTATACGCTGGGTGGATTCCCTGCCGGATCATGAAGGTTCTGTGGGAGGGAAAGGATTTCCCATTCTGATGAACGGGGAACTGGTGCCGCAGGCCAATGCCTGGGTGTGCCCAACCGTATTCCAGATCACCGGGCGCCAGTCGGAGATCGTGGCTTCGGGCACAGGCGCAAAGGCCAACCCGCATATCCATGAAGGGGATGAGATGTATCTGATCCTGGGAGAAAAGGGGGATGTGGAATTCTGCATTACGTTGGGGGACGACACCTATTACCTGGAATCACCCAGTGCGGTTTATATCCCGGCGGGGCTTCCACATTCCATCCGTCCCACACGTTTTACCGAGGGGACCTACGGGGGATCCTGTCAGATCTACCTTTCCAGGGATTACGTGACAAAGCCGGTGCCCGAGCATCCGATGCGGATTGAGAATACGGAACATCTGATCGTAGGTGACATCCAGTGGGTGAAGAGTCTTCCGGACCACGAAGGTTCCGTGGGGGACAAAGGCTTTCCAATCCTGATGAACGGAGATCTGGTGCCGGAGGCCAATGCCTGGGTATGCCCAACCCTGTTTCTGGCAACCGAGCGCCAGGTGAAGATCGTGGAAGCCGGTACAGGGCCGAAGGCCAATCCGCATACCCACGAAGGGGATGAGATGTATCTGATCCTGGGGGATGAGGATGTTGTGGAATTCCAGATCACACTGGGAAATGATACCTATGATCTAACATCCCCCTGTGCAGTGTACATCCCGGCCGGCCTGCCCCATTCCATACGCGCCACAAAGTTCACCCAGGGGCGGTACGGAGGTTCCTGCCAGATCTATCTGGATAAAAATTATGTGACCAGACCGGTTTAAAAGTAAGGGATTCCAGAAACTGATAATTGAACGGAAGAGAGAGGGTCTGCTGTACCAGATTGGTGCGGCGGATCCTTTTTTGGGGACAGAGGGGGAGGCAAGATGGTGTCTAAGCGACCAGACAGGATTGTGAACAGAAGAATGAAGTAATGAGATGATTGACATTTCCATGCGCTAATATTAGAATGAGAAAAGCTGGTTATGCATCTATACGCATTAGGCAAATAGGGCATACACGACAAATTGAATTTATTGAAGGGATAATAATGAGAATCGAAACAGAGCGGCTTAATATTATTGCACTTACCCCAGAGCAACTTGAGCTATGGATGCATAGCATTGGAGAACTTGAAAAGGAACTGCTATGCTCATACAAGGCGGAGCCAATGGAAGGCCTATTTCGTGAAATTGTATGCGGACAAGCAGAAAAATCTAAAAAGGATCCGGACAATTACCTATGGCACACTTTTTGGTTTATTATTAAAAAGACGGATCATTGTGTAGTTGGATCGGTTGATTTTAAGGACGTTCCTAACAGTGACGGAGAAGTTGAAATAGGCTATGGCTTAGGGCGTGAATTTGAGCATAACGGTTATATGACAGAAACGGTTCAGGCGTTTTGTAATTGGGCTTTGCAGCAGGACAAAGTCAAGCACATTATTGCTGAAACAGATGTTGACGGCGCTTCATCGCAAAGAATTCTAACAAGATGCGGTTTCAGAGAATATGCCAGAAATGATACTGTATGGTGGCGGTTATAAATCCCGGTTTGCAGGCTTTGCAAATATCCCAGCTGCACATGGCATCCAGGCAGAAGTCGTCCGGGTGGACGTTATAACAGGGGATCTTCAGGAGGATTTTACTATGAAACAGGATTAGAAAGAAGCGCTTCATATTCCTGCTGGGGCATGGGGCGGTAGAACACATAACCCTGGATGTAATCGCAGCCGATCCCTTTTAAAAATTCAACCTGTTCCATGGATTCGATCCCTTCGGCAACGGTCCGGATATTAAATTTTTTCACCAGTGATACAATGCTTTCAACCAGCGAAAGATCACGGCTTTGATCCGGGCCTTCCTCAAAAAAGAAACTATCGATCTTTAACACATCGATGGGCAGGTTTTTCAAAAGTCCCAGGGAGGAATAACCCTTTCCAAAGTCATCAATGGAGCAGGAGAATCCGGCGTCCTTGAGCCGCTTGACGGTTTGCAGGAGCAGGGCGGAGTTGTCAAAGACCATGGATTCCGTGAATTCAATTTCCAGAAGCTGGGGCGGGATGGAATACTTGTCACGGATGCTTATGTATTTATCAACAAAATGCTGGTCATAAAATTGAAGCCGTGACACGTTCACAGATACAGGAAGTGCCTGTATTCCTGAATCCAGCAGGTTCCGGAGCCATCGGCATACATTCTCGTACACATACTGGTCCAGTCTGTCGATCATATATTTTCTCTCAAATACAGGAATAAAACGGTCCGGTGCAATGATGGTTCCTGACTGGGACTGCCAGCGGACCAGAGCCTCGGAGCAGCCGATCTTACCGGTTGCAAGGTCCACCTTTGGCTGGTAGTAGACAGTAAATTCCCGGTTTTCAATGGCGGTCAGCATCCTGTTTTCAATATCCTTTTCTTCCCAAAGATGGCTGCGAATGCTTTCATCATAATAAGCGTAATTCTGATTGGCGCCGGTTTTGACTGTTTTTCTTGCAAAGTTGGCCCGGTCTAACAGCCCATCGATATTCAGCGTCTCAACAACATCTTCCACACAGCATATGCCGCAGCTGGTGGGCAGCAGCTGGCCGTCATGAAGCGTGCTCATGTATTGAAGGATCTCCAAATCTGCCTCTGACTGGCGCTTTCCAATCTCACTTTTATCTTTATAATGGAGAAGGAGCACAAAGTTGTCCGCCGATACGCGGCCGCGCCTTTTCCTTGAAGGCGTTCATCAAATAGACACCGGTAAGGGCATCCCGCTGGGTCAGATCACTGAGTTTTTTGTTCTGGACCTCAAGTCTCAGCAGATTCTTGGAGTTTGCCCAAAAGATAAAGATCCAGGTAAGGGACATGATCCCGATCATTACAAGACATACGCTTAACAGGAACCGCATTTGCCGTGCCGAATACGCATCCGCGGAAAAGACCGTGCGGTTGGCCTGCTCAAAAAAATCCTCGCTTAGAGCAAGGAGCTTTGTGCTGTCGCCGGACCCGCTGCGGTTGGCGGCGATCTCGGACTTGATCTGAGTCCACATCAGCTCCAGCTCTGCCAGCTCCATCTGATAGGCAGGATCGCCGGGGTCCGGAAGGCCGTATATTGCCTCCCCGCCCTGCAGTTCCGAAAGGATGCCGTCCAGATATTCGATCATCTCATCACTGGGCTGATCGGAAATCTCCAGTTTGATGAGCCGCTGGCTGGCACCGCGGACAATACCCACATAATTAATAAGCCGTCCGTTGGTCTGGGATTGGAGCAGAGTGTGGATCGTAACCCCGCTGAAGAGAAAGAGTAATAAGAATAAAGAGATAAGCCCGCCTTTGAAAAATCGCTTCATAAAAATTGCCTTCTGCAGCCAAAGCTGTCTTTCTGATTTGATATGTTTATTTCATGATCAGGTCTTGTTTTTCAGGCATGTTCATTGTTAATAAGTATAACATACTGTTCACAAGGGGTCCAGCATCTCTTTTACAAGAGGGGGAGATTAACAGGCCGGTTCGTTTAGCGTCTGCGGTATTATTTAGAAAATACTTAAAAACTTGTAAGAAAATGGCAATCAAATATTTCGATTTTGTGATGCAACTTTGATACATTTCCATGCTATCATGATACAGAACGTACATACAATAAAAGATACATGCAACAAACATACATGGCGTGAAGGACGCCGAAGGGGAGGAAGGAAGATGGAACACAGGATCACAAGATGGCGGACCACGCTGTTCAGTATTGCATTATGCAGTATGCTGGCCGGCTGCGGACATGAGGAAGGGATACAGCAGCCGGAGAATACGGATACAAGTGCAGAACAACAGCAGGAGATTAATATAAATACACAGCAGGAGGACCGGCAGCAGGACCCACGGCAGCTGGACCAGCCGGAAGGCGGTCCGTTAAATGGAGGGACAGCGGCTGGTGGAACAGATAGCGGTGACGGCAGGCAGATTCCGGACCAGACGTTTGAACTGGACCTGGCTCCTCTCGGCCGGGTGACGTTTGTTTCCTATGGGCCGGATGTGGACCGGGATCCCCAGTCGGACGTTGTGTTTCAAATACAAAAGGACGGCCGTGTCACCCAGACCCTGGAGGGCATGTATGGGGATAATATCCGTGCAGAGGAGTCCTTCAACCGTGTGGAGGCCGTCTCATTTCCCGATTACAACAATGACGGTTATGATGATATAATTACCATATGCAGCTATACACCCGCGTCCGGGGCGGAGATGGGAACCGGGTATTCAGAGGCAAGGATCTACAGCGGAAATGCACAGGGCTCATTTACCCTGGAGAGAGGGGTGACGGATGCTGCCAATTCTGCTGTTGCAGAGAAAACGGTCAGATCCATCCTGGGGTTCATGGGAGTGGGCCGCGGTAATGCACAGACAGATGCACAGCCGAACGCCCAGGCAGATGCACAGCCAGACACCCAGTCAGATACCCGGGCAACGTCCGGTTGGAAGCAGGCGTATATCGACCATCTGCAGCAGCTGGATGATAACGGGTGGGATGGTTACAGTCTGATCTATATAGATGATGACACGATACCGGAGCTGGTGAAAGTGGGGTGCTGTGAAGCCATGGGCTGCAGCATTGTCAGCTATGGGGATGATGGTATAAATGAAACATCTCTGAACAGGCTGTATTTTTCTTATATTGAAAGAGGCGGACTTTTGTGTAATTCAGAGGGAAACATGGATTACTATTATGACCTGGTCTACCGTATGGAGAAGGGCCGCCTGACCCAGATCGCCTCCGGTTACCGCGGTGCCCTGGATACGCCCAGGGAGTTTGATGCAAATGGGAATTTGGTGTATGTGTATGAATGGGAGGGAGTACGGATGGGGGAAAAGGAGTATGAACAGGCCCTGGATCAGGTTTATGACGGGGACAAGGCCAGACGGGGATATGAAAGGGATATGCTGATGACCAGGGAAGAGGCGATACGGGCCATAGAAACACACGCGCAGTAAGGATGGTCGTGACTGTCTTTGACCGGATGATGTTCAAGGCCGGATCAGCCGCCTATTCCAACAACTTAAAACCAGTATATACCATACCAAGGGAGGCTGACCGGCAGAACGATTGTCCGGACAGTTTCCTTTTTTTGCAAAGAAATATTTGCATGGTAGTAATTCTTATGGTAAAATTTGTGTAACACACTTATGAGCAGAGTTGGATCATTATCTCTTAATATATAGTGGGAAGCGCCGAAGGGAGGGAGTAGATGTCGTCTGGGGTTTATTTTTGATAGGGATTGCTGCCTTCCATTTGTTTGTTTTTTATCTATGGCCGTACATCCCTTTATTCAATGCCAACACTGGGATATCCTCAAAAACCCACAACTGGCAATTGGCCGAAGGCGGCATTTCCTGATGCACTTTTGTCTACTTTTTGGTGTGCCTTTAATCTCAATCTTCTGATGCTTTACATCATCGCATATTTCTGCCATATCCTTTGGTGGCTTCACACCCAGGATAGCTGTGGAAAGAACTTTTCTCCGTCAACCTGTTGCATATCATGACTGTATCCATTCACATGGTTGTTATCGCATTCTGCGCTCTGGCCAGGGGAGTACATAAAGGCCTGTTTAAGTTTATTTCCATGCTGCCCGGGACAGATCTGGCTATGTACCATGACAAAGAGGGAAGAAGAGGGCAGGAGGTACGCAGCAGCTTCGTCATTCCTGCGGGAAGAATCAGCGAACGGGAAAATGTACTTGAAAAGAGGTTCAAACAGGACAGATCAGATGAATAGGACAGATAAATAGATCAGGCGGAAAGGGGACAAAGAAACAATGGGGCTTCTGTTAATGGGACAAGATCCAAAATTCCAGCGATTAACCAATGAAATATTTATCCGTCAGCTCGGGGCGGATACCCGTCTCCAGGAGGAATTGGACGGAAGGGAAAGGCAGAAAATGTACCAGGATGTGCAGTATAATGTGGATTTTCTTTATACCGCCCTGGAACTGGAAGATGAAGGGATATTTGAGCAGTATGCCAGATGGCTTTTCCAGCTGCTCTCTCCCCTTATGTCATATTGTACCAGGGAACGGCTCAGGGATATCATGGTGGACCATTATGAGATGATCCGCAGCTGTATGGAATCAATGATGGACGACAAACAGCCAAAGCTTCACAGACTTCTTGACTGCGCGATCCGAGCTACGGTGGAGGAATGTGCCTGCGGCAGCCAACAGCAGAAGGTATCAGAAGCATATGAACAGGAGATTACACGGTATTTAGACTGTATGCTGCAGGCTGACACCAAAGGCGCCATAACCCTAATTACAGAATATGTAAAGACTGGTATTCCTCTCAGCGATATCTGTGTGGATATCGTGGCGGAGGCAATGCGAAGGGTGGGCGACCTTTGGCACAGCCACCAGATCTCAGTGGACATGGAGCATTACTGCACCTCCATCACCCAAATGTCCCTTTCCCAGCTTTATCCCCTGATCTTTAATCAGAAGAGGAAGGGAAAGAAGGTTTTAGTGGCATGTGTGGGCAGCGAACTCCACGAGATAGGCGCCCGCATGGTGGCTGATATGTTTGAATACAGCGGCTGGGACAGCATTTATCTGGGAGCCGCGGTTCCTGTAGAGGCGGTTGAGAATGCGGTGAGGGACCATGCCCCGGTTCTGGTGGCATTGTCAGTCACCATGCCCCAGCATCTGCCGCTGTGCAGGGCGGCTGTGGAACGTCTGCGGATCACATGTCCCCAGGTGAGGATAGCGGTAGGGGGCCATGCATTTGAACAGACAGAGGTGTGGAAGAACTGGGATGTGGATATTTACACAAAGGATGCAAAAGAACTTGTGACATGGGCGGACAATAAAATATGATCTTATATATTGCGTTATGTGACAAATGGGGAATTGTAAAACGTGTGATCCGCAGTGTCCCCATAGGTATTGTGAATGAGGGAAAGGATGTAAGACTTCTTTTTGAGGATAGAGAAAAGCTGGATGTACTGCTTTGCGGGCAGTCAGGTCCTGAGGATTCCCCGCGCCTTCCCATGAAGATAGAAGGGAACCCTCTGGTTTATGTTACGGTGAGGAACATTGAATCCCAACTGCTGTTTCTGGCCTATGATGTGGACGGGGATGCTTCCGATCTGTCCCGTCTTGTGGAACTGGTCCTGTCATCTATGGCAGCGGTACGGGAAACCACAGGGCAGGAGGAATATGGAGCGGGTTACTATGAGATTCAGAAGTTGAACAGCCAGCTGATCAATTATCAGAGGACACAGGCTAAAACAAATGCCCAGCTTCAGAGATTGTTGGAAGAGGCATGGAAGGCAAAGGGGCTGATCGAGATGCTGGAGAGGGATACGCTCACCGGTTTATATACGGAAAAAGCTTTTTGTGAGCGGGCGTCTGGCGTACTTCATGCTCATCCGCAGCAGGAATATGATATCATCGCAGTGGATATTGAACAGTTTAAAATTGTAAATGATGTCTTTGGTACAATGACAGGGGATCAGCTTCTCAGAGACCTGTCCGCGACCCTGATAGGATTTCAGACAGATGAACTGAAACTTATGACAAGAGCCAGGGCGGATACCTTCTTTATGCTGCTTGTAAGGGAGAAAAGCTATGAGGTTTTGGACAGGAGTATCTGCTCTTTTTTGGAAAATTATCCCTTGCCCATGCGTCTGCAGATCAAGACCGGGATTTACCGCATAGAAGAAAGGGAACTTGCAGTGGAACGAATGTGTGACCGTGCACTCCTGGCCGCCGTCAGCATCAAGGGGAATTATGATTGCAGAATGATACAGTTTAATGATAAGATGCATGAGAAGATGATGATGGAGCAGAAGATCGTCAATACCATGGTGGAGTCCCTTGAAAAGGGGGAATTTATGGTCTACCTGCAGCCAAAGGTGGAGATAGATACCGGAAGAATCATCGGAGCTGAGGCATTGGTCCGCTGGAACCACCCTAAACTGGGGATCATTTCCCCCTGTGATTTTATCCCTGTATTTGAACAGAACGGTTTCATCTATACAGTGGATCTGTATGTATGGGAAAAAGCGTGTAGCATGATGCGTGCTTGGAGGATGGCTGGCCTTACTGAAATACCGGTGTCCGTAAATGTGTCCAGAACGGATCTGTATCACGAGGACCTTCCGGATCGGCTGGTCCAATTAACGGAAACGTATGGCTTATCCCCCCAGGCACTTCACCTGGAGATCACAGAATCCGTCTATGTGAGGGATGCGTCACAGATGCTTATATCGATCAAACGTTTGAAAAAGGCTGGTTTTATGATAGAGATGGATGACTTTGGAAGCGGCTATTCTTCCCTTAATATCCTTTATGAACTGCCCATCGATGTGATGAAGCTGGATATGATGTTTTTAGGCAGAGCAGACCATGAATCGCGCAGGCAGACCGTTATGCGTCTGGTGATCAATCTGGCAAAGGAGCTGAACCTGCAGATTATTGCTGAAGGTGTTGAGACAGAGGAACAGGCCCAGCTGCTTAAATGCCTGGGATGCGGGCTGGCCCAAGGATATCTATATGGCCGTCCTGTTCCTGAACCGGAGTTTACCCGGTGTCTGCCCATGAAGGAGATAAAGAAGGAAACATGACGGGCATTTTATAAATGTTAAAAGAATCCCTAAGTGACTTTCTAACCATGGTTTTATCATGGCAAGAAAAGCGCTTGGGGCTTTTTTGCTTTTTTCCCGAAATTTTGACAAAAATGCTGGTGGGTGTAACCTTTACCTGCTCCGAACGTCTATAAAGTGAAACCGAAAGTGAGAGGGGGAGCAGCAGTGAAAAAGGAGATGCTGGAGGAGATCTATCTGGCATATTATCATGAGGTCTATTTATATACGCTTTCCCTGTGCGGCAATATCCATTTGGCGGAGGACCTGACCAGCGAGGCATTTTACAAAGCCCTGTTTTCACTGGAAGGCCAGGGGCAGAATGTGAAGTTCTGGCTGTTTAAGGTGAGCAGAAATTTATTTTACGACCGGCTGCGCAAGGATGCGCGGATCGTACCGGAGCAAAAGGAGCATCAATCTCCAAGCGGGCCAAAGGACATGGTATGGGAGCAAATGTTAAAGAGTGAGGAGGCAAGGCAGCTTTACCGGGCGATCTTAAGCCTTCCGCCCCAGTATAGCGAAGCTGTTTTTATGTTCTATTTTTTGGATTACAGTGTAAATGAGATCGCAGGTCTGACGGGAAGGAAACCGGGAGCAGTGAAAACAGTGCTCTGCAGGGCTAGGAAAAGGCTGAAAAAGGGTCTGAAGGAGGAAATGTATGGGATTTAAAGACGTGTTTTGGCGGTATAAGAATGGAACAGCCTCTTTGGAGGAGATCAGGATGGTGGAGGAGGAACTTGAAAAATTTGAACTGCTGGAGGAACACACCATGGAACAGATGGAGGAGGAACGGACGGACCGGCAGGAACTTTTAAGTGAGAGCGACAGAAGGGAGATTCGTGGAATTACCAAAAAGGTTAACCGGAAATTTTTTAAAAGCATGGTGATATCCTTTCTGACAGTGGCTGCAGTGGTTCTGCTCTCAGGTCCTGTATGCAGCCTTATCTTTTATAACCCCAACCGCGGCTATCCGGAATCTTACGGAGGAGACGGCCAGTTTTTTATTGACACCGCTGTATTTACAGAACTGCATTCTCCGGGCTATACAACAAATTGGGCAAAGGCGGTTCCCGGACTTCCGGGGAGCTACTATGTGAAGATACGGCAGAACAACCTGTTCCGCGGCCGGGAGGAGAATTTTACCGGAAAGATTGTGGGTGGGAAGATAGCCGGCGGCGAGGCACCGATGACCGGCTATTATTCCAATATTGTGAACCGTACCGGCTCGGTGCTGGAGTCATATTGGCATTTTCCGCCCGTGAATGCCTTTGGCAGAAAGATGGGAACCTTCTGTGAAGTGGATCAGGACGGAAATGACGTGTTCAGGCAGTCCAAGGATGGGATCCAGGGACAACTGGAGCAGTTAAGCAAGCTTCCATCCTCATCCTGGGTAGCTGCATACATCACCTTTGATGAGGAGATGACTCTGGAACATTTCAGTTCCCTGTATTGGAAATGGGCGGTTGAACAAAGGGATCTGGATATCATCTATGCCGCTGTCAGGAGCAGTGAACAGGGAGACACCATGAATGCTGCGGGGTTTGAGCCAAGCGGAACGGGTGTATTCCTGGAAGCGGGCGTCTACCCGGAAGAGAGGTATCCTTTTCTGAGGCCAACCATGGCTAGGGAGGCGGGGAATAAGGAGAATCTGGCAAAGATTTGGGAGAAACATTTCACATCCATGCTGGAATACATGGAGGACCGGCCGCAGTTTTTAAAAGCCATGGCTGATGTAAATGAAATCAATGGGGAGTATTACGGGGAAATGGTATCCTATGTCAGGAAACATGGGATCCGTGTGTACGGCGTGATGATACAGGGAAATGTGGATCGAGTTATTTCTTTTGGGAAGCAGGAGGAAGTGGACGGGATCTATGTGGAAGATGCAAAACTGTCCGCACTGTCGCGGTAAGCTGCTGATAAGTTTGTCTTGGAGGGAGTTTTTGATCCCCCTCCAAGATGAATAGTGGCAGGATTCCCTGTTCATTGTCCTAAAATCTCTTTTCCTCCCCATTCGACCACAGTAAATCCCTTTCGTTCAAATGGGACCGTCACTGATTCTTCCACCTGGACAGGATGGGACAGAGGGGTGTATACCATGAATACCCTGAGCAGGCTGTCCGGCTGCGGGGAAATAGAAAGCCCGGCTGTCACCTCATAGGCATCCGTCTGGAATGTGATCAGATTATAAGGATTTTTCTTCATTCTGGGCATCCAGTATTGGATAAATTCCTCATACTCCTTTGGTATCAGCCCCATAAGCGCCAGTTTTTTCCTAAGGAATGTTTCGGTTTCATTTCCCGGGATCACAAACCCTTTGGACATGTCATACTTCGTGCGATCCTCGCCTTCCCAGAACAGGTAGGGATATTCCTGTCCATCACTCTGATTCCTCAGCCTGCCATCCGGCCAGGCTGTGACCTTCCACCCATTTTTATAAGCAGGGATCGTGTCTGTAAGCCTTCCATTATAATCCAGTTTGACCGTGATTTCCTGCATCTGTTCGGGATACAGGTAAATCACAGGTTTTTCCGACAGTGTCAAATTGGGCCTATTGTCCGCACAGTAAGATAATATAGCCACGCAGGCTATAACTGCAGCCACACGCCATCTCTTTTTCATCTTTCCCTCCAATCGCACCGTGCCAATCAGCAAAACTCCCGGCATTTTTTATAAGTCTATGGTAACACACATGCTGTCTCTGTTCTTTGAATAATTCTTAATTTTAATTTGCGAATTTAGTAATCATATTTTATAATAAATAAATCAGAAAACAACCAAATGTGGATTGCCGAATGTGGCGGGGAAATTGTCGGCGATATTGCCGTCATCAAAAGGGGTTGATACCACCACCACAGGCGCCAAGGAGGAAAACATATGGAAATAAGGGTATTAAACTATTTTCTGATGGTAGCAAGAGAAGAAAATATTACAAAGGCGGCCCAGCTCCTCCATGTGACCCAGCCTACCCTTTCCAGACAATTAATGCAGCTGGAGGAAGAACTGGGGGTTAAGCTGTTTAAAAGGAGCAACCACAGCATTATCCTGACAGATGACGGCATGCTTTTAAGGAGGCGTGCCCAGGAACTGATCTCCCTGGCGGAAAAGACAAAAAAAGAGTTTGTCCGGGAGGAGGACAAGCTTACAGGAGAGATCTTTATTGGCTGCGGGGAACTTCGCAGCGTGAGCTGCCTGGCGGAAATCCTTGCGGCGTTTCAAAAGAAATATCCCCTGGTCAGGTTTGATCTATATAGCGGCAATGTGGACAATATCAAAGACAGGATGGAGAGGGGGCTTATTGACATAGGACTGCTTCTGGAACCTGCGGATATAGGGAAGTTTGAGTTTTTGCGCATGCCCTTGAGGGAAAACTGGGGAGTTCTGGTCCGCAGAGATTCTGCCCTTGCAGAAAAAAAGATCATTTTACCAAAAGATCTGAGAGGGATACCGCTTCTGATATCAAAACGGGTACCGGTGCAGAATGAACTTTCCAACTGGTTTGGGGATCTATCAGAAGAGATGGAGGTCGCCCTGACCTATAATCTGATCTATAATGCAGCAATGATGGTGCGAGAAGGGATGGGTGCTGCTCTTTGCCTGAAACTGGACAGTACATTTGATGATCTTAGCTTTATCCCACTGTCCCCCTGCCTGGAATTAGGTTCCGTGCTGGCATGGAAGAAAAACCAGGTATTTTCTCCGGCCACCTCGGCGTTTCTCCGGTTTGTTAAGGGGGATCTGAACAGGGAAGTGCATGAGAGGATAATTGATGACAATTAAAGACAGGGAAACTGTAATATGGGTGTGACCAGGGATGGTGCACCTGTATTTTTTTGCTTTGTTTACAAAAGGCAGGCAATGAGGTGAAGATATGCCGCAAAGCTATAACTGAGAATGCCATACAGGTATTAGACACAGGGTATCCTTTGATTTAAACTATAACTGCAATTAACCAACTGCAAATAAAAAGCAGCGACATATAACATGAGGAAATGGGGTGACATGAAAAATGACGATTAATGAAGCCAGCGAGCAGTATCAGATTCCCCTTGAGATTCTCCGGGAGTATGAAAGCTGGGGGCTTTGCGGCACCGTAAAAAGGTGATGGGAGACTGGCAATATGACGATCAGGATCTGGAGCGGCTGAGTATGATCATGACCCTCCATGATATTGGCTTTGACACGGAAGCGGTGGAAACCTATATAAAGCTGATGCTGGAAGGCACGTTAACAGAAAGCCGGAGGATGGGAATGCTCAATGCAAAAAGGAACAACACATTGGATGAGATCCATTTCCGTGAAAGGCAGTTAGAGCGCATGGATTATCTCAAACATGAGATACAAAAAAACAGGATGTGAGTAGGAGGAGTATTGCGTATGAAGAAAAAAACAATATCAATTTTAGCGGCAAGTGCTCTGCTGGCATGTTTGACAGCATGCTCAGGAAGCAGAGATTCCGAGACAACAGATACTAATGGAAAGACAACAAAAACAGCGACAACGGCCGCGGAAACCTCAGCCCGAACAGAAGCGCCATTAACAGCACAGGCAGCGGCGGACCCGGACACAACGGCGGACCCAGACACAGCAGCGTACACAAACACAGTAGGAAACGGACTGGTGGTATACTTCTCCTGGTCCGGCAATACTGAGTCCGTTGCGCAAGAAATTGCAGCCCGGACCGGAGCTGACGTATTTAAGCTGGAACCACAGGAACAATATACGGACGACTATGACCAGCTTCTGGACATTGCTCGGGAGGAGCAGAGAAGTAATGCCCGTCCGGCAATTGCCGGCAGCATTGAGGATCCGGACCGTTATGATGTGGTTTACCTTGGCTTTCCTAACTGGTGGGGCGACATGCCTATGATCCTTTACTCCTTCCTGGATGAATACGACCTATCCGGCAAGACCATAGCCCCATTTGTTACCAGCGGTGGAAGCGGTTTTTCGGGCACTATCAAAACAATGAAATCCATGGAACCGGATGCAGAGATCTTGGACGGGCTTTCCCTGGGAGGTTCTGCAGCAGAAAATCCTGCAAAGGATGTCAGCCAGTGGCTAAAGAACATTGGCATGATAGAATAAGGAGGACCGCAGATGAAGCAAGGTATCATGACAGTCTTAACCCTGCTCCTGACAGCCTCCCTGGCAGTATTCCTGACAGCCTGCGGCAGGTCCGAGACCGAAAGCCCTTCAGGGACAAAAGACCAAAGCAGCGTGGACGGATTCATCCGGATACAGGGCGGTACCTTCATGATGGGCAGTCCGGAATCGGAGAACTGGCGCAGCAATGACGAGGTACAGCACACCGTAACGGTAAGCGGTTTTTATATGGGTCAATATGAAGTGACCCAGAAAGAATATGAGCAGATAACCGGACAGAATCCCAGCAGCTTTTCCGGAAATGATCTGCCCGTGGAAAATGTCACATGGCTGGATGCGGTCTATTACTGCAATGCACGCAGCCGGGCCGAAGGGCTGGCGCCAGCCTATACGGTGGAAGAACAGAACATTACATGGGACCGCGGCGCTGACGGCTACCGACTTCCCACGGAAGCGGAATGGGAATATGCCTGCCGGGCAGGAACCCTCACTCCCTTTAACACAGAGACCTCCATCAGCGCAGAGGAGGCCAATTATTACGGTTACTATCCATACATGATAGAAGACAACTATTTTTCCCAGGGCAACCTGGATACAAAGCCGGGGGAATACAGGCAGACCACAGTATCTGTGGGCAGCTTTTCACCCAATGCCTTTGGTTTGTATGATATGCATGGAAATGTAGGCGAATGGGTCTGGGATCATTACGGCGCATATGATACCGGGGAACAGACCGACCCATCAGGGCCGGCAGACGGCACTCTGAAAGTATACCGGGGCGGGGGATGGAACGATTTTGCAAAAAATATGCGTTCTGCTTACCGGGCGGCCATAGCGCAGGACAAAAGCAGTTTTAACCTCGGGTTCCGGTTGGTGCGAAACGCTGCGGCAGGCATGGGAACCGTGGCAGCCGCGGCAAACGCCGGAAATGATACCGCCAAAGGGCAGGAAACGGCTGCAGGAGACAAAAAGGTGCTGATCGCCTATTTCTCCTGGGGTGGTAATACAGCAGGGATTGCCGGGGAAATAGAGCGCCAAACCGGTGCGGATCTTTTTGAGATCACCTGTGTCACTCCTTATTCCGATGATTACAATACCGTATTGGAGCAGGCGCAGCGCGATCAGAATATTCAGGCCAGGCCGGAACTGGCAGAACATGTGGAAAACATGGATCAGTATGATACAGTGCTGATCGGATATCCCAACTGGTGGGCTTCCATTCCCATGCCTGTTGCCGCTTTCCTGGAAGAATATGATCTCTCAGGAAAAACCATCATTCCTTTCTGCAGCCATGGCGGCGGGAGGTTCGGACAAAGCCTGACCGCGATCGCAAAGCTGGCGCCCGATTCTGTGATGGGTGAAGGACTATCCGTCCACTATTCCGGCGGGACCTCCCTGACCGGTGAAGTGGAGAACTGGCTGGAACAAAACGGCGTCTCCTATCAATGAAAGCAGACATAAGCAAAGCGAAAGGAGACTGCTCATGAACCGGAAAATGAAACTGAAGATTATAGTTGATATCCTTATGACCGTACTGCTGCTTTTACTCATGGGCTATATGATTACCGGTGAAACCGCCCATGAATGGCTGGGTATGGGGATGTTTGCACTGTTTCTCCTGCACAATTTCCTGAACATTTCCTGGTACCGTGGCCTGATAAAAGGAAGGTATACCATTTACCGCATGTTCCATACACTTGTTAATCTGCTGTTGCTGTCAGCAATGGCATCTCTGATGGTAAGCAGCCTGATCTTGTCGCGGTATGTATTTGCATGGCTGCCCATCCATGGAGGGATGGAGCTTGGAAGGAATATGCATATGGCAGGCGCTTACTGGGCGTTCCTGCTGATGTCCGTACACCTGGGACTTCATTGGGGCATGATCATGGGGATGATACGGAAAATGCTGCCTGGAATAGGGAAAGGCATTGTGTGGAAGATCCTGGCAGGGGCAGCTGCAGCCTACGGCGCATGGGCATTTGTGAAAAACGACCTGCTTTCCTATATGCTGCTCAGGAACCTATTTGTGTTCTTTGATTATGACCAGCCGGCATTGTGGTTCTTTGCGGAATATATCGCCATGATGGAACTGTGGGCCTGCATTGCCTACTATATGGCAAAGGCGGGCAGGAAGAAACAGGGCGCCGGCTGACTGAAACCGGACATTAGGATATGTGAGGAAATGAGAAAAGAGGAACGAATTTATGAAATACACAAAGTTAGGAAATTCAGACCTTACTGTTTCACGTATCTGCCTGGGATGTATGGGATTCGGCGATCCGCAGAGAGGGCAGCACAGCTGGACGCTGGATGAAGAGCATTCCCGGGAGATCATCAAACGTGCCCTGGAACTGGGCGTTAATTTCTTTGATACGGCCATCGCCTACCAGAGCGGGACAAGTGAGCAGTATGTGGGACGGGCACTGAAGGATTTTGCAGGGCGCAGTAATGTGGCGATCGCCACCAAGTTCCTACCGCGCACTGCAGAAGAAATTGCAGACGGTGTCAGCGGTCAGGAACATATTAGGCGTATGATGGATAAAAGCCTGGAAAATCTGGGCATGGATTATGTGGATCTGTATATCTACCATATGTGGGATTACCAAACGCCTCTTTATGATATAATGGACGGCTTAAACCGTGTGGTAAAAACCGGAAAGGCCCGGTACATCGGAATCTCCAACTGCTTTGCGTGGCAGCTGGCAAAGGCCAATGCACTGGCGCAACGGGAAGGCTTTGCAACATTTGTTTCCGTCCAGGGGCATTACAATCTGATTTTCCGGGAGGAGGAACGGGAGATGGTTCCGTATTGCAGGGAGGAAACAATTGCACTGACTCCTTACAGTGCACTGGCAGGAGGACGGCTGTCCAAGCACCCGGGGGAATCCTCAAAGCGGCTGGAGGAGGACGCTTTTGCCAGATTCAAATATGATAAGACAACTGAGCTGGATCAGGTGATCATCAGCCGGGTAGCGGAGCTGGCAGACCGCAGGAAGGTATCCATGACAGAGATCGCGCTGGCATGGCTTCTGACAAAGGTAACGTCCCCGGTGGTGGGTGCCACGAAATTCCATCATATTGAGGGTGCGGCAGCGGCAGTGGAACTGGAATTGACCGATGAGGAGCTGACTTATCTGGAAGAAGCCTATGTGGCTCACAGCCTGACAGGCGTCATGGCGCAGAACAGGCCGGAGACAATCAGTGACAAGCATTTTGGTCCGTAGGAGAACAGAAGATCTGACAAGGAATTTAAGGAGGGAAAGATGGAAATAAAAAGTTTATATGACACGGATCCCGAATTTGTGGAACGTGTGGAATATTTCATACGGGAGGAAGTTACAAAAGAGGAGGGACAGCAGCTGGAAGAACCGGTACGCTCCATGGTAATCCTGGCCTCATTGATTGGATGCCAGGGTGTTGAACTTTTCCGTGAACTCCTTCCGTCAGCCCTTGACGGAGGGCTGACAACGGTAATGATAAAAGAGATCCTTTACCAGTCCACAGATTATGTTGGTCTGGGACGGATGCTGGGATTCTTGACAGTGGTTAATGAAGTGCTTAAAAGCCGGGGCATTTCCCTGCCCCTTGAGGCGCAGGCCACCACCACGTTGGAAGACCGCCTGGAAAGAGGTTCCCAGGCGCAGGTGGATATCTTTGGCGAAGGGATGCGGGACTTTTGGAAAAAGGGACATATAAACCGATGGCTTGCCGCAAACTGCTTTGGGGATTACTATACACGCAAGGGTCTGAATCTGGCCCAGAGGGAACTGATCACATTTTGTTTCCTGGCGGCCCAGGGCGGATGCGAGCCCCAGCTGATCAGTCATGGGGCGGCTAATATGCGGCTTGGCAATACAAAGGAATATTTGATGAAAGTAATCTCACAGTGTTTACCCTATATTGGCTATCCGCGCAGCTTAAATGCCATCACTTGCGTGAATAAGGCGGCGGAAGGGAAATGACAGAGGGGAATAACGGGATTTTTGTGATTTAACAGTATCTCCCAGGTAACTATGGCACAAAATTGTGCTTACTTTACAATCCGCCTGTCCGGTCCTATGATAGTTGCATGAGGAACATAGAAGGGAATCATAGCTATATATGCTAAAGGATCCAGGAGGAAGCGGAAATGACAGGAGATCAGTACTTAAAAATCTTGGTGGAGGATATGCATTCCGCCATCATTGCCACCATTGGAACAGACGGACATCCCCAGACCCGTGTAATAGACATGATGCTTTGGGATGAAAGAGGGGTCTATTTTCTCACAGCAAAGGGAAAAGCCTTTTATGCACAGCTTATGGAGCAGAAGTTCGCAGCTGTTTCTGCTGCTAAGGATAAAAAATCCGTAACACTCCGCGGAAAAATTGAAAATATAGGCAATGAAAAACTGGATGAGATTTTTGAAAAAAATTCGTATATGCAGCAGATATATCCATCCCACACCCGGAGTGCACTGGAGGTGTTCCGGCTTTTCGAGGCCCAGGGAGAGTATTTTGATATCAGTATCCCCTCACATGTGGTCAGGAAACCCATATTGATCGGAAGGCCGAATGCGATACAGACATGTTATGTTGTGGGCGTGGAATGTATCGGATGTAAATTATGCTATTCAGTCTGTCCTCAAAAATGCATTGACATCAGCAGAAAGCCGGCAGTAATCAACCAGAACCAATGCCTGCACTGCGGACAGTGTGCGCAGATCTGCCCAAAGCAGACTATAAGCCGGCAGAGAACAGAAATTTAAACTTATATAAGGACTGATAATCCTGTTTGACAAGCCCGCCAGACTGTCCATCCTTCCTATTTCTATCATAAATTCACTGAACAGGCGCCGATGCTTCTTGAAGCAACAGGCCTGGGATATCCAGCATGGTGCTTGACATGTCCGGAATCGGCATTATAATAAAGGGTGAGAGTAAATTGCACCCCGAAGGTGTAAGAATGAGAGGGATGTATGGAAAGCAATAAAAGGGTATCCATTATCGATGTGGCAAAAAAGGCCGGGGTTTCCATCGCAACTGTCTCCAGGGTCATCAACCAAAATGGTGGATATTCCAAGGAGACGGAAGAACGGGTCAGAAAGACCATAGAAGAGTGCGGATTTACACCTAATGTCAATGCCATTGGCCTGCGGACCAACCGCAGCAACAGTATAGGCGTCATTGTCCCGGACATCACCAATGAATTTTTTGCCAGAATCATACGGGAATTGGATACCTTTCTTTTAAGCCGGCGCTATTCCCTTCTTGTCTGTAATTCCAATGAAGACTATATGCTGGAGAACATGCATATCAAGGGACTGGCTGAAAAGCATGTGGACGGAATCATCTATATATCGGGACAGAATGAGATCAAAGAGATCAGCGAGATCAAGAACCTACCCATTGTCTACATCGACCGGGCGCCCAAGAACGCGGAGGTTCTGATCCTTTCCGACAATGAGACGGGCGGATATCTGGCGGGCAGGGAGCTGATCGCCAAGGGATGCACGAAGATCCTGTTTCTTAGGGATATCCGCTATGCGTCCACGATCCGCAGCCGTAAGGAGGGATTTATTCGGGCACTTGGGGAGAACGGCATATCCTTCAGCGAGGAGCTGGAGATGAGCTGTTTTCCGGAATATGAGGAAACCAGAGGCGTGATGGAGCGTCTGCTGCGGGAAAAGGGATGTTTTTTTGACGGGATTTTCACTACCAATGATATGATGGCTCTGGCATGCATCAATGTGCTGATGGAGAACCGGATCAAAGTGCCTGACCAGATCAGGGTGGTTGGATTTGATAATATTTCCCTGTCCCAGTTTGCAAGCCCCCAGATCACCACCATTGCCCAGGACACAAAGGAACTGGCCCTCCATGCAGGCGAAACCATACTGAAAATGATAGAAGGAAAAGAGATCAGGAAGAAAAAAACGATCATACCGGTGCGGCTGATCGCACGTGGGACCACATAATTGCATGCAGGCCCAACATAAGTGTACGCGTAACCACACGGTCTCATAAGAACCACATGGTCTTCGGTGAAATTATATGAATAGGAAAACCTTTCCGTAAGGCGGGAAGGCTTTTTTTACGCTTATTGAGAAAACGTTTACTGATATTAATATAAATAATGCACAAATTATCAATATTAATTTCGTCAAAATAGTAGAAATAAACATTTTATATTGACTTTTATTACGTAAAGGTTTACTATTCAGTTACAAGATACGAAAACCTTTACGTAAAACAGGAGGCTGCGGATGGATGAAAAAAAGAAACCTTCTATTGTGGATGTGGCAAAGTGGGCCGGAGTTTCTACGGCTACTGTATCCAGAGTGATCAACCATAACGGCGGCTATTCCAGAGAGACGGAGGAAAAGGTGAAAAAGGCAGTGAATGAGTGCGAGTTTACACCCAATGCCAATGCCATCGGGCTAAGGACCAACAAAAGCCGCTGCATTGGCGTGATCGTACCGGATGTGACCAACGAATTCTTTGCCAGGATCATCCAGGAGCTGGATTTTTATCTGCTGAAGCACAAATATTCTCTTTTGATCTGTAATTCCAACGAGGACTACGAGCTGGAGAATATGCACATCCGGGGACTGATCGAAAAGCACATTGACGGGATCGTCTACATATCGGGACAGAATGAGATCAAGCACACAGGTAAGATCCGGAACATTCCCGTGGTTTACATCGACCGGGCGCCCAAGAACGCGGAGATGCTGATCATGTCGGATAACCAGGAGGGCGGGTATCTGGCAACCAGGGAGATGGTCCGAAAGGGCTGTTTAAGGATTCTTCTGCTGCGGGATGTGCGCTGTGCCTCCACCATCCGATACAGAAAGGAAGGGTATCTGCGGGCGCTGAGGGAAGGCAATATCCCATATAACGAAGAGCTGGAAGTGAGTTGCTTTCCTGAGTATGCCCAGGCGCGCAGTGTTATGGACCGGCTCATGAAGTCCAGGGGATGTTTTTTCGATGGGATATTTGCCACCAACGACATGATGGCCCTGGCCTGTATCAATGTCCTTTTGGAGGCCGGGGTAAAGATACCGGAGGAGGTGAAGGTAGTGGGATTTGACAACATTTCCCTGACACGGTTTACCAGCCCCCAGATCACTACCATCACCCAGGACACAAGGCAGATGGCCCTGGCCGCGGGCAGCACGATACTTAAGATGATACAGAAGAAGGAGATCCGTGAAAAGACAACGATTATCCCGGTCACACTGGAGGTAAGAGGCACGACCTGAGGATGGACTGCAAGTACCGCGCAGGCCAAAAAGAAAAGAGGAGGATTTATGGAGACATTAGTAAAAATGGAAGGTGTTACCAAGGTGTTTCCCGGCGTCAGGGCCCTTGACAACATTTCATTTGAGATCAAGGCGGGAGAGGTTCACGTTCTCATGGGAGAGAACGGGGCGGGAAAGTCCACACTGATGAAGATATTAAGCGGCGTATACCAGCCCACCTCCGGGAAGATAACAGTGAAAGGGAAGGAATTTTCCCATCTGACGCCCACAGATTCCTATGAGTGCGGCATCAGCATCATTTACCAGGAGTTGAGCGTGATCAATGAGCTGTCCATCCTGGAAAACCTGTTTGTGGGAAAGCTGCCCACAAAGCGGGTGGGAGGAATCCCGGTGGTGGATTATAAGGGCATGACGGCCAGGGCCAAAGAGGTGCTTGATAAGGTTGGACTGAAGCGCAAACCCGGCCAGCTGGTGGAGGAGATCAGCATCTCCGAAAAGCAGCAGTGCGAGATAGCCAAGGCCCTGATCTCCAATGCGGATGTAATCATTATGGATGAACCCACCTCCTCCCTGACCACGTCCGAGACAGCCCATCTGTTTGAGATCATCCGGCAGCTGAAGGCGGAGGGAAAAGGAATCGTGTACATTTCCCATAAAATGGATGAGATCAAGGAGATCGGGGATGTGATCACGGTATTGAAGGACGGCACCTATGTGGGCACCAGGAACGTGAAGGAGATCACCCTGGATGATGTGATCCGCATGATGGTGGGAAGGGAGATCAAGGGAACCTACCACAATGAATCCGTCCAGGACTTCAGCGGGGAACCGGTTATCTTTGAGGCCAGGAACATGAACCGGAAGGACGGCCGGGTGCGCAATGTGTCCTTCCAGGTGAGAAAAGGGGAGATCGTGGGGTTTGCGGGCCTTGTGGGAGCGGGCCGAAGCGAGCTGATGAACGCAATTTTCGGAGCCGAGCCAAAGCTTTCCGGCCAGGTGTTTATCGGCGGGGAGGAAGTGACCATCCGCTCCCCCTATGAGGCCATCAAAAACGGTTTGGCCATGGTGACGGAGAACCGGCGCGAGACTGGATTCCTCAACAATTTCAGCATTAAACAGAACATTTCCATTGTCCCCTTTTTAAAGACATCCAGGGCAAACGGTCTGGTGGGCCTGGTGGACAACAAGGCGGAGGAGGAATACGCGGCAAAGCAGAAGCTGGATATGAACATCAAGTGCCGCGATGTGGAACAGAATATAACGGAGCTTTCCGGAGGCAACCAGCAGAAGGTGATCCTGGGAAAATGGATGGCTGCCGAGTCCAGAGTGATCATATTTGACGAGCCCACCAAGGGTATCGATGTGGGAAGCAAGAGCGAGATCTACGTGCTCATGCGGCGGCTGGCGGACCAGGGAAAGGGAGTCATCATGGTCTCCTCGGAGATGCCGGAGCTTTTGTCCGTGTGCGACACCATCTGCGTGTTCCGGGACGGCGAGATCCGCATGACCTATGGGATCAGTGAGGCAACAGAAGAAAATATTTTAAAATCATCAACCGGTGAAGAGTGATCAGGAGGGGAAGAACCATGAATAATCAGACGGAAATAAAAACAAAACCAAGTTTCGGCGTACTTTGGCAGAAATACGGCACCATAGGCATTTTCCTGCTGCTTCTGGGGGTGCTGACCATTGCAAAACCGTCCAGTATCTTTAACCCGGACAGTATTCCGCAGATCCTCAAACAGAGCGCGGTAAATATCCTTCTGGCCCTGGGTGAATTCTTTGCAATCCTGATCGCGGGCATCGACCTTTCCGTGGGCGCGGTGGCAGGCCTGGTGGGTATGCTCACCGCCATGCTGATGGTAAACGGCATCCCCGTGATACCGGCCCTTATCTTAGGCATCCTGATCGGCATGTTTATCGGCTTCTGCAACGGAATGCTGGTCAATAAGACCGGACTTCATCCCTTTATCATCACGCTGGGCACCCAGTCCATCTTCCAGGGCCTGATGCTTGTGATCTCCAATTCCAGGAATATTTACGGCTTCCCGGCATCCTTTACAAGGACCATGAGCGCCAGTATTCTCTACATACCGGTCCCTGTGATCATTGCGCTGATCGTGGCTGCCTTCTGTGCGTTTTTCACCACCAAATGCAAGGCGGGAAGAAACATCTACGCCCTGGGCGGAAACATGGAAGCGGCCTGGTACTCAGGCGTCAATGTAAACCTTCACCGTCTTCTGGTATTCATGATCTCCGGAACCTGCGCCGGAATCGCAGGCATCGTGCTTCTGGGACGCGTGGGAGCGGCTGCGCCCACGGCAGGTACGGGATATGAGACATACGCCATTGCGGCAACCATCATTGGCGGCACCAGCTTTATGGGCGGCAAGGGCAAGATCCTGGGCGTTGTGATCGGCGGCATGATCATCGGTATTATCAACTACGGCATGACGGCCCTGATGATCCCCAGCAGTTACCAGAAGATCGTAATGGGAGCCTTGATCATCATATCCGTGGCCATTGATCATTTTGTAGCGAAAGCTAAGAAATAAGGAGGAGAACTACAATGAAACCAATGTTTAACCCATCTCTGATGTGCATGGACCTGCTCAATATCAAGGAGCAGCTTCAGATTTTAAATACAAGGGCTGATTTTTACCATGTGGATATTATGGACGGACACTATGTGAAGAATATCACCCTGTCCCCGGATTTCTGCAAAGCCATCCGTCCGGTGTGCCGTATCCCCCTGGACTGCCATTTGATGGTCACAACCCCTGATGATTTTATCGAACCCCTGGCCAAGGCGGGGGCGGGATTCATCTGCCCTCATGCGGAGACCATTAACGCGGATGCGTTCCGTATTGTGAACAAAATCCGCTCCCTGGGGTGCAAGGTGGGTGTTGTGCTGAACCCGGCCACCCCGGTATCCTACATACAGCACTACATCCATCTGCTTGATAAGGTGACGGTGATGACCGTGGACCCCGGCTTTGCAGGACAGCCCTTTATCAGGGAAATGCTGGATAAGATAAACGAACTTAAAGTACTGAAGGAAGAGAAGGGATACAAGTATCTGATCGAGGTGGACGGCTCCTGCAATGAGAAAACCTTTGGGGATCTGGCAAAGGCCGGCACAGAGGTTTTTATCGTAGGCACATCCGGCCTGTTTCATCTGGACCCGGATCTTGCAACAGCATGGGATAAAATGATGGATAACTTTAATAAGGCTGTAAGTCGGTAAGGTGGGAGCAATATGGGACTTGTAATAGGGATTGACATCGGAGGAACCAATTTCCGTCTGGGCTGCGTGGCAAAGGACGGAGTGCTAAGCCATTTTGAAAAAAAATCCAGCGCGTCCATGCTGAAGGAAGGCGCTGTGGAGATCCTGTGCAGGGAGATCAGGGATTACATGGAACGGTACTCTCTGGCAGGAAAGGTGGACGCCATATCCGTGGGAGTGCCGTCCGCTGTCAGCAAGGATAAGAGTTTTGTGTACTCCACCCCCAATTTAAAGGGGCTGGAAAATGTGGACCTGGGCCATCTTCTGGAAAAAGGCCTGGGAATCCGGGTGTTTGTGGACAGGGACGTCAACTATCTGCTCTGCCATGATATTAAGAAATATAATCTGGACCCGGAAGGGGATAAAACCATACTGGGCATGTATCTGGGCACCGGATTCGGCAACGCCATCTATGTAAACGGACGTTTCCACGCTGGCAAGAACGGGGTGTCCGGGGAGCTGGGCCATGTGCCTTTCTTCCATCTGAAGGAAATATGCCCCTGCGGCAACGAGGGGTGCGCGGAGCTTCGGTGCTCGGGCGCCCATCTGCAGCGGATCCGCAACCAGTACTACCCGGAGACGGAGATCGGGGATATTTTCACAAAACACGGAAATGAGCCTGCCATCCGTGAGTATGTGGAATACCTGGCCTACCCCATCAGCACGGAGGTGACGATCCTGGACCCGGATTATGTGGTCATGGGGGGAGGCGTCATGATCATGAAGGATTTCCCCATGGACAATCTGATCCGGCAGGTAAAAAAGAGAACGCGCCATCCCTATCCATCGGAGAACCTGGAATTCATTTTCCCGGAGCACACACAGACCAGCGGTGTGGCAGGCGGCGGACTGGCGGCTTTTGACGCTATGAAGAGACAGTGAAATTCACGTCAGGGAGCGTGGCCGGGCTATCGTTCAGTCTGTGCTTCAGACATGCCCCCGTGGACGGGAAAAATAAAATCAAGATAAAAAAGGAGAGGTAAAAATGAAGAAAAGAATGTTAGCAGCAGCACTTTCAGTGGTAATGGCGGTAAGCCTTTCAGCGTGTACGTCCGGCGGTACGGCCGAGACAACAACAGCTGCGGCAAAAACCGAGGAAGCAGGGACCGAGGCGGCAAAGGACGGGGAGAGCGGGGCAGAATCCACAGAGGAAGCCAAAGAAGCTTCCGCCGGCACCAGCGACAAAAAATACGCGGTTATCTTAAAAACACAGGCCACGGACTTCTGGGTTAAGATGTGGAAGGGCGTTGAGGCGGAGACCGCGGCAAAGGGCGTGAAAGTGGACCTGTACTCCGCGCAGAGCGAGGATGACTTAGAGGGGCAGCTCACCATCCTGGAAAGCTGTATCCAGCAGGGATATGACGGAATTGCCATCGCCCCTCTTTCCAGCGTAAATGTGCTTCCGGGCATTGGCGAGGCAACGGAAAAGGGCATTATCATCGTGGATGTGGATGAGAAATTTGACGAGACAGAGCTGGCTAACCAAGGCGGCGCATGCGTTGCGTTTGTTGCAACCGACAATGTGGCCGTGGGCGCCAAGGGCGCACAGTACATTGTGGACACGGCAGGCGAGGGAGCCAAGGTGGCCATCATAGAGGGGAAATCCGGCAACCAGTCCTCCGAGGACAGGACACAGGGCGCAAAGCAGGCATTTACAGACGGTAAGATGGATATCATCAGCAGCCAGGCAGCTGACTGGGACCGCCAGAAGGCCATGGATATCGCGTCCACTCTGATCCAGCAGAACCCGGATCTTAAGGGAATCTACTGCTGTAATGACGGCATGGCATTGGGCGCTGTCCAGGCTGTGATCAACGCCAACAAGCTGGGCGAGATCATGGTAGTGGGAACGGACGGGGATACAGAAGCGGTTTCATCCATTGCAAACAATGAACTTAGCGCAACCGTTGCACAGGATCCGGCACAGATCGGAGCAACCAGCCTGGATCTTCTGATCGATGCAGTTGCAAGCGGAACCAAGGGCGAGGTTGGCAAGTTCCCGGAAAAGACCCCGGTTGAGTCTGTTCTGGTAACTGCTGATAACGCAGCTGATTTCCAATAATGATATGAGAGATGGGGGCTGCATCAGACAATGCAGCCCCTGTTTTAACAAAACAGAGTACAATTTTGACGGAACAAAGCATTAATTTGACGGAGCATAGCACGAATTTTACAAATACAGGAGGCGGAATATGAGAGTTGGATTTGGTAATGACCATGTGGCGGTTGAGCTTAAGAACGTATTGATGGAGCATTTGCGGGAAAAGGGATATGAGTGCATTGATTTTGGACCCTCTGATCCGGCGGACAAGGTGAATTACCCGGAGCCGGGCCGTCTGGTGGCGGAGGCCTTGATGCGGGGTGAGATCCATAAGGGCGTACTGATCTGCGGCACAGGGATCGGCATATCCCTGGCAGCCAACAAGGTGCCGGGCATACGGGCCGCCGTGTGTTCGGAGCCGTATTCTGCAAAGCTTACAGTGGAGCACAACAATGCCAACATCATTGCCATGGGCGCAAGAGTGGTGGGCACAGAACTGGCCAAGATGATCGTGGACGAATTCTTTGCAGCCCGGTTTGAGGGGGGAAGACACGCCATGCGTGTGGACATGATATCTGAAATCGAAGCAAAATACGGGGCAAAATGGCATGAGTAAGCTGATCGGTGTGGAGATAGGAGGTACAAAGCAGCAGATCGCGGTGGGCACGGCGGACGGGACCATCCTGGATGTAAGACAGGTCAAACTGGGCGAAAAGACAAATGCCGCTGATATCCTGGCCTGGATCAGGGAAAATATCTGCCGGATCATGAACGAGTGTGAGGTGGGAGGCATTGGAGTGGGGTTTGGCGGTCCTCTGGAGTCTTGTTCCGGCCGGGTGCTGTGTTCCCTGCAGGTGCCGGGATGGAAGGATTTCAGGCTGAAGGACTGGTTTGAGGAGCATTTTAATGTGCGGTCCGTGATTGTCAACGATACGGTGCTGGGAGGGATCGGGGAACTGATCCTGGGAAATGGAGCCGGGAGCAGCCGGTTTTTCTACACAAATATCGGCACCGGAATCGGCGGAGGACTGTATATCGACCGCAGGTATTATGACGGATCAGGCTACGGCGCCTGCTATCTGGGGAATACATGGGTTCCTGACTGGAGAGGCGCCGTGATGGGAGAGTGCTCCGTACCGGGAGCCGGGACCAGGCTGGAACTGATTTGTTCCGGGAAAAGCATTGAGGAACGGCTGAATATTCCGGGCTATGTCCCTGCCGGGTCTGTCCTTGCAAAAAAGGGCGGAAGGATCACATGCCAGGACCTGGCGGAGGGGGCGGGGAGGAATGACCGGTTCTGCCGTGAAGAACTGGAACGGACCGCTTCCACCTTTTCCATTGGTCTGGCCAATGTGCTGGCCATCGCAGCACCTGACCGGATCGCCATAGGCGGCGGTGTTGCCAAGATGGGAGAACCGCTCTTTTCGCGCATCAGGAAGTACACGGATGAATATTCCTTTGTGGCGGACCGGGGACATTATGAGATCGTGGAAAGCAGTCTCATGGACCATGCGGTGCTGGCAGGGGGACTGTTGGTGGCGGGAAGGCCGCAGCTGGCCGGGTGGAAAGGCGAAAAGGAATAGATGAAACTGCTGACACTTGAGGTTTTATACTCAAGTGTTTTTTATATCACAGCAAATAAATACAAATATAGACAGAGTTGCATATCTATGGTTATATTATGATCCGTCACTCGGGTACAAGGGATTAGGAGAAGTAAAAGATAGCTTTTATCAACAGGAATGTTGTCTGATTCAGGCGCTTATGCTATAATAAACAAATATGGACAGAGGTTCAAAGAGGCTGCGCCGCATACAATTTCGCCGGGCCATTCAGGTTCCTGATTATCCTGCCTCTTATCATCAAACAAAGGATATTTTACTCCATAAATGAGTTGAAAATACAAATGATCCGTCATGCCGTTTAAGTCCTGTACAAAACAAATGCAAAAGGCGTTGGCGATTAACCGGATGTGGAAAGGATGGTAGAGATGAAGAGTACAATGACAGCATGGGAGACGCTGCTCGAATTTTGCCGTGCCTGGTTTGAGCATCGCAGCGCTGAGGAGGCCCATGCCTTTTTAGCGGATGAGGTCTGCTTTGTGGGTACGGGAGAGAATGAGTTCGCCAACGGACTGCAGGAAATGCGTGAATATCTGGAACATGACATCCGGGAAATCCCGGAGCCTTTTTCTGTCAATCTCACACTCTATCAGGAGCAGGAACTCAATGACCATGTACGCAACTTGTCTGTTGGGATAACGCTCATCAATACGCAGTACAGCTGGAGACTGAGGGGATTTTTTACCCTGGTCCGGATCAAAGGGCTCTGGCGTTTTTGCACGCTGTGGTTTTCGGAACCCGGAGGCAGCCAGCGGGGGGATGAGCACTATCCACGTGCTCTGGTTATGGAGAACATCGTCCGCCAGCGTCAGGAACTGCTTAACGATTCCCTGCCCGGAGGCATGATGGGCGGGTATCTGGAAGAGGGATTTCCGTTTTATTTTGTTAATAAACGGATGTTGGAGTACCTGGGATATGACTGCGAGGAGGAATTTGTTACCGATATCCACGGCATGGTCTCAAACTGCATCCACCCGGATGACAGGTCCATGGTGGACGGGGAGGTGGTCCGCCAAATGGCCAAAGGCCGTGAATATACGGTGGAATACAGGATGAAGAAACGGGACGGAACCTACATCTGGGTCCATGACCAGGGCCGCGAGACAACAGCGGAGAACGGCAAGCGGGCTATCCTGTCGGTGTGCATTGATATTACAGCGCAAAAAAAGGCCCAGGCTGAAATCATGCACTTGTATAATAATGTACCGGGCGCCGTGTTCCGCTGCCGGTTTGATGACGGCTTTACGGTTGCTGATGCAAACGATGGCCTGTATGAGTTTTTAGGTTATACCAGGGAGGAATTTGCCGCCCTGGGGAACCGGATGTCCTCTGTGGTCTGCCCTGAGGATATGGAGGCCATGAAATGCAAGATCGCGGCGGACACGGGCCGCGAGGGCGCCATACGGGACGAACACCGGTTAGTCTGCAAGAATGGGATCGTAAAATGGGTATCCCTGAAAGCCCAGATGTTCATGGAAGACGGCGAGCAGTATTTTTATGGCGTTTTTGTGGATATTACCGAAGAAAAGCAGGTGCAGGAACGGGTCCGGGAACTTTATGAAAAGGAATTGGCCTATTTTGCTCAGGCAGCCTCGGCAAAGGGGAGCATCCAGGGCCGTGTCAATGTCACGCAGAACAAGGTGGAGAACTACATGGCTGCATCTGATACCGCCATTGCTGCGCTGGGGGATTCCTATGAAAAAACCATAAAAAAGCTGGCAGGTTCCGCTGTGGATCCCGGTTATGGTGAGCATATCCGTACCGTCCTTTGCAGAAAGCAGGCGTTAGCCAGTTTTGCGGCAGGGAAGACGGATTACCACTTTGAATTTCTCCGCAAACGAAATGGCGGTGGAGCCTTTTGGAGCAGCACAAATTTCCGGTTTCATCAGAACATGGAAAGCGGAGATATCATTGCTTTTTTCTATACCCTGGATCTTACGGAGCAGAAATTACAGGAGCAGCTGCTCAACCGTGTTACAAATCTGGGGTATGATATTGTAACGGAGATCAATCTTTTGACCGGAGAATACCGGCTGGCGGGCCGGTCCAGTGACTGGGAAATGACGGTTCCCGTCCAGGGTGATTTTGGGGAGGAGGTCAGGCGGATCGCCCAAACCGCTGTTCATGAAGACGGACAGCGGGAGTTTATGGAAAAACTTGATTTTGAATATATGAAGCAGCAGCTTTCACAGCAGGATTCCTATACCTTTATCGTGGAATTGATCCAGGATGGCTGTGCCAGGGTCAAACGGTTCCGGCTGCTCTATATCAGTAAGGAATTGGGGCGGGTATGCATGACCCAGTCCGACCTGACAGATGTGATCCGGCAGGAACAAAGGCAAAAGGATGCGCTAAGTGCGGCTCTGGCAGCCGCAGAACAGGCAAATGCGGCCAAAAGCGATTTTCTTTCACGTATGAGCCATGAGATCCGCACCCCCATGAATGCCATTATCGGAATGAGTGCCATAGCAGCGCAGTCAATCGGATCCGGGGATCATGAACAGGCAGCGGACTGTATTTCCAAGATCGGCATCGCCTCCCGTTTTCTGCTGTCACTTATCAATGATATCCTGGATATGAGCCGGATCGAGAGCGGCAAAATGCTTCTGAAAAATGAAAAGATCCCTACAGAGGAGTTCCTGGGCGGGATCAATTCCATCTGCTATTCCCAGGCAGCGGCAAAGGGCGTTGAATACGAGTGTATCGCGGACCCTGTGCTGGATGACTATTATATTGGGGATGCCATGAAGCTGCAGCAGGTCCTGCTGAATATCCTGTCCAATGCCATCAAATTCACAGGTGAGAAGGGCAAGGTCACCCTGTCCGCAGAACTTCGCAAAAAAGATAAGAGCGGAGCGGAACTTCGTTTCATTGTCAATGATACCGGGATTGGGATGGGGGATGAGTTCCTTCCGCATCTGTTTGAACCGTTTGCCCAGGAGTCCATGGGTACTACTTCCCTGTATGGAGGGACCGGGCTGGGCCTGTCCATTTCCAAGAATATCGTGGAACTGATGGGCGGAAGGATCACAGTGCGGTCCATCAAAGGAATCGGATCTGAGTTTACCGTGGATGTGCGGCTTGGGATCACCGAGGAGGAAAAGCTTCGTTACAACAAGAAAAAACAGACATATAATTTTTCTAATTTAAAAACCCTGGTGGTGGATGATGACGTGGCCGTATGCGAAAGCGCGGTGTCTACCCTGAGGGAGATCGGCATCACCGCGGAGTGGGGGGACAGCGGACTTAAAGCCATTGAACGCGTCCGCCAACTGTGGGCATCGGGCAGATATTATGATATCATCCTGGTGGATTGGAAGATGCCCGACATCGATGGGATTGAGACAGCCCGGCGCATACGGGAAATTGCGGGGCCGGAGGTCACCATTATCATAATGACAGCCTATGACTGGGTCGCCATTGAACATGAGGCCAGGCGGGCAGGCGTCAATCTGCTGATGAGCAAGCCGATGTTTAAATCCTCACTGATCTCCGCCTTTTCCAAGGCGCTGGGAGAAAAAGAGGAAAACCATCAGGAGGACAAGCCCGCCGTGTTCGACTTTACCGGCTGCCGCCTGCTTCTTGTGGAGGATAACGCCATCAACACAGAAGTGGCTGTTGTCCTTTTGGAACACAGGGGATTTGCCGTGGACACGGCTGAAAACGGACTCCGCGCTATTGAAATGTTCAGCAAGGCGGAGCCGGGCTTTTATGATGCGATCCTGATGGATATCCGGATGCCGCTGATGGATGGTCTCACTGCAGCCACAAACATCCGGCATATGAGTAATGCCGATGCCAGGACCATTCCTATTATTGCCATGACAGCCAATGCGTTTGATGACGATATGGAAAAGAGCAAAGCAGCCGGAATGAACGCACATTTGGCAAAGCCCATCGAACCGGAGCGGCTGTACCAGGTTTTGTATGATTTTATAATGGGCAGAGAGGAGTCATAGGCAAGATCGGAGCTGAAAGATGCCTGAGTTTTTTGTCAAAGTGGAAAGGAGGCGCGCAGCATGATGGGGGAACTCTCCTTATCCGGGACGCCGGAGAACAAATCGAAAGAGGAATGGGCCAACCTGCAGAATGAAGAGCTGAGGGGAATCCTCAGCAGTATTCCCGGCGGGCTGGGCGTGTACCAGTATGACGGGGAACGCATTACGCCGGTCTTTCATAACCCTGCGTTTTATGCCATCATGGGGTATTCACCGGAGCATGCCCGGCAGGCGGAGCGGGAAATGACGTATCTGGGTGTGCACCCGGACGATATTCCAGTGTTAAACGGGCATGTGCAAAAGGCGCTCCGGGATAACGGGCGGCTGGAATACACGTGCCGCCTGTGGAATGATGAGCGCCAGGAGTACCGCTGGCTGCACACCACAGGTGTAGCCAAGCCCTGGAAAAACGGGAAAAAGCTGCTGTACAATATTTATGATGATGTAAGTGAACAGCATCAGCTCAAGGAGGAACTGGTCTCGGCCAATGAGAAAACCCAGAATATCATAAACGCAATCCCTGGCGGCATTGCCATCTACCGGGTCTCGGATATTTTTGAGACAGTATATTTCTCCGAGGGCGTTCCGGCCCTGTCCGGTTACTCAGTGGAAGAGTACAGGGATCTGGTCCAACAGAATGCGGCACTTATGATCTATGAGGAAGATCTGGGACTGGTGGAAGCAAAGGCAAGGGAGATTATTAAAAGCCGCAAAACGGCTGTGATGGAATTTCGCAAAAAACACCGTAACGGCTGCCTGGTGTGGGTCCGGGCCCAAGCCAAGTGGATGGGCGAGGATGGAGGGTATCCGCTGCTTCACTGTGTTTTCCACAATATTTCAGACCTCAAGGACGCGCAGTTTGAGATGGAGCAGTTGTTGAATTCCATTCCCGGCGGGATTGCCAGTTACCGGTTGGAGGGAAATCGTCTGATCCCTGTTTTTTATTCAGACGGAGTACCGGCCATGTCCGGTCACAGCAGAGAGGAGTATGACACCCTGGTGGGTGAAGATCCCCTCTCTGCCGTCTATCCTCTTGACCGGGAAAGGGTAAGGGACTCTGTAACCGCGGCGCTGCTCAGCGGAGAAGTCCTGGATATCTCCTACCGGATGTATCACAGGAATGGAAAACTGATCTGGCTGCATGTGAGAGGCCGGCGCATGGGTCCATTAACCGAAACAGCCAGATTCTATGCGGTGTTTACAGGCATGTCGGAGGAAACCCGCCTGTTCCAGAATATGGCCAACGACACCGCGGACGGCATTTACGTGATTGGAAAAGACAATTATGAGCTGTACTATGTAAACGAGTCCGAGGATCTGTTTGCCAAAGACCGTTCCTGTCTGGGACAAAAGTGCTATACTGCGCTTCACGGCAAACGTGAACCATGTGAATTCTGTACGTTGAGAAGCCATAAGCCGGACGGGAAAGAACACGAAATGATCATAAAAGATACCGGCCAGATCTTTACCACACACTTTCGGGAAATAGACTGGAATGGAATACCGGCCTATGTGAAATATATCCGTGATGCCACAGAGGAGGCTGAGATGCGCAGGGAACGTGACCGTCTGGAACAGTATTTTCAGAACATGCTGAAAAATCTGCCCGGCGGTGTGGCTGTGGTCCGATATGAGGAGGATGGGAGTATGGTCCCTGAGTATATCTCAGAAGGCCTTGCGGCCACCACTGGAATGTCTTTGGAAGAAGCATGGGCGCTCTACCGGAAAGATGCACTGACCGGTGTCCATCCGGACGACCGGGAGCATGCACTGCAGCAGTTGTCCGAGTACCTTGCCAGCGGCAGGAAACGCTGGGAGATCGAATACCGGCTGTTGAATGGTTCCGGGGACTATGTATGGGTCAAGAATACACTGTCCCTCATTCAGCACAGAGGCGGGGAGCGGAGGATCTATTCCGTCTACAGTGATATGACAAAAGAACGGGAGGAAAGGGCCCACGTCCGGCAGCAGTATAACGACCTGATCCTGCAGCATTATCAGAAATCTGATCCCAACGCGCTGGTGCTGGGCCACTGCAACATCACACAAGATTATATTATAGAGATCATAGACCGGACCGGTATGGACCTTAGAAAGACCTTCGGCTCTGTCCGTGAGGAATTTTTCACCGGTCTTTCCACCCTGATCCCAGATAAAAAGGAACAAGAGGGATTCCTGTATATCTACCTGCGCGAACCGGCCCTGGCCGCCTTTGAACGGGGAGAACTGGAACATACAAATGAATACTATGTGGAACTGCCCCATGAGGAGAGCGGCCGGTATATACAATTTGAGATGCACATGGTTTCCACACCTGACAGCGGGGATGTTACCGGAATTTTGACGGTAAGGGATATCACGGAGCAGACGGTTTCTCACCGGATCCTGCATCAGCTTTCGGTTACCGGTTATGATTTTGCAGCCGATCTGGATCTGACACGGGACACCTACAAGATCCTGTCCCTGGACGCCAACGCCCGATTTGTGCCTCCCAAACAGGGAAACCACTCCCAGTGGACAGAATATATGATGGAGAACCGGGTCGTTCCAAAGGACCGCAAGCAATATTGGAACAGTCTGAACCTGGACCAGATGGCCCGGCGCCTGAAACAGGAAGGCGCCTATACATTTTCTTTCTCCCTGATTGATGATGATGGGGATATCAGGACCAAGAACATGACGGTTTCCCCCATTGACCTTCGGCTGGGACGGGTCTGCCTGTCCAGAACAGACATTACAGAGTCTATCCGGGAACAGCAGCGCCTGCTGCGGGTGATCGCCTATACCTGTGAACTGGCAGGTTTCATTGATGTTTCCACAGGCAGTCTTTCCATGTATACCAGACAGATGGTTTTAGAGAACCTTCCGCCCCATACGGCACCGGATTATAACGGAGTATTGGATAATTTGGTAGGTTACTACGAAGCAGCAGCGGACCGCAAGGCCATAAAACGGCAATTTTGCCTGGAAACCCTGATGGATCAGCTGGAGGAAAAACCGGAGGGCTATGATCTTGTTCTGCCTTATCAGTGGAAGAACAGTTTGCGGTACAAACAGGTCAATGTATTGTGGGGAGACCAGAACCACCGGACGGTCTGTCTGGTGCGGTCTGATGTGACGGAAATGCTGGCCGCAGAGCGGGCATCGAAAGCAGAGCTGGAGCGGGCGTTGTCGCTGTCCAGGGAAGCCAGCCGGGCCAAAAGCGACTTTTTGTCAGCAATGAGCCATGACATCCGCACCCCTATGAATGCCATCATGGGAATGACCACCCTGGCAAACGCCAATATAGGCGATCCCGACCGTGTACAAAGCTGCCTGCAGAAGATAGCCACATCTTCCAAGCATCTGCTGAGCCTGATCAATGATATCCTGGACATGAGCAGGATCGAGCAGGCCAAGATCAGACTGAACCGGGAGCGGATCTGCCTGCCCAAACTGGCCGGACAGGTATCGGAGATCATCGAGACTCAGGCGGATGAGGCCGGACTGCGGTATGACGTCCGGATCGGCAGGATACATACCCCGTATTTCTATGGGGACGCCCTGCGCATCAGCCAGATTTTGATCAACATCCTGGGAAACGCGGTAAAGTTCACGCCAACGGGGGGAACCATAGGATTTTCTGTGGAGGAGCTTTCCTCTGCAAAAGGGAAACACCAGGCATGCTATCGCTTTACGGTCAGCGACACCGGGATCGGAATGTCGGGCGAAACCCAGGCGCAGCTGTTTGAACCATTTATCCGAAGCAATGCGGTGTCCAGGGTGGAGGGGTCCGGGTTGGGTCTGAGCATTGTCAAGGGACTGGTGGATCTGATGAATGGGACTATATCCGTACAGAGCGAACTGGGAAAGGGTTCCGTCTTCACGGTAGAGTTGGAAAGCGAAGCCGCACCGGCCCCGGAAGATGAGGGGATTGAAACAGAAAAGTTGGAGGAACCGGCGGGCCGGCCCTTTGCCGGATGCCGATTCCTGGCGGCGGAAGACAATGAGCTCAATGCTGAGATTCTGTGTGAGATCCTTCGGATGTACGGGGCGCGGTCCGAGGTTAAAGGAAACGGGATACAAGTGGTGGATGCATTTTTTGCCGCAGCGCCCGGAACCTATGACGCGATCCTTATGGATATCCAAATGCCGGAGATGAACGGCTATGAGGCGGCCCGGGTCATCCGGTCCGCCGACCGTACCGATGCCGGGACGATCCCGATCATTGCCATGACCGCCAACGCCTTTGAGGAGGATATCAGGGCCGCTATGGAGGCAGGAATGGACGCACATATCGCAAAGCCTGTGGATATAGAAGTACTGAAGACAACATTAGGCAAAACGCTGGCAGGCAGCCGGGAAAGGAATATGACGTGAGGCTAGGAAAAACGAAAAGATTCCCAAATCCATCAAAACACCTGACAGGGATGCTGGCAATGGGCCTGGCCATAGGGGTCCTGGTCACCTTACTGTTGTTTATACGCGCTTACCAGAAATTAAATGCATCCATCCTGAATGAACGGGTGGAGGCAGTGCAGCAGTTAGGGTTTCTTCTCTCCGACAAGGTGGCCATGCTAAAGGACGCTTACGCGGATGAGACCAGGCAGCTGGCTTTCATGCTGGAAAATTCCCAAGTGACCAGCAGGGAGGAGATGCGCCGCATGTTTTCCGGCAGCGGTGATATCCTGCTGGTGACGGCAGCCGGAAATCTTCAGGCAATGGACGGGAGAATGTGGATCATTAAAGATGATGATCTGCGCATCAATGTCTCTCAGGGGACAAATGTGGAGTCTTCCTTTGCAACGATACAGACACAGGGGGACTTTTGGCTTTTTTCCCTGGGATTAAAAGGCGTAACCCTGGACGGGGAGGAGATCGCGGGCCTTGTTAAGCCGGTGAATGCGCAGGAATACGCCGATATTGCTACCATCCCCCTCTACAATGGGATGGGGGCTTCCTATGTGATAGACAGCGATGGGCGGATCGTGATGCGGCCCAATGCAACGGAGGCCAATGATCTGTTTAATGGGTATAACCTGTACAGTATCATGGCAAAAGAAGGCGTAAGCCTTACGGAGCTGGAGCAGCTGAAAACAGCGGTAGCCCAGGGGCAGTCCTTCCAGTTTGTCACATTCATGCGGGACATGACATGGCTGATCCAAAGCGTCAGTACAGATGCGAATCGCGGGATCATAATCGCAGTTCCCATCTCGGTCACTGCAAAGGACACCTATGGTCAGATGCGAAGCGTTATTTTCCTTATTACCCTAGTGGTGCTGTTCCTGGCTGCCCTGGTGCTTTCCGCCCTGGTGCTGATGATCAAGCGGAACCAGGCGGTAAGCCTGGAGCAGGCAAAAGCCAGGGCGAAAAATGATTTCCTGGACAAGATGTCCCATGATATCCGTACCCCATTAAATGCCATCATAGGAATGCATGAACTGGCCCTGGGTTCCCCGGATGATCCGGGTCTGGTAACAGACTGCCTGAAGAAAGCAAAGATGTCCAGCGAATATCTGGTTTCTGTGATCAATGATGTGCTGGATATGAGCAAGATCGAGAGCGGGAAAATGACTGTCAGCAACCGGCAGTTTAACATGGAGGAGCTGCTGGACCACGTGATGCAGATGGAAGAGAACCCTGCCAGGGAGAAAAGGCTGTCCCTGTTTCTTGACCTGGAAAGCCCCATTGATACGGATTTCATCGGTGACCCGCTGCGCATACGCCAGTGCCTGATCAATCTGGTATCCAATTCAATAAAATTCACACCGGAGAGCGGGGAAATCCATCTGTCCTACCGGGTGGAGCCCATAGATGAAACATACTGCCTGGTCCGGTTTAAGGTACGTGATACAGGTATCGGCATGAGTGAGGACTTCCTTGAGCGGATCTTTACACCCTTTGAGCAGGAGTATTCTTCACTTACCAGTTCCTATGTGGGAAGCGGGCTGGGCCTCTCCATTGTAAACAGCCTGGTATCCCTGATGAATGGAACGATCTTTGTTGAAAGTGATTTGGGGCATGGAAGCTGCTTTACCATTTCACTGCCCTTGCCCATGGCCCCCAAGTCAGCCGCCTCCAGGCCGGTGATGGATGAAGAAGGACTTGTGGAGCAATTAAAGGACAGGAGGGTCCTGGTAGCCGAGGACAACGATATCAACAGAGAAATCATCTCTCTGATGCTGGAAAAATTGGGCCTTGCGGTTGACACCGCGGTCAATGGCCGGGATGTATTGAACAAATTTACGCAGTCTTCTCCGGATTCCTATTCCATGATCCTGATGGACATCCAGATGCCTGTTATGGATGGCCTGGAGGCCGCAAGACAGATACGTGCGTCCGCCCGTCCGGACCGCAGGATCCCCATTGTGGCGCTTTCCGCCAATGCCTTTGACGAGGATACACAGCGCTCGCTGGATGCAGGGATGCAGGCGCATCTGGCAAAGCCCGTGGACATCATTGAGTTAAAACGGATACTCAAACTATATATAAAGTGAGGACAAAGGATGCAAAACAGATGTCTTAGAAAAGCAAGAAGAGCAGCAGCCCTGACGGCCGTATTGCTTTTGTTGGGAGGATGTTCCCAACAGGCTCCAACACCCGTATCAGATTCCGGCAGCTATTGGAATCTGACTGCGGACAATGAGATTATCAGCTATGCACCGGTGCAAGCCGGTAAGACGATCATCACTATCGGGAAGTATCAGGCTTTTGATGAAACACCTCTTGAAAATGCCATCGAAGCTGAGTTCCCGGATCTGGACATCATTTTTGTGGAGTCTCTTGGGGGATCGGATCCCATTGCCTATATGGCCTTACAAAGCCGGGCTGATGCCCTTCCGGACCTGATGCTCTCCACCCGGTCGGCACCGGATAATGAGTTTTTATACGACTTGTCGGCAGAGAGTTTTGTCAGCCGGTACAACCTTTCCTCACTGAATGCCATGGACATCGGAGGAAAGCTTTTCCAGATTCCAGCAGCCAATACGGTCATCGGCATTGCTTATAATAAGACCTTGTTTGAACAGAACGGATGGACGGCGCCCGAGTCCCTGGAAGAGTTTTATTCGCTGTGCGACACCATTGCCGCAAACGGGATCCGCCCTTTTGTTCCCTGTCTGAAATACTATACCACCTTAGAGTCCATAGGCCTTGGGCTCAGCTATGACAGTGTCTTCTCTGATTTGGAAAAACAGACCCATTACAATGCCTTTATCAGGCAGGAGGCGTCTTGTGAGGGGCTGATGGAGCCTATATTTGAAACATTGAGAACACTGTATGAAAAAGGCATCATCACGGAAGCGGATTTTTCCTCCAGTGCCACGGAGGTCCGCCACAGCTTATATGCCGGCGAATACGCCATGATGGCCACAAACCTGGATATCGTTGCCCTTTATCAATCGGAACAGCCGGACTGCGAGATCGACTTCATCGGTTTCCCCACCAATACACCGGGAGAGCGTTGGATGCAGATGGTATCAGGGACAAAACTGTCCGCCTCCAAAAAATCCATGGAGGACACGGGAAAACAGCAGATCCTCCTGGATATTCTGGATTACTTCAGCACGGACCAGGGGCAAAGCGCCCTGTTCCAGTCCTTTTCAGGCGTCAGCAGCCTTACCTCCTATCAGCAGAAGGCTGTTTTTGCTTATGAGGATATTCAGACATGTATCCAATCAGGCCGCATTTTCTTTGCAGATTACTTTGGGTCCAATGATGATATTCCTGTGTTCAGGGATTGGACAATGGGTAAAATGGCCATGGCGGAAATGATAAAGGCGGTTGATGATTTTAAGCCCATTGACGAGTTGAAGCTGTTGGAGGAAGATCCCATTGGGACTGCGAAGGAGGCATTTACCAGACTGGAGACCAGCATCTATATGGCGGATGTAATGCAGCAGATTACAGGTGCGGAGATTGCCTTAATGCCCAATAATTATTATTACCGCTCCAATTTTGCGGAGATATTTCAGGGGCCCATTGTTTATCCTGAGAGGTTTATCCTTAAGGGGACCGGCGCCAAGGATTACCTGGCTACTTACCAGATCACCGGCTCCGCGCTGCGGGAACTGTTGGAACACCCGGTCATCAATGGAACACAGGTCAATGTTCTATATGCCCCTGCCGGGCTGAAGCTGGAGTACGCACCCTGGGCGGATATGGATGAAAATGTGCGCAGCATTACCTTGGCTGACGGCACTGCTCTTGACAATGACAGGTTGTACACAGTTGCGGCAAGAGCCGGATGTATCGATGAACAATACATCACCGGACCCGTTAAGGAGTATCCTGAAGCTGGATCCAACCAGGAGATGATGACCGCGGCCATCCGGGCTGCAGGTACGATCAGCCCGGCAAGAGACGGCCGGGTGAGCCTGATCTGGGAATAAACAAATAACCATAAACAAAGATGAATAGAGACAAATAAGAGACAAATAAGAGACACGTAAGAGACAAGTAAGAACAAGTAAGAGGATGGACGGGAAGGGCGGAAGAAGAATATGGGAACCGATTGTGAACGCTATAAAATTGTATATGAGTGCTATGAGTCAAGGATACTGTTTGGTTTCTATGCCTATGACGACCTGCTGCCTCCTGTCCCCACAATATGTAACTATTTCAGAATGCCCATGGCTACGGTACGTTTTGCACTGGCCCGCTTAGAGGAAGCGGGGTATATCCAAATAACGGACCGGAAGCCGGCAAGGGTTGTCTATAAAGCAAATTTACAAAAATACCGCCGGAACATGGCGGAGTATTTTGTGATGCGCAGGGATGGGATCGCAGATCTTCTTGCATCCGGCGGACTTATGCTGTCCCAGCTTATTGAGTCGGAACTGGGAAAATGGGGTGAGGACAACTGGAACTGCCTGAAGGATGATTTATTCCACCCGCATTCCGGAGGGGTATCCGCCGCTGTCCGGTTTTACGCCCTGGTTTTTGAAGGGACGGGGAATCATCTGCTGCCAAACCTTTACTCGGAGATCATACGGTATCTTGGGTTTCCCTATCTGGCGGAGGATGATGCACCGGAACAGGTGAAGGAGGCTGCTTCCCGGGAGGAGGCTTTGGCCTTGTTTCTAAAAAACTTTCAGGCGGACCGCGATTATGCGGTTGCCAAATTGTATGATTTTATCAACAGGGCCGGAGAAGAATTTTCTTTGACAGAGGCAGAGCAGATCCCGTTTCGTTGGAATGTTTACCGGAACCGGCCTCAGATGAGATATACGGTGGCTTCTTTTATCATACAGGAGATCATCAGCGGGCAATACCCTGTGGGCAGCTATCTGCCCTCCCTTCCCCTTCTGGCACAGCAGCATGAGGTGGGCATCAATACGGTGCGCAGGGCCCTTGAGATCCTGAACAAGATGGGAGTGACCGAGACCTTTCACGGAAAAGGGACGCTGGCCTGTATGAAACCAGCGGAGATTGATTTTACAGATCCCGACCTGAGTGAGGGGCTTCACCTGTTTATGGAGAGCCTGCAGATGCTGGCCCTGACCATACAGCCTGTCCTGCTCCATGTTCTGGATACATCCGCGCCGGAACAGAGGAAAGCCCATATACAGAAGTATGCATATTTGAGAAAAAAACAGGAGAGTTACCGGGGGATCGATGTGTGTATGCGTTTTATTGAGGAAGTCTGTCCTATGGCCTTTATTCGGGAATGCTACCGGAAAATACGGGAACTTCTGGCCTGGGGATACCCGATTGCCATCCTGCGGGCCAAGGAAGAAGGGCGGAGCATCCATGAAATTTACGCAGGATCAATGGAGAGGATCGAGACTTATTTGGAGAAAGGGGATGATCTGGCTGTTTCAAACGAGTGGAAGCAGGTTCTGGAGGCTGACGTAAAAGCCTATGTCCCCAGATGCTTCCCATAGGCGTCCTGGGACGGGCAGATAATGAGCGCCCGCTGTATGCCGGATTTTGATTCCAATAAACCGTGAAAGGAACACATATGATAAAAGAATTAGAAAACAAGGAGCATCAGCAGGAGAATCTTTTGAGGAGCATCATTAATCTGTTCGTTTATAACAACTGCGATTATTTTATTTATCTGGATGTGAAACAAAACAGCTATACCATGTTCAGCGGCAGCCGGTCGGGCACCCCCCTTCCTCCATCGGAGTGTTTGGATTACTCAACGGAGATTGTCAAATATGCCAATGATTTTGTAGTACCCGGGGACAGGGAGCATGTGATCAGGGAAATGCGGCTGAAGCGTGTCATTGAACAACTGGAACAATATGAAAAGCATGTCATTTACTGCGGTGTTGAGGATCCCATACGCGGCTACACAAGAAAGAAACTGGAGTATCGCTATTATGACCGAGATGAGCAGATGGTCCTTTTATCCAGAACCGACCTGACGGACCTTTATCTGGAGCAGCAGAGGCAGCAAAAGGAATTACAGGAGGCGCTGAAAACAGCGGAAGAAGCCAACAGGGCCAAGAGTCAGTTCTTTTCCAACATGTCCCATGACATCCGTACGCCTATGAATGCCATTGTAGGATTTGCCACCCTTTTGGAGAGGGAGGCATCCAACAAGGAGAGGGTGCAGGAATATACGGAAAAAATCCTTAACTCCAGCAAGCTGCTGTTATCATTGCTCAATGATGTTTTGGACATCAGCCAGATTGAAAGCGGAAAAGCCGTGCTGAATATCTCCATGATCAGTATTTTAGAATTGGTGAATGAACTGGATACCATGATACGTCCCCAGGCACAGGCACGGAAACAGGAGTTCCATGTACAGATAGAGCCAATGGCACACCGGTATTTCTCAGGAGATAAAATACGCATCACCCAGGTTCTGATGAACATACTAAATAACGCGGTCAAATATACACCGGATGGCAGGCGGATTGACTTTATGGTCAGCAGTTCAATACATCGGGCCGATGATCAGGGGGAGATCTGTTTTGTGGTCAAAGATACCGGCATTGGAATTGCACCGGACTTTGTAAAAGATCTGTACGAACCTTTTTCCAGAGAGTCCAATCCAGTTGTGGACCGAATCCAGGGAACAGGGCTGGGTCTGTCCATAACCAAGGATCTGGTGGAGTTGATGGGCGGCGTGATTCAAGTGGACAGTGAGAAGGGAAAGGGAAGTACATTCACAGTCCGGTTCCGGTCACAGGTCTCCGAAGAAAGCAGCATTTCTCCCAGGACAGAAGGAAGAGAAGGGCAAAAAGCCGCCGCGGCCGGCTATCTGCCCTTGCAGGGAATCCGTGTATTGGCAGCCGAGGACAATGAACTGAATGCCGAGATCCTCTCAGAACTATTGCGCATAGCGGGCGCAGAATGCGAAATTGTCCCCAACGGACAGGCAGCGGTCCGGCGTTTTCAGGAATTACAGCCGGGCGGATGTGACCTGATCCTGATGGATGTCTGCATGCCGGTTATGGACGGATGTGAGGCAGCCTGCAGGATCAGACAGCTGGACTGCGAACAAGCCGGGACCATACCCATCATTGCCATGACCGCCAATGCCTTTACGGAAGATGTCAGGAAGGTATTGGATGCCGGGATGGATGCCCACCTTTCCAAACCTGTGGATGTGGAAAGACTGATCAGTACCATTCGGAAGTATGTGTATTCGTAGGTATTTGCAGCAGCACGCGGATTCCGGTAAAAGGATCATTTCGCCCCATGTGCGGTTGCCAAATCAACATAACATTTGCTATGTTTTGTTATATAGAAAAGCCTGGGGATTTTTGTCCTCAGGCTTTATAACACATCTTTATATTGATCTAAAATACTGCGTCTTCATGACTGCTAACCTTTGCTTTTTCCGGAAGGATCAGCAGTAATCCAATCACGGAGAATGGATCAGATCCTCCAGTGTGATCCCATCCAGATAATCGTTGATCAATGTGTCCAGCTTCTGCCACACCGGGCGGGAAAGACATGTTTCGCGCCGGGAGCATTCCCCAAAGGATTCCTCCACGCAGGCCACGGGCGCCAGACTTCCCTCTGTGAGGCGCAGGATCTCACCCAGGGTATACTCGCCGGGCTCCTTTGTCAGGCGGTAACCGCCGCCTTTTCCCCGCAGACCGGTGAGCAGATGATTTTTCACCAGCACCTTTAGTATGATCTCCAGATACTTTTCAGAAATATCCTGGCGGTTGGCAATTTCTTTTAATGGAACATACCGGTCCGTTGTCTGCTGGGCCAGGTCCAGCATGACCCGCAGTGCATAACGCCCCCTTGTGGAAATGATCATTCCATATCCCTCCCTCTGATGATCCAAATCTTATATTCCTATTATACAACAGGGGAAATAGGAATATCAATAGCAAATATAATTATAAACCTATTGACAAAGTAGGTTTATAATATTATGATGTTTATAAACCAAGTGAATTAGTAGGTTAATATAATAAAACGAAAATAGCGGGAGATGGAGGACAACTATGTCAAATCAATTGCTGGAAATAAAAGGACTGTCTGTTCATGTGGAAGATAAAGAAATTCTTCATGGAATCGATCTGGAGATCAAAAAAGGGGAGACTCACGTACTCATGGGGCCTAACGGGGCTGGAAAATCCACCTTGGGCTACGCGCTGATGGGAAACCCGCGCTATGAAGTGACGGCGGGAGCGATCCGGTTTCAGGGAAAGGAGATCACCCGGGAGGCGCCGGACAAACGTGCCAGGGAAGGGATGTTCCTATCCTTTCAAAACCCTGTGGAAGTTCCCGGGCTGACGCTGGGAACATTTATCCGCAATGCCATGGAACAGCGCAGGGGAGCCAGGGTACGGCTTTGGGACTTCCGAAAAGAGCTGGAAAAGGCCATGGAGCTGCTGCAGATGGACCGGGCTTATGGTGACAGGGACCTGAATGCAGGTTTTTCAGGCGGTGAGAAAAAGAAGGCGGAGATCCTTCAGATGCTGCTCTTAAAGCCCAGCCTGGCGATCCTGGATGAGACGGATTCCGGCCTGGATGTGGATGCGGTCCGCACCGTGTCCCAGGGTGTAAAGGAGTACCAGAAGGACCGGGACGGAGGATTGCTCATCATTACCCACAGCACCCGGATCTTAGAATCCCTGCAGGTGGATAAGACCCACATCATGGTGGATGGCAGGATCGTAAAGACAGGGGACGCATCCCTGGTGGAACGGATCAACCGGATGGGGTTTGAACAATTTTTGGATGAGGCGGACCAGAATTCCCTGTGCCCGGAAAGGATGGAGGACAGCGATGGAAGAAAAAACATATGTAGATGATATAGACAGAAGCATATATGATATCCGGAATGAGGAAAGGGATTCCTACCGCATTGAGGAGGGGCTGAGTCCGGCCATTGTGGAACAGATCTCAAAGGAAAAAAAGGACCCTCTATGGATGGAATTGTTCCGCCTTCAGTCCCTGCAGATCTATAACAACATGAATATACCGGACTGGGGACCGTCCCTGGACGGCCTGGATATGAACCATATCGTCACCTATGTGCGTCCCAACACCGGTATGAGGGCTAAGTGGTCTGATGTGCCGGATGAGATCAAGGACACCTTTGAGCGCCTGGGGATCCCTCAGGCGGAGCGGAAGTCCCTGGCAGGGGTAGGCGCCCAGTATGACTCGGAATTGGTATACCACAATGTGCGCCGGGAGGTGGCGGAGCAGGGCGTGGTGTACACGGACATGGAGAGCGCATTAAAAGGCGGATATGGGGACATGGTGAAAAAACACTTTATGAAGCTGGTGAAGCCTTCCGATCATAAGTTTGCGGCCCTTCACGGAGCAGTCTGGTCAGGCGGTTCCTTTGTATATGTGCCGCCCGGTGTTACCGTGGAAATACCCCTGCAGTCCTACTTCCGGCTCAACGCCCCCGGAGCCGGGCAGTTTGAACATACGCTGATTATCGTGGACGAGGGCGCCAGCCTTCATTTTATCGAGGGCTGCTCAGCGCCCAAGTACAATGTGGCCAACCTCCACGCCGGATGTGTGGAGCTGTTTGTGGGCAGGAATGCAAAGCTGCGCTATTCCACCATTGAAAACTGGTCAAAGAACATGTACAACCTGAATACCAAGCGTGCCCAGGTGGAGGAAGGAGGGACCATTGAGTGGGTATCCGGTTCCTTTGGATCCCATGTTTCTTACCTTTATCCCATGAGTATCTTAAAGGGACGCGGCGCCAGGATGGAATTTACAGGGATAACATTTGCGGGACAGGGACAGAACCTGGATACCGGTGCAAAGGTGGTCCACGCCGCTCCGGAGACCACCTCCTACATAAATACAAGATCCATATCCAAAAGCGGGGGCGTAAGCACCTTCCGAAGCTCCGTGGTGGTGGCCAAGGGAGCAAAAAACAGCAAAGCCGCTGTTTCCTGCCAGTCGCTGATGCTGGACCGGATCTCCCGGTCGGACACCATCCCCGCCATGGATATACGGACCCCGGACGCGGATATCGGGCATGAGGCAAAGATCGGACGGATCAGCGATGAAGCTGTCTTTTACCTTATGTCCAGGGGAATGAGTGAGGAGGATGCCAGAGCCTTGATCGTAAGCGGTTTTGCGGACAATGTATCCAAGGAACTGCCTCTGGAGTATGCAGTGGAAATGAATAACCTGATCCGGCTGGAGATGAATGGGAGTATAGGGTAATGGGAGCGATAAGATCAATACGTTTGACAGGCTTGATGGGATCGCAGGTTTTCCCCGGAAAGCGGAAAGGAGGTCCCCTATGGGACTTGGACTAAATTTAAAAGTAAACAGGCTCCCTGCCAGGACATGGAACTGGCTGGACATGAATGAGGCAAGCCTGAAGCAGATAGAAGCAGGAGATGAACACACGGTCATAACAGAAGGGATTGCAAAAGAAGTTACGGGAACAGAGTCCTGGCAAAAGGAGTTCTCAGCCATCGCCACAGGAATGGGCGCAGATATGGACCGTCTGGCCAGGGAGGCCAATGTTTCCCCCATACGGATCCAGTCCGCAGCTCAGTCTGCAGCTCAATCCGAATCTCAGTACGGATCTCAGTACGGATCCGGGTCCGGGGCATTCCAGGATAACAGGCGTGCAGCTCTTCACTTTGTCTTTGGAGACGGGAAAAAAAGTTTCCAGCCCGTGGAGATCCTTGTGAGGGAAGGGGAAATGCTGACCGTTGTCATGGATTTTACCTCCGCGCCTGAAGCCGGAGGTTTGGCGGCGGTGCAGACCCGGTTCAGGGTGCAGGCCAATGCCAGGCTTCGCCTGATCCAGATGCAGCTTCTGGGAAGCGGCTATACCATGCTCAATGATATAGGCGGAAGCTGTGACACAGGCGCCTCTGCGGAGGTGATCCAGATGTTTTTAGGCGGCGATAAGACCTATGCGGGCTGCCGGACCGATCTGTCCGGCAGGGAAAGCAGTTTAAATGTGGATGTGGGATATTTGGGCAGGGACGGCCAGCATTTTGACATGAACTATGTGGCGGACCATTGCGGAGAAAAGTCTAAAAGCCGGACCCGGGCCAAGGGTGTGCTTTCTGACAGGGCATTTAAACTCTTTCGCGGCACCATTGATTTTAAGGCCGGGTCCGTGGGAGCAGAAGGCGAGGAGACGGAGGATGTGCTGCTGATGGGTGAGGACGCAGTCAACCAGACCATACCCCTGATTCTTTGCGGCGAGGAAGATGTCCAGGGCAGCCATGGCGCTACCATTGGCAGGCTGGATGATGAACTGCTGTTTTATCTCTGTTCCAGAGGTATGAGCCGGCAGGCTGCCAATAAAATGATCACCCGGGCCAGGCTGGATGCTGTCTGCCGCAGGATGGAGGACGGGCCGGCCACACAAATGGTACAGGATTACTTAGAGGAGGTAATAGGAAATGAATCATAAAAATCAGTATCGCAATGATTTTCCTCTTTTAGCGGAAAATCCGCTGGTCTATTTAGACAGCGCGGCCACAGCCCAAAAGCCTTCCTGCGTAATCCAGGCGGAACGTGACTTCTATGAGCGTTACAATGCCAATCCCATGCGCGGTTTCTATGCCCTGAGCCTGGAAGCCACGGACCGGCTGGAAAAGGCCAGGGACGAAGTGAGGCGGTTTATCAATGCGTCATCGGCAGATGAGATCATCTTTACCAGAAATACAACGGAGAGCCTGAATTTGGCGGCCTACAGCTACGGGCTGTCCCATTTGAAGGCCGGAGATGAGATCCTGGTAAGCGTGATGGAGCATCACAGCAATCTGCTTCCATGGCAGATGGCAGCCCGGCAGACAGGGGCAAGCCTGCGCTTCCTTGAATGTGAGGAGGACGGCAGGATCACTCAGGAAAGGCTGGATCAGGCATTTTCCCGCCATACCAGACTGGTGGCCATCGCCCATGTGTCCAATGTGCTGGGCTGCGTCAATCCTGTTAAAGAGATCGTGTCCATGGCCAGGAAGCATGGAGCCGTGGTGGTTTTGGATGCGGCCCAGAGCGCTCCCCACATGCCCATCGATGTCCGGGCGCTGGATGTGGACTTTCTGGCATTCTCCGGCCACAAGCTCATGGGCCCCATGGGCATCGGAGTACTGTACGGAAAACGTGCGCTTTTGGAGGAAATGCCGCCCTTTCTCACCGGAGGGGAGATGATCGACTCCGTTACCAGGACCAACGCCGTATTTGCTCCGGTTCCCCATAAGTTTGAAGCGGGCACGGTCAATGCAGCCGGAGCGTGGGGGCTGACGGCAGCCATGGATTACCTTAAAACCATTGGTTTTGATGAGGTGCACAGGCAGGAATCAGCCCTGACCACCGCGGCTCTGGAAGGACTCAGGCAAATTCCCCATGTACATGTATTAGGGTCTGAGAAACCGGAGGAGCACTGCGGCATACTGACATTTACCATAGATGGGGTCCACCCCCATGATGTGAGTGCCATTCTGGACTCTGACGGGATCGCTGTCCGCGCAGGCCATCACTGTGCCCAGCCGTTGTTTGAATATCTGAAGGTCAGCTCCGCAACCAGGGCCAGCCTTTGTTTTTACAATACCCAGGAGGAGATTGCCGCATTTTTAAGAAGTGTATCCGGGATCAGGAGGAAAATGGGATATGGAGAATAGGAATTTTTACAATGAGATACTGACGGAGCACAACCTCCGTCCCGCCCACAAGCACGACCTGCCGGACGCCAACCTGGTGCTGGAGGGTGTGAACCCCAGCTGCGGGGATGACATCTGGCTCAAGCTGAAGGTGGAGGAGGGCGTGATCCGGGACGGCGCTTTTGTTGGGGACGGATGTGCTGTGTCCCAGGCTTCCGCGGATATGATGCTGGATCTGGTGATCGGGAAAAAGAAGGAGGAGGCCGTGGAACTGGCTGAAAATTTCTTCAGCATGATCCGTGGAACGGCAAAGGAGGAGGAACTTCAGGCCCTGGAGGAGGCCTCGGTCCTGCGGGACATTTCCCATATGCCTGCCCGTGTAAAATGTGCGGTGCTGGGCTGGCGGACATTAAGTGAAATGTTGGAAGAGAATATAAAGTGAAAAAATCCTGGGGAACCGGTTCGGTTCCTCAGGATTTTCCATGTGCTTTTACCGCTTTTCTTGGCCTGGTACATGGCGGTGTCCCCTTGTTCTTATTCACAGTCGGGTTCCAGGACATCTCCTGACACAGGATACCCATGTGAGATGTAAAAAGACGCGGCCCGGTGCGCGGTGCGGATGCACTTCTCAGGCGCCCATCCCTTTAATTTGGCATAACAGTAGCCTGCGTTAAAATTGTCGCCCGCACCGGTGGAGATCACAGGATGGTCCACATGCAGGGTTGGGATAAGGTACTCCTTTCCATGGACCAGGGAACGCGTAACTTTATTGGAATGGACAACGATCTCCGGGATCCGGAAGGTCTGCTGGAGCAAGCGTATGATCTGACCGCAATCAGATGCGCCAAACAGCCTTTTCCCAATCTGCAGGGCCTCATTTTCATTGACACTGAGGATCGCGTAACGGCAGGTTCCATATGTTTCCATGGTGTTAAGCATGGCCCGGATCTTGGTTTCATCATGGGAGGAGACATCGGCCGGGTCAAAAAATATGATGTCCTGTTCATCCTTCACCGTGTCCTCTCTTAATTGGGAAAAATACTCACAGAAGATTTCCTCCCACAATGTCTGCATAAAGTAGACCTCGCCCCAATTGAGAAAGGCCAGAAGATTGGATGCAAGGGCATCTTCTAAGGAAAATCCACAGCGGTCAGCCCCTTGGAGCAATGCTTTAAGGGGCTTTTTCAGGTCGGGCGCCGTGGGGCACATCATCACTTTCCCATCCTCAAATTCCAGCGCAAGTGTTTCCATGGGATCGGAAAAAGAGCATAATTCTTCCGGAGAGAAAGACTCCGCAAAAAGAGGATGAATGGTATCCGCTCCAAACATGCCTGCCAGTTTCACATTAATTCCCATCTGTTTTAAGGTGCGTCCAAAGATCGGACCATTGCCGCCTAGCCGGCTGGAAACCCGGTCCAGCTGGATGGAGCAGCTTTTCCCGCCTTTTCCTATTATGTATTGTCCCATGTCGCTGATGGTGGTGAAATAATCATAGCTGCGGCCCTGTACAGAAGAAATAGGCCTTAAAATCTGGTCAATATAACCATCAAATCCAATAAAAGCCGTTTTTTTCATACAAATTCTCCTAAAACAATTGACAAATATTATATACTTATAATATTATATGTTTATAAGGTTATGATATCTTATTATAGCACAGTATCTCTAATAACACAACAAATTACAGGAGGGTACAAAATGAAGAAGTATGCGGGTATGATCGTGGGAGGAATGGCGTTTACAATGGCGGCGCTGTCCGGGTGCGGGCAGAATGTAAAGGTGGAAACCACCGCGGCTGCGGTACAGACACAGACCGCTGCCGCTGAGACAAAAGCGGATGAATCTAAAACAGATGAATCTAAACCGACAGAAGGGGCGACATGGAAATTCAGTTGTTTTGACGCGGAGGGGACTCCTTATGTGGAAGCTTATAAAGCCATGTGGGATCGTGTTGAGGAGGAGACCGGCGGTAAGATAAAAGTAGAGATATATGACCTGGGACAGCTTGGAAATGAATCCGACCTTTTGTCCATGCTGCAGACAGGGGGAATTGACGCGGCACAGATCGGCGCCTCCCTGCTGGCAGGGTATGACGATGCATTTAATGTGGGGGACCTTCCCTTTATCTTTGATTCCTATGAACACGCGGACCGGTTTGCCAAGACTCCGGAAGCGGAAGAGATGTACGCAAAACTGGAGGATGACGGACTGAAAATGTATTATATGGGGATCATCGGATACAGGCAGCCTAATCTGGTTAAAAAGGTGATCAACTCCCCGGACGATTTTAAAGGCTTAAAATGGAGAGTTATGGATTCCCCCATCCAGATCAAGACCATGGAAGCGTTGGGAGCCAATCCCATGATCGTTGCATACAGCGAGATCTATTCAGCCCTGGATACAGGAGTGGTGGATGCGTGGATGAATGACGGTGTTGCCTTCAAGAACCTTTCTATTGCAGAGGTTGCGCCATATTATACGGATATGCCTTTGTTTGCCTCCACCCAGACCTGCATTGTCAGCAAAAAGTCTCTGGATGCGCTGGATGAGGAAACCCGCAATACGGTGGAGAGCATTTTGAAAGAGGATCTGCCGGGTGTTGTAAAAGCAGGGTGGGACCAGAATAAAGCCGGACTGGAAGACTTAAAGGCCAATGCCTTTAAAGAATATTCAGTGGTGGAAGATACGGCACCATACCTGGAAAAAGTGCAGGGTGTATATGATGATCTGGTAAAGGATTACCCCGATTGCCAGAAGTACATAGATGCAATCAACAGTGTCCGTTAGATGATGAGAGGAAGATACGATGCTGAAAAAGCTAAGCGATTTTATTTATAAAATAACCGGCGTGTTTATCTCAGTGGATTTGGCGGTTATCGTGGTTTTATCCTTCTCACAGGTGGTATCCCGGTATGTATTTTCATTTTCCATTTCGTGGGCCCAGGAACTGGTGACCTATCTTTTGGTATGGCTGGTTTTTATGGGATGCTGCATGGGGCTTAGGGACAATGAGGTGGCCGCGCTCACCATTGTGGTGGATAAGCTTTCACCAAACATGAAAAAGACGGCAAGGATCCTGGTGCAGGTGCTGCTGATCATGTTCTGTGTGGTGGGCTTCTGGGCGAACCAGGAGATCATTGCAAATATGTGGAATAAAAAAAGTTCCATCCTGCGTATGAATTTGGGCTATGTCTCATTAGCATTTTCTGTTTCAAATGTAATCATTATATTTAATGCGGTATTGGAGATCGGAAACATTTTAAAGTCACTGATAGTCAAGCCGGGAGAGGAGGACAAAGAATGAATATTGCGGTTATGTTTCTGATCTTTCTGCTGCTGATGGTCATCGGAATGCCCATTGCGTATTCCCTTGGGCTGTCTTCCCTTGCCTATCTGATCTCCAACGGACAGCCTCTGACCCTGATTCCCCAGAAAATGACCGTGTCCCTGGAAAGCTTTTTGTTCGTTGCCCTTCCTCTGTTCATTCTCTGCGGTGAGATCATGAATACCGGGGGGCTGACACGGAAGCTGGTAAATGTGGCAAGAGCTGTTGTGGGCCGCTTTAAGGGAGGGCTGGCCTATGTAAACGTGGTGGTGAGCATGCTTTTTGGCGGCGTCCAGGGCCTGGCAACCGCGGATACGGTTGCCATCGGTTCCGTGCTGATCCCGGCCATGACAGAGGAGGGCTACAGAAAGGATTTCAGCGTTGCGATCACCGTGGCGTCCTCTACCATTGGGGCCATCATCCCTCCCAGCCTGCTCTTTGTAATATACGGATCTGTCACAGGCGTTTCCATCGGAAAAATGTTTATGGGCGGCCTGATCCCCGGAATCTTACTGGGGCTGGGGCAGATGGTGTATGTCTTTTATCTTGGAAAAAGCAGGAAATACAAAGATTACATTCCGGTGGGTGAAAAACTCCCCTGGAAAACCTGCCTGAAATATTTGATCGAAGGCATTCCCACCATGATCCTGCCGCTTATTATTATCGGCGGTATTGTGGGCGGTGTGGTGACAGCGGCGGAATCCGCGGTACTGGCCGTGGTATATGCCATTATCCTTGGATTGGCGTCAAGGGAACTGAAACTCAGGGATCTGCCGGGGATTTTCTGGAAGTCGGCCAAGACGGTGGGGTCTGTCATGATTATTTTAAGCGCATCCACTATCTTTGCCTATATCCTGACACAGGAAAAGGTTCCTCAGATGGTGGTGAACATTTTGCTGAATATTACGGACAACCGGATCCTCCTTCTGCTGATCATCAATGTGTTTTTACTGTTTGTGGGTACCTTTATGGATTCAACGCCTGCTGTTACGATCTTGGCGCCCATCCTTCTCCCGGTGCTCACACAGATGGGGATGAATCCTGTCCACATTGGGGTGTTTATGTGCTTTAACCTTATCATGGGACTGATAACCCCGCCGGTGGGTTCCTGTCTTTATCTGGCATCCGGGATCAGTCATATGTCGGTGGAAAAAATTTCAAAGGCCATGCTTCCTCTATATGGCGTTAACTTTTTGATTTTAATGCTGGTCACCTATATTCCAACCCTGTCACTTCTGATTCCCTCTATGCTGGGAATGGGATAAGGAAACTATACGGACAAAAAGGAGCAAACACATTATGACTGGATTTTATGAGGAAGTTATGACACAGCCGTCAAAGCTGGCCGGACTTTTGGAAATCTATAAACAGGAGGGCTATGAGACGGTCAGGGAAGCGGCTGCAATGATCACACAGGGAAACCATGTATATTTCGCAGGAATGGGGACTTCCCTGAACGTGGCTTCCTGTATACTTGGACGCCTGAGCCAACAGGTAAGCGCCTCGGCGCTGGAAGCAGGGGAGCTGCTGGAAATGCCCGGGCTGCTGAGAGAGGGAGATGTACTGGTGCTGATCTCCCAGTCGGGAGAAAGCATTGAGATCTGCCGGCTCTTTGAACAGATAAAAAGAAGGGTAAAGATCATCGGTATCACAAACAATGAAGGATCTGTTTTGGCCAAAAACAGCGACCTGGCGCTTTTTCTCTATGCCGGAACAGAAGAGAGCATTACAAATAAAACCTTTACCAACACCATGGCCGTCTTATACATGATCGAATCCGTGATCAATGGAAAAGATCTGAGTGAACTGGAAGAAAGGCTGTACTCAGCCATTCCCGTCATGGAAGAACTCCTGAAAACAGGGAAAGAGGAGATCCGGCAGTGGGCACAGCGGCTTTCCCCCGCAGACGTGATCCACTTTATCGGTGCAGGGGCGGCCGCGGCTTCCCTTGCCCAACAATCAGCTTTAATCTTCATGGAAGGGGCCCAATGCTCGGCAAGGGCATTTTCCGTGGGCGGGTTCAGACATGGCCCCATTGAGATCTGTTCTAAGCAGCACCGGGCGGTTTTATATCTCAGTGACGGAAAATATATGGAAAAGATATTGAATTTAGCCAGGGAAATGCAGTATTATGGTAGTGAGGTGGTAATCGTTTCCAATCAGTCCATAGATTTTGGATCCCATTTCTTTGTGGGCAGCATGGCGGAAGAAGGATTTGCGATGGCTGGTGCGCTTTTTATGGAGATCCTTTTATACCAGGTGGCGTCCATGAGAGGTGTGGCAGCCGGGGAATTCCATATTACCAATAAAATATGTAAAAAGGAATAATAAATCTTATGAAAAAGTTAGAACGGGAAGGTCCATTGACATTAACCTATCAGTTGACGGAAGAATTAAGGAAACTGGTAATGACCCAGTACAAACCGGGCGATCTGTTTTTAAGCGATAAGGAGATCGTAGAAAAGTATGGGGTCAGTGTGATCACTGTGCGCAATGCGGTGGAAAATCTTGTGTCCGAAGATCTGCTGGTCAGAAAAAGGGGGAAGGGCACCTTTTTGACGGATAAAAAGATTTCCAACAATATTACGGTACTGCAGAGCGGGACTGAACTGTTCAAAGCAATGGGAATCGAAAGCACCATAGAACTCATATCCGCGGAGCAGATCAAGGCGGATCATCTCCTTTCCAAACGGTTTGAAGTTCCCTTTAAGACGGAATTATATAAACTTGTAAGGGTCAGGAAGATTGCCGGGATTCCCTACAGCATAGAGACAAATTACTTTACAACGGAAACCTGCAGGGATATCATTCATTTATATCAGGGGAATTCCCTGTACGCATTTTTAAAGGATACGTATGATATCTGTGTGCTTAAATCACATGAGACATATAACGCGGTGCTGCTGGATGAGGAGCATGCAAAGCTCCTGGATCAGAAAAAGAAGTCCCCTGCATTTCGTATGGAAGGCAGGGTCTATGACCAGTACGACAGGCTGATATCCCTGGAAGAGAGTATTTACAGGGCTGACAAATATGAGATCGTGGTTGATACGGACGCCGGACAGCACCGGGCCACTTATGTGATCGGGGAGTGACGGCTGCAGACATAATAAGGCGTACTCTTGGAGTTTCCAAGGGTGCTCGAATATGTATTGGAGGAAGTTATGGGCAAACATTTTCAGGGAATCATGGTCCCTGTCTTAACGCCGTTTGACATCAACGGCGAAATAGCGATCAATGAATTTAAGGAGCACCTGCTGTTTCTGCTGGAACACCAGGTGGATTCCCTCCTGATCCCAAGCGGAACAGGGGAATTTGCTAACCTGACATTTGAGCAGAAAAGGCAGTTAATAAAAGCTGCTGCAGACACAATAAAAAAACGGGTGCCTCTTGTGGCGCTGATCAGCGACTGTTCCACCGCAAATGTACTGGAATTACTTAAAATGGCCCAGGAGGAAGGGGCGGACGAAGTAATGCTTACCCCTCCCTATTATTCAAGGATCGACCAGAGGGCCATACTTACGTTTTACCAGACAATTGCCGACAAGGCAAAGGTGCCCCTGTGGATTTATCAGCAGCCGGGGGAAACCAAACTGAGCCTGGATCCTGAAACTGTGATGGCTTTATCAAAGCATCCCAACATCTGTGGAATCAAGGTGGCATGCGGGGATGATTTCTTTTACTTTACCAATCTTGTACATACAATGAAGGGCGATCCTGAGTTTTCCGTCTTAAATGGGGAAGACTACTGTACGCTTCCCTCATACTGTGTGGGCGGGGACGGCTCTGTCTCCTCCATAGCCAACGTGATACCCGGAGAGCTTACAGGCATTTGGAGCGCCCACAACCAAAAAGATTATGAGAAGGCAATGGCCCTGCAGGATCGGATCATGGAGTACTGCACCTTCCTGGAGATGGTTGACACCGGCGCATATCAGAGCGCATGCAAGACGGCTCTGCGGGAGATGGGCCTGTACAGTACCAACAAGGTCAGCCGCCCCTTTGTGGAGGTGCTTCCACAGGAAGAAATGAATATCATAAAAAGGATAAAGGAAATGAACCAATCATAAAAGATCCCAAAGCCTCCGGCGGATTTGCCCCGGAGGCTTTCTATGTTATACGGCTCATCACATACAACTCCTGCACCAAAAAAATATTTGTATTTGCCCCAGGTTATGCTATACTGATTTAAGGAAATAATGCAGGAATTCAGATAGATGGAGGGCGGATGAAAAAACATTCAGGCATTCTGATCATGGTTTTGATATGTACCGTATTTATGGCATTGGCCATACCTACGGTATCTTATGGACAGAAAAACAGTAACCCTGAGATGCTTCGCGTTGGTTTCTTTCAATATGACGGTTATCATGAGATGGATGACATGGGAAATAAAAGCGGCTATGGTTATGAGGTCCTGCAGCTGCTGGCCCGATATGAAAACGTCACTTACGAATATACAGGATATGAAAAGAATTGGTCCCAGATGCTTGAGATGCTGGAGGCCGGTGAACTTGACCTTCTTACATCAGCGGAGAAAACATCTGAGCGGTTGGAAAAATTTGATTTTTCAGAGCGTGACATAGGTTCCAGCAGCACCATTTTAACGGTTAAAGCCGGCAACGACAGACTGGTGGCAGGTAATTACACCACCTATGACGGAATCCGTGTGGGAATGATCGCTGACAACAGCAGAAATGACCGCTTTGCAGATTTTGCCAGGGAACATGGATTCAGCTACGTCCCTGAGTATTTCATATCGGAACAGGAATTGACAGATGCCCTTCAAGACCAAAGGATAGACGCTGCCCTGACCAGTAATCTCAGGACATTAAGAGATGAATGGATTTTAAATGTGTTTGAAACGGTTCCCTTCTATGTGATGGTAAAAAAAGGGGATTCCCACATACTGTCCATGGTAAACAATGCTATTGAGAAATTGGATATGGATTCGCCTAAATGGAGGGATGGACTTTACAGTAAATACTATCAGAGAGGCATGGGCGAGCAGCTTCATCTGTCAGTGGAGGAGCGGGAGTTTTTAAACGACCAGAAGGGCACTGTGTTTAAAGTTGCAATGAACCCGGACCGCTATCCATATTCCTGGTTTGAGGACGGAACGGCGAGGGGGATCATGCCGGAACTGTTTGCCGAGATAGCCAGGAGGGCAGGCATCCGCTATGAGATCATAGAGACAGCCAGCCGCCCAGAGTATGTGGACCTGCTAAGTTCACATAAGGCGGATCTGTGTATGGACATTCATGACGATTTCTCCAGGGCGGAATCCATGGGGATGAAGATTACCGACAGTTATTTATTAACTGATTTTTCCTGGGTCGTCCGCAAAAATTTTCACGGGACAATGGAACGGGTGGCAACCATTGGCCCCAGCGCTGCAGCTACCACGGTTTTGCCTGAACTGGTGGGAGATGCCCAGGTCCTTTATTTTGACTCGGTGGCAGAATGCCTCAATGCGGTGCGCAGCGGAAAGGCGGACGGTTACTATACATATACCTTCCAGGCGGAACGGTTTGTGTTTGATGATGTACACAATGAACTGGCAACCGTGCTCACATCCCACTATGAACGTTTCAGTATTGGCGTTGGTCATCATCTGGATTCCAATCTGCTTACGATTCTGAATAAAGGCGTAAACAGCCTGGATGCTTATTATTTGGAAAATGTAACCTGGAGGAATACGGAATTCGGAGAGCGTCCCATGAGTCTCACCAGATTGTTCTACGAGTTTCCCCAGTTGATGGCGGCCATGTTCCTCTTTCTGGCCGTAATCGCGGTTTTATGTACAGCCACTATTGTGCAGAGACGGTATCACCGGAGGCTCAGACTGGCCCTGCATGATGCGGAAATAGCCAATCAGGCCAAGACCGATTTCCTGGCCAATGTATCACACGATATCCGTACTCCCATGAACGCGATCATCGGGATGGCTACCATTGCCGGGATGGAAGAGGACAATGTGGACCAAATGCGAAGATGCGTACGCCAGATCAAAAAATCCTCCATCCACCTGCTTGCCATTATCAATGATGTTCTGGATATGAGCGCCATCGAGAAGGGGAAGTTTACCGAGAAGAGGGCACCCTTTCAGATCACAGAAAGGCTAAGCGGACTTGCCGGTATCGTGGAGCAGCAGACCAAAGACAAATCGCTGAGATTTGAGATGGACATGTCCGGTCTCCTCCATGACCACGTGATCGGGGATGGGGATCACTTAAACCGCATTGCCATGAACCTGATCAACAATGCTGTAAAATTCACAAAAGCCGGCGGGTGGATCAGGGTAAGCTTGACGGAACAGGAATGGGATCAGGAAAATATGGCCGCATACCAGCTGAAGGTCAGCGACAATGGAAGGGGCATGAGCAGAGAATTCCAGCAGCGGCTGTTTGAGCCGTTTGAACGGGAGCACAGCAGCACGGACAGCAAGCTGGAAGGAACCGGTTTAGGACTGTCTATTGTCAAGCATATCGTGGATATGATAGGCGGGGAGATCCAGGTGGAAAGCGAGCTGGGAAAGGGGACTGAGATAACGGTTTCATTCCGCCTTGAGATCGATACCTGTCCGGCTGAAACAGAAAAGGAGAGATCAGAAGCGCCCCTTTACAATGACAAGCGAGTCCTGCTGGTTGAAGACAATGAAGTGAACAGGGAGATCGCGGCCACCATTTTGTCACACGCCGGACTCACGGTTGACACTGCCTCCGATGGCTTGGAGGCGGTGGAGATCATGGAATCCATGGAAAAGACGGGCCCGGGAACGTATGACCTTATCTTTATGGATATTATGATGCCGCGGATGGATGGATATGAAGCATCCCGCCGCATACGCAGCCTGGGAGTATCAACCCCCATTACAGCCATGACCGCAAACGCCTTTGCGGAGGACCGGAAAAAGGCAATGGAAGCCGGGATAGACGAGTATCTGGCAAAGCCTCTTGAGATGGAAGAACTTTACCGGGTGTTGAGGAGATTTTTGGGGTAGGAGAAGGATAACCCGGAGATCAAGGACATTGCCGACTGGATTTTCAGTCTTCCCTAATATCCGATTTCTGATATCACCCGCAGAATAAGCAGAATAAAAAAAGCAAAAAACCGTATTCACAGGAAATGTTGTGGATGCGGTTTTTTGATTCCGAAACATACCGGAAAATAACCCCCCGGTTTTTTGATGAATAAATATACCTTACAATAAAGAAACTAAAAAGGTCATATTAAAAGATTAGTGTATTCTCGTAAAGCAGGATGCTAAGGAGACTTTGGGAGTACACGACCATGAAACGGAGGTTGTTATGGAAAGGGAAAGGCTTATAAAGGAATTTGCGGATTATCTGCAGATGGAGGAGAAATCAGATGCCACTATCAGTAAATATCTGCATGATGCAGCGGAAATGTTGGATTTTATGGATGCTGGGAAGTTTGGGGAAATAAACAAAGAAATGCTCATACAGTATAGGCAGTATCTAAGCACACAGTGCAGGGCACAGACAGTGAACGGAAAATTATCAGCAGTGAACTCGTATTTAAGATATATGAACATGGAGATGTATAAAGTCAAATTCCTGAAGGTCCAAAGAAAGGCATATGTGGATGAAAAGAGGGAGATGACCGAGTGCGATTATAAGCGGCTGCTGGAAACCACCATCCGCCAGGGAAAGACCCAGATGTATTTCCTTATGCAGGTTCTATACGGCACCGGCATCAGAATCAGTGAACTTCCCTATGTAACTGTGGAAGCAGTGGACCAGGGAAAAGCGGAAATATATTTGAAAGGAAAGTACCGGGTGATTATTTTTCCAAGAAATCTTGTTAAAAAGCTGAAAGAATATATAAAAAACATGAAAATACAAAGCGGCTGTATTTTCAGGACCAGGAGCGGACGGTGTCTGGACAGAAGCAATATATGCCATTCCATGAAAAAGATATGCCAGGAAGCAGGGGTGGAGAAATCAAAAGTATTTCCCCATAATTTCCGTCACCTGTTTGCTAAAAGTTTTTACGCGATTGAAAAAAACCTGGCTCATCTGGCGGACATCCTGGGCCATTCCTCCATTGAAACAACGCGGATCTATGTGGCAGCCAGCATAAAACAGTATGAAAAGGTGATGAACCGGATGAACATTGTGGTGGACGAAAAAATACCACAGAATATTCATTCTGCGGTACTTCCATAGTATTTTTCAAGGTTGAGATGGACATGGGGGGATGTTTCGTATATTGAAAAAACAACAATTGTATTTTTTGACGCACAAACAGGCCGGCAAGCATATATTTTCCTTCCCGGTCTGTTTGGTTTGAGAAAAATAAGTGTATGTATATTGACTCCATCCAGTTTTTGTTATAAAATACAAGGAGTCTAAGTCCTAATTATTTAAATATGTTGACATGGCACCACAGAATGAATATTCTGTGGTATTTCCATAATTTGGCTGACCGCAGAATGAAAGC